>JAPPDJ010000160.1 GCA_028824555.1 Gammaproteobacteria bacterium | reverse complement strand
CCAGCCACAGCGGCGTCTCGTCGCCCTCGCTACGCGCATTCATGAATAATCCGGGCTAGAAGGCGGCGCTAACCCTCCAACAAGGCAGAGGCGGCGCCGACGGCGTGTTCGATGTCGGCGTCATCGACGTCGAGGTGGACCACCCAGCGGGATCCGCTGACGAGCACGCCGGCAGCGTCCATCACCTGCACCATGCGTGCGGTGGGCACATCCTCCACGAAAACCATGTTGGTGTGACAGGTCACGTTCAGTCCATGCGACGCCAGGGCATTCGCCAGTGCTTGCGCGCGCCGATGATCCTCGCTCAGGCGCTCGACGTTGTGTTCGAGCGCATACAAACCGGCGGCCGCCAGCATGCCGGCTTGGCGCATCCCGCCGCCGAGCACCTTGCGCCAGCGGCGGGCTTCGTCGATGAAGACGGCGCTGCCGCACAGCACGGATCCAACCGGGGCCCCGAGGCCCTTCGACAGGCACACCGAGACCGTGTCGAAATGTCCCGCGATCTCGGCTGCCGGAACGCCCTCGGCGCTGGCGGCGTTGAACAAGCGCGCACCGTCGAGATGCAGCGCGAGGCCCTCGCGCTCTGCCAGTGCTTTGGCTCGAACGAGGTAGGGCAGGGGTAGGGCCTTGCCGGCTTGGGTGTTCTCCAGGCACAGGAGCCGAGTGCGGGCAAAGTGGAAGTCGTCCGGCTTGATCGCCGCAGCGACCACCTCGAGGTCCAGCGTGCCGTCGGCCTCGAACGGCACCGGCTGCGGCTGGATGCCGCCGAAGACCGCGGCGCCGCCGCCCTCGAAGCGGTAGGTGTGCGCCATCTGCCCGGCGATGTACTCGTCACCTCGGCTGCAGTGGGTGAGGAGCGCGGCGAGATTCGATTGGGTGCCGCTCGCAACGAAGAGCCCGGACTCGAAGCCGAGCCGCTCGGCGCAAGCGCTTTCAAGGCGGTTTACGGTCGGGTCTTCGCCATAGACATCATCGCCCACCTCGGCCGAAGCCATGGCGTGGCGCATGGCGGCGCATGGCCGGGTGACCGTGTCCGAACGCAGGTCGACGACCTTGGCCGTCGACAACGACAGTTATCCTGAAGGTGTGGCTGGAGCCCGCGTCAATTGCCGGCGGCTAACGAGACGTTGTACACACCCGCCTGCCGTGCCGAGTCCATGACATGGATCATCTTCTCGGTAGTGGATTCCGGGTGCGGCTGGATGATGACCGGAGCTTCCGGGTTCTCGGCGTGCAGCCGTTCGATGTTGGCGCGCACGGAGCGAATGTCCACATCGCGTTGGGCGATGATGATGCGGTCGCGGCTGGTGATGCGCACAACGATGCTCTTCTTGTCCGGGTCCACCGTCTTCGGCTTGTCGTCCTCCGGCTGGTTGACATCGAGGCCAACTTCCTTGACGAACGTGGCGGTGACGATGAAGAAGATCAGCATGATGAAGACGACGTCCAGCATGGGCGTCAGGTTGATCTTCTCTTCGCCCCCGTCTTCGCCGTGTCGCCTGAACCCTTTGCGCACCGCATCCTCCCCGCCGGCTCGTTGGTGTTCCCCAAGGGCGCGTAGTGTAGGGGCATTCCGCGCTGTTCGCTAGTGCAAGCGCCCCGGCAATGCGCGTCGGCTCTTACGCGGTAACTCCATGGGCCCGTTAGGCGCGCTGATGCGATGCGTTGCGTGACCGCAGTGCGCTGAGCAGGCGTGCTGCCGGCACGGCCCAGACCAGGAGGCAGGCCGCGAGGAGGGCGATGGTCAAGGGCGCGCCAACAAAGACGCCGAGGGTGCCGTCAGAGAGGAGGAGAGTGCGGCGCAGGTTCTCTTCGAGCATCGGGCTCAAGATGAAGCCAAGTAGCAGCGGCGCCATCGGGAAGCCGTTCAGGCGCAGGGCGCAGGCGGCAACGGCGAAGCCGAGCATGAGGAAGACATCGAACGGGTTGAGCGAGGTGAGATAGACACCGAGCAGCGAGAAGGCCACCACGAACGGAATCAGCACGCGGCGCTTGAGATGGATGATGCGCGACAGCCACGGGATGAGCGGCAGGTTCAGCGCCAGCAGCACGAGGTTGCCGAGATACATCGACACGATCACGCCCCAGAACACCGCCGGTTCCGTTTCCAAGAGGCGCGGCCCCGGTTGAATGCCGTAGCTCAACATCACGCCGAGCAGTACGGCGGTGGTGCCGGAGCCGGGGATGCCGAGGGTGAGCAATGGCACGAAGGAACCCGTGCAGGCGGCGTTGTTGGCGGACTCCGGTGCCGCCACGCCGCGTGCAGCGTCGGCCTCGTCGCCGCGCCGGAAGCGTTTTTGCAGGTCGTAGGCGAAGAAGCTTGCGAGGGTCGCTCCCGCGCCCGGCAATACCCCGACGAGGAAGCCGAGGACGGAACTCCGCCCCACGGTAGGGGCAATGGCGCGGGCGTCGCCGGCATGGAGCCGAACGCGCTTGCCGACGCGATCCGGCACCGGTTCCGAGTCGCCCCGCACCAGCATGTGGAATGCCTCGGCCAAGGCGAACGTGGCCATCGCCAGCAGCACGAAGCCAATGCCGTCGGCAAGGTCCGCACGGCCAAAGGTGAAGCGCTGGATGCCGGCCGAGGGATCCGTGCCCACGGTTCCGAGCATTAGGCCGGCGAGTGCGGAAATGAGCGACGCTAGCACCTTGCCGCGCTCGGCGAAGGCGGCGATGCTCGACAGGGCAAACACCAGCACGAGGGTGTATTCCGGCGACTGAAACTGCATCGCCAGGCTCGCGAGCGAAGTTGCGAACAGCATCAACGCCAATGCCCCGAAGGTGCCGCCGCCGAAGGAAGCAAAAGCCGCCAGCGCGAGAGCGCGGCCGGCTTGCCCTCGTCGCGCCATGGGGTAGCCGTCGAACGAGGTTGCCACCGTCGATGCCACGCCGGGGGCGTTGATCAGAATGGACGACGTGGAACCGCCGAACACAGCGCCGTAGTACACGCCGGCCATCATGATGAGGCCCGCCGCCGGTTCCATCGAATAGCTCACCGGAATCATCAAGGCGATGGCGGTGATGGGACCGAGCCCCGGCATCATGCCGATGAAGGTGCCGGCGAGGCAGCCGAACGCCACCCAAGCGAGATTGCCCGGATCGAGTGCCGTGGCGAGGCCAGTGATGATCCCTTCCCACATGGGCCCTTGAGACGCGTGCTACGGCTCAGTCGAACCAGAGGCCGGGATCGAGATAGACGCCGAGCAGCTTCTCCACCACGAGCCAGCCAAGGAGGGCCAGGGCGGCGGGGGCGCCCAGCACCACCAGCCAGCGACGTTCGCCGGTGGCAAGCAGTGATGCCACCAAGAGCAGCACCGTGGACGGCCACAGCCCGGCGAAGGGAATCATGAGGCCGAAAGCCACGACGGCAGCGGCGATTAGGCCGGCGGTGCGCCAGCCGCGCCAGTCTCGCGGGTTCGGAGGATCCTGAGCGGCGTTGCCTTGCACCTGCATTCCACGCACCAGGAGCGGCACGCTGAGGAGCGCGAGCAACACGGCATAGATGAACGGGAGGGTGCGGGCGTTGAGGGCTTCCGCCGCCGACCAGGGATCGAGTTCGATACGGTTCGCCATCCAGCCGTAGGCGATGGCCAAGACGAGAAAGGCGAGCGGCGCGATCCGCCGGGTCATCGGACGAAGCCCAGCGCCTGCATGGTCGTGCGGAGCTGTTCCTCCTGCCGCTCGAGAAAGCGCGTGTAGTCTTCGCCGTCGTGGTCGAGGGTTGCCCAGCCACGCCGTGCAAGCACTTCCTGCCACTCCCGCGATGCGCGCAGCGCCCGGAACCACTCGATGGCACGGCTGCGATCTTCGGCCGGCATCTCCCGGGCACCGAACATGCCACGCCAGTTGGCGAAGGCGAGGGGATAGCCGAGTTCGGTGAGGGTGGGCGTGTCGAGGCCACCGATGCGCTCCGGCGAGGTCACGGCTAGCGGCCGCACCTCGCCGGCTTCGATGAAGGGCATGGTCTCGCCGAGGCCGGTGGAAAGCATGGCCACTTCGCCTCCAAGCAATGCCAGCATCGCCTTGCCGCCGCCGTCGTAGGGCAGGTAGCGCACTTGGCGTGGATCGATGCCACCCGCTTCCAGCGCGAGCGCAAGCACGATGTGATCGAGGCTGCCGCGCACGGAGCCGCCTCCGACGACGATCGCACCGGGATCCTCGCGCAGGCGCCCGAGCGTGGCTTCCCAGCCCGTCTTCGGCGCATCGGCGGCGACCACGAAGACGCCGTAGTCGGCAATCAGTGCTGCCACCGGGGTTAGGTCACGAAAACTGTAGGGGAACAGGCCATGCAGGCTTCGAACGATGAGCGGCGACGAATTGACCAGCAGCGGGAAGTCGTGGCGACCGGCGTTCTCCATGAACCATCCCATTGCCCGTCCGCCACCGCCGCCGGAGAGGTTCTCGAAGGACACGGACTCGACGAGGCCGAGGTCTCTGAGAATCCGGCCAGACTCGCGCGCCGTGCCGTCGAGGCCGCCGCCTGGCCCGGCGGGGATGACGACGTGGATCGATTCTGCCCCGACGGAAAGGGCGCCTACCAAGGTGAGCCCGGCCAAGAAGCCCTGCACTCTCTTAAGGGAACGCCTCAGGGCCGACGCGCTGTCTCGCATGGAACAAATCGCGCAACAGATTGATAAACCAAGAATGAATCTCGAAGCCGAGCCAACACCAAGGTGCCGGCCAGATGGCGCGGTCCCACACGGCATTCGAAGCGAGGGCCTTTCACGCTCCTCGCGCCGAAGGCGAAGCAACCAAGGGTCGCAAGCTGCGACCAGCCGCCTCCCCGCGAGACGGGCCTCTCGGTGGCGGGGAGGCGGTCTTGTTCCCTGCCTTCCACGTGATGGCATCGTCGGGATCAGACGTTCAAGTGGTTGAGGGGTGCCCCAGGCGTGTCCCACGGCATCGACACCAGTTGACCGGTGGAGGAGAGCGTGATGTAGGCGGTGGTTAGATCCTCGCCGCCGAAGCAGACGTTGGTCGTCAGCCGGTCGGGCATGGGGACGAACTTCGGCTCGCGTTCGTCGGGGTAGACGGTGGTGACGCCGCCGTCAATGATGGTGGCGATGCAGACGCCACCATCCGCCGCCACCGCCAGCGAATCGAACAGGAAGTATCCTTGCCGACCGCGCAGAAGCCGGCCGCCGTCGGGTCGGTCGGCACGTTCACCGGCGAGTTTGCCGGGGCCGGCGAGAGGCCATGCCCACAGCCTGCCCGTTGGCGTTTCCGCAACATAGAGCTCGTCCCCATCGGGGGATAGGCCTATGCCGTTGGGCGCTTCGAGCGGGAAGATGACCTCCTCGATGTGGGAGCCATCCGCCTTGGCATAGAAAACGCCCGTGCGATCGCGGTCTCTCGGTCGGTTCTTGCCGTGGTCGGTGAACCAGAAGCCACCGTGGGCGTCGAACACCAGGTCGTTCGGGCCGCAAAGGCGAACGCCGTCGGCCGCTTCATAGATCGTCTCCACAGCGCCCGTGCCAAGGTTGACCCGCTCGATCCGCCCGCCGGTGTAATCCGCTGCCTGATCGCCGGGATAGATGCGTCCGCGCCGCTCCACCCAATCGAAGCCGCCGTTATTGCAGATGTAGCAATGCCCGCCCGGGCCGATGGCAGCGCCGTTCGGGCCGCCGCCTGTTTGAGCAACCACCTCGACCTTGCCGCCCGGTTCCACCCGGGAAAGGGTGCCGCGAGCGATCTCGACGAGGAGCACGGAACCGTCGGGCATGGCGATCGGGCCCTCCGGAAACTTGAGGCCGGTGGCGACGACATTCAGTTCCTGATTCACTTTCCTTCCTTGCTGGCTGCGCTTCTCTTAGCTGCTCTGCTTGGCGGACTGTTACGCTTCGCGCCTTCGCGTGGCTTGGGTGGCCAAAGGCGCGTCAGCGGCACAAGAACCGTTGCCTCGGACAACGCTTCTTGCCCCAGCCCAAGCCGTCCTATCATCCTGTCGGACTTTCGGGCGGCTTGCGCCGTCCGACAGTCGACAAGCTGTCAGTCTAATGCAATCGAAGGAGTTCCCATGCCCTGCATCCGACAACCACTCGGGCTTGGTGCGACCGTTGCGGCGGCCTTGCTGGTTCTCGTTGGCGGCTGCAACACCTATCTCGACGATGCCGAGAACCGCACGCCCGGCGAGGTAACGGATGATGTGGCCATCCACACCATCCTCAAGACCCGCCTCCTGCGCGACCCCGAGGTCGCCGGAATGCGCATCAACGTGGAGGTGGAGAAGGGAGTGGTTCGCCTCTACGGCTATGTCGTTTCACAAGCGGCACGGGACCGCGCGCAAACCCTGGCGGCGCAGATCCGCGGCGTGCAGCGGGTCGAGAATCGCCTGCAGGTCAAACCTTGAGAAAATGGTTTCATTATACTTCTCAACAAATTGATATACAGTAAATTTCGTTGGATTTAAAGCGACGGGTTTGGCGACGCTAATCGGGACCTTCGCCTCCCAACCAATCCCGGGCCGTCAGGAATCCCTTGAGCGTCGCCTCCGGCGAACCCTCCTCCGGCCGGTGGTCATGCACCCAGGCCGCTCGAGGTGGCAGCGACGCCAGCACCGATTCCACCCGGCGCCCCGACTGCAGGCCATAGCGTGTGCCTCGGTCCAGCGCCAGGTTGAACTCCGCGTAGCGCCCTCGCCGGATGAGCTGCCAACGCTCCTCGCGCTCGCCCCACGGCGTGTCGAGCCGACGCCGCAAGATCGGCAGATAGGCGTCGGCAAAAGCGTTGCCGATGGCCTTGGCAAGCGCAAAGCTCGCTTCGAATCCGCCCTCGCGCCAGTCGTCGAAGAAGAGGCCGCCGACGCCGCGCGTTTCGCCACGGTGCGGCAGGTAGAAATACTCGTCGCACGCTTGCTTCATCGCCTCGTAGTGCTCGCCGGCAGCATCCCGCGCCACCCGGTGCCAATGGCGCACATCCGCAAGCAAGGGGTAGCAGGGCGTCAGGTCGAACCCGCCGCCGAAGTGCCAGTGCGACCCCCCCGTTGAAGCATCGCGTGTGTCGACAAGGAAAAACCGCAGGTTCATGTGTGCGGTGGGCGCGTACGGGTTGCGCGGATGCACGATGACCGAAACAGCAACCGCCTGAAACGGCCGTCCCGCCAGATGCGGATTGCGTTCCGTGGCAGCCGGCGGCAGCGAGGCGCCAACGCTGTGGGTGAACTGCACGGCTGCCTTTTCGAGGCGTTCGCCGCCTTGCAGGACTCGGGGTCGGGACACCCCGCCTCCCGGGAGTCCTAGCTCTTTGCCGACGAACTTCGCGGCGCCGTCAATGGCCTCAAGGCCCTGAACGAGCCCGGTCTGCAGGCTTTGCAGGAAAGCGCGCACCGGCGCGATGTCCGGTGGGCCAGGGCGCAAGCTCATACCACTCGCGCCGCCCGCAGCTCGTCGATGGCGGCGTCGCCATAGCCGAGCTCGGCAAGGATCTCGTGTGTGTGCTCGCCAAGGGTCGGTGCCCGCAGGCGAATCGGTGTGTCCGCCTTGCCGAAGTCCACCGGCATCCGCCCGACCGGCGCCGGCTTCGGCAGCCCCGGATAGTCGGTCGGAACGAGAAAGCCGCGATCGACGATCTGTTCGTTCGCAAGTGCCTCGGCAGGAGAGAGGACTTCCCCGCACGGAATGCGCGCCTGTTCCAGTTCTGCCACCACCTGCGCGGTGGGGCGCGTCGCACACCATTGACTCATGCGGGCGCTGATGTCGGCGGCGTTGTCGCCACGGGTCTCGTCCGTGGCATAGCGCGGGTCGGTGAGCCAATACTCCTCGCCCATCAGCCGCGCCCAGCGCTCGAACAGGGGATTGCCCACGATCTGCACCAGAATCCAGCCATCGGCGGTCTCGAATGCATCGGACGGCGCCGAAGTTTGGCCGCGATTGCCGCTGGCGACCCGGCCCTTGCCGAGCAGCGCCTCCTCGATCAGCGTGCCGTTGGCGATGGTGAGGGCGGAGGCGAGCAGGCAACCCTCCACCTGCTGGCCTTCGCCGGTGTTGGCGCGATGGATGAGGGCCGCAAGGGTGGCGAAGGCATTGAGCGTGCCGGTGGTGTAGTCCACATAGGGGAAATAGTTCTTCATCGGTTCGTCGGCGTGGCCAGTGAGATGCATGTTCCCTGACATGGCTTGCGCCACGCCGTCGAAGCCGACGCGGGTTCCATAAGGCCCGCCGGAGCCAAACGCGGTGCTGGTGGTGAGGATGATGTCCGGCTTGATTTCGGCGAGAGAAGCGTAGTCGAGACCCATGGAGGCAAGGGTATCCGGCGGCAAGTTGGCGATCACGACATCGGCGGTCGCCACCAGTTTCTTCAGGATTTCAGCACCTTCTGGCTTGCGCGGATTGAGCGTGAAGCCGCGCTTGTTGCGGTTCAGCGCGAGAAAACCGGCACCTTGTTCGTCCTCGGTGACAGGGGAGGTGTAGCGATCCTCGCTCCCGGCGACCTTCTCGATGCGAATGACATCCGCCCCCAAATCGCCAAGCAACGCACCGCAGAAGGGCCCGGCGATGTAACGCCCGAAATCCAGCACCCGTGTCCCCGCCAGAATCGTCATACCAACGCCTCCTCAAGCGAAAGCGGCGCATTATGCTCCGTTTGGGGTTTGGAGTTTCCAGTCCGCCGAGGACGCCGGGACGCTGACGCACCAGGAACATGACAGTGTTCCCCGCCACCCAAACAAGGGCCCGTCTCGCGGGGAGGAGGCTGGTTGCATGCTTGGACCCTTGGTTGCTTCGCCTTCGGCGCCAGGAGCGTGAGGGGCCCTCACTCCGAATTGCGTGTGGGACCGCGCCATCCGGCCGGTACGTTGCTGTTGATTCGGCTTCGAGTCTAATCCTTGGAGAATCAACGTCTTGGGAATTTTCTCCATGTGAGGGAATGCGCCCTTCCTTCCGTCCAAAGGCGCAGCGACGATAGCCCTTACAATCGCGGCATGGACGATGCAAGAAGTGCGGTGGAGCGTGCCGCCGAACTCGTAGGGCAGGGCGCACGGCACCTCACGGATGTTGATCCAGACACCGTGCAGATGGAGGTCTTCGATCTCGCCTTGTCCCATGCGGAACTGATCGGCGCTCAGGAGTTTCTGCGCTATGCCGCGCTGGATGCGCCGCCGGCCGAAGCGGCGTTCAAGCGCGGGCTTGCGGAGCTCTTCTGTGCCGATGCCGTGAACAGCCTGCACCAGCGATTGCGAGCACGTCCGGCGGCCTTTGGCTTGACACCGGCTGCTCTCGGCGATGCCCACCTCGACTTCACCGCGAGGGCACTCGACCCCACGGCGCTTGCGCAGCTCGGCGAAGCGGTGCGGGAACGGCAAGGGCGGCTGCCGGCCGACAATCTCGACAACGAGAAGGCCATCATGCGCGACACGTTCCGCCAGTTCGCGGACGAGCGGGTGGCGCCGTTGGCGGAGGCCATCCACCGCCAGGATTTGACCATTCCCGACAGCATAATCAACGGCTTGCGAGAGCTCGGGTGCTTCGGCCTGTCGGTGCCGGAGCGCTACGGCGGGCTGAAGCCTGACGACCATGAAGACAGCCTCGGCATGGTGGTGGTCACCGAAGAGCTGTCCCGCGGGTCGCTCGGTGCCGCCGGCAGCCTTATCACACGCCCGGAGATCATGGCGCGGGCGTTGCTGGAGGGCGGCACCGAGGCACAACGGTCGCGTTGGTTGCCGGGGCTTGCCGCTGGCGATCCGCTTTGCGCGATTTCGGTTACGGAACCCGGCACAGGGTCGGATGTCGCCTCGGTTGCGCTTCGTGCCACTCGGGCCGAAGACGGCTGGCGCCTAAACGGCAGCAAGACGTGGTGTACGTTCGCCGGCATGGCCGGCGCAATCCTCGTGCTGGCGCGCACCGATCCCGAGGTTCGCCCGCAACATCGCGGGCTGTCGCTGTTCGTCGTCGAGAAGCCGGGCACCGACGGCCACGATTTCACCGTCGAGAGCGGCGGCGGCCGCATGACCGGCCGCGCCATTCCCACCATCGGCTATCGCGGCATGCACTCGTTCGAGATGGCCTATGACGATTTCCTCGTGCCCGACGACGCGCTCGTGGGCGAAGAGGGCGGTCGGGGCCGGGGCTTCTACTACACCATGCGCGGCTTCTCCGGCGGCCGCCTGCAAACCGCCGCCCGCGCCTCGGGACTCATGCGCGCTGCCTTCGAGAAGGCACTGACCTACGCAGAAGACCGAGAGGTGTTCAACCGACCGGTGGCTTCCTACCCACTCACGTTGCAGAAACTCGCCCGCATGGCCGCCAACATCGTCGCCTGCCAGCAGTTCACCTACGCCGCCGCCCGCGCCATGGACACTGGCGACGGCCAGCTCGAAGCAAGTCTCGTAAAGCTCCTCTCGTGTCGAGCCGCCGAATGGCTGACCCGAGAAGCCCTGCAGATTCACGGCGGCATGGGCTACGCCGAAGAATCCGACGTGAGCCGCTACTTCGCAGATGCCCGAGTGCTGTCGATCTTCGAGGGCGCAGAGGAAACGCTGGCGCTGAAGGTGGTGGGCAGGGCCTTGCTGGATAGAGGCGCATGAAGCCAAGTGCGACGCTAGTGTCGCATCTTGGAAGACGTCTCCTTTCCCGCCGTGCGCTGGCTGGCGCAGCGATGCCGGAAAAACGAGATGTGCCGCCCAGGCCGCCCCCGAAAGATCCATCGCGCTGAGGATCAGCATCCCAAAGTACGCGGAATATGGGGGACGGCACACCAGCTCTCCAAGGATTCCGAGAAAGGTAAACCGCCCTCTGGCAACTCGTTGCCTGGCAGACTTCGCCGTAGTCCAGGCCGATGCGAAGCAGGGGAACAGGCGCACGCGTCAGCGCCACCAACTGCACGGTGGCTGATTGGAAGGTACACTGGGATCAGGGCGCGGGAATCGGGACTGTCCATGCCTTTCAACCGGGAACTGGCCGAGGACCTCGCGTTTCGCACCGGGGATAGGGACCACACTCGGTATTTCTGCGGCCGTGCCGCGGAACTGGACAGCTTCACCGCCGCGTGCATCGAGGCCGGCAGGAAGCCGCAGTCTGCGTTCCGGCTTTACACCGGCGCTCCTGGGTGCGGCAAGACTTCCTTGCTGTCGCATATCCGGAAGACCCATGCAGACGTGAAGGAACTCCTCTTCGTTCCGGCTCGCAGCAAATACCTGCGCTCGGATGCGTCCCTGCAAGAGGGCGTTCTTGAGGCGGCCTTAAGGGTGCAGGGTGTGAAGGCCGAGGTGCGCGGCGGACTCAGCACCGGGTTGAAGACAGTGGCCGAGATGCTCCAAGCCAAGACGTTTGGCGAGGCAGTAGAAGAGTGGCGTCGGGAGTGTGCCATCGATGGGCTTACCGTGGTGCTGCAAGTGGACGAGGCGCAAAACCTCGATGCCGAGTCCCTGAAGGTCCTCGCGGAGCTGCATGCGTACGGTTTGGAAGGGGTCAAGTCTGTCGTTCTGGCCGCCGGACTCACGCATGCAAAGGATGTGCTTACAGGAGGCGGAATCTCGCGCACCGCCCACAACGCCGATGTGGACATGGGCCTGCTGGCGCGGGAGGAATGCGTCGCATCTACGCGGATGATGCTTGACGACCTCGGTGCCGTCGGCACGGACTCGGAGCGTGCTTCGGCAGCAGGGCATGTAGCGCAGTTCGCTCTCGGATGGCCTCAGCACCTGTTTCGGGCACAGCAAGCGCTTTGCCGAGGCTTGTTGGACTCGGGGGGCGTCATCTGCGACACAAACATGCGCGCTGTGGAACGACATAGCAGCCAGGCGAGGACCGACTACTACAACGACCGCCTCCGCGGCCGGCAGGAGCTTGAGCGCAGTCCGGACGTGAACTATCGAGTGATCGTGGACGTGGCAAGGGAGCGGCCCACGCGGGAGTCGCAACTCCATCGGATCTGCAAGCTCCGAATCGACGAAGACGAAAAGAAGCACGAACCACTCGTCAAGACGAATCCCGTCGCGTATGCCACGGCCCTCGTCGAAAAGGGCGTGGTGTGCCGCACCGCGGACGGGTACGCGTCTCCCATCCCGTCAATGGTCATGTGGGCGCGGGAGAAGATCACAGGGGAGTGAGGGCTTTACAACGCTTGCATTGCCGAGAGCGCTCGGTGGGCAGTCGCAGGTTCGACAGCACGGCCGCATGTGCGCATAATAAATATTATGTTAAATTCAGCCTTGACACGCACTGCACGGGGTACGACTAGGAGCCATCCTCCGTTTCTTGCTTGCGGCCTCCTAGGCCGCCAACCCCCCCGCTACGCCTGGCGTCTGGCGCAAGCTCCTAGCGCAACGTCAGGCGGGCGTTTACTTGGCCGGGCTTGTCGGCGTCGATGCTGACGTTGACGACGCGGATGCCGTGTTGGGTCTCGAGGGCCTCCATCCAGGCGATGACGGAAGCAAAGGGGCGGGATTCGACGTGGACGACGAATCCGTCGCCGTCTGGTTGGATGCGGCGCAAGGGCAGGTCGAACTCGCCGGCGGAGCGGTTGATCGTCGAAAGCTGGGCTTGGGGAGCGCCGTCGCCGGCGTCTCGGCGGGCTGCGGCCAACGGGCGGTTGGCAGTCATCCATCCAAGGGATGCGCCCTCTCGTTGCAGGCGGCCGATGGCACCCGCGCGATAGTCGAGGGTCGGTTGAATGGCCGCGAGCCAAAGCACGGCTGCGCCGATCAAGACGCTGCCGGCCTTGAGCAGCACCCGTTCGCGACGTTCGAGGGCCTCGTAGCGACGGCGCAGGGACGATGCGTTCCACGCCTGCACGACTTGGGCGATGCCCGGCAACGACGCCATCAGGAATCCACTCCCACCCGCAGCCGCGCGCGCACGCGCCCGTCCTCCTGCTCCGCCGAGGCAATGGTGAGCTGCACGCCCTTGTCGGTGAGGTCCTGTTCCAGACGGTCCAGCGCGTCGTAGCTCGGCACGATGACATCGGCGGCAAGCCCCCTGCCGTCGGCATAGGACAACGTGCGTAGCTCGTATTCGCCCACCGATGACGTGAGACCCGCACCGAGGTGGCCGATGAGTGCCCTGCCCCCCGGCCCGCCTTGCGGCGAGCCGCCGAGCTGGCTGCGCATCCGATTTGCCGGATTGCCCACCACCTGCTCCACGCCATAGATGTCGCGGTAGAGGGCCGCCGCCTGCTCGCGTAGTGCGATCGCCTGACGGTTCGCCCACCAACCCTCAGTCGCCATCGCCGACAGCCAAACCAAGAGTCCCGCTGCCGCCAGCGCGGCCAACGACTTCCAATGAGGCAGATTCGCCCAAGTGCTCCGCCGGGGCGCGAACTCTCCTTGCAGCAGATTTACGGCGTCGCTGCCGGCCGCGAACGAATCGGCTAGGAAGTCGAGGGCGGGACGGTCGCGCCGCTCGCACTCGCCCAAGGGCAAGGCGCCGAGCTCCACCGCGCGCACGGCTCCATTCACTTCAAGAAGCGACGGGGGCGTGTCTCCGTCCGCTCGCTCGCAAAGCCCTTCAAGCACTACCGGCAGCATCGCGGCGTCGACGCCGGCTAGCCGGTCGTCGCAACGCACCAATGCCCGCTCGCCTTCGTGCAAGACGGCGATGGTGTGCGGTGCCGACGGCAGCGCCATCGCGTCTGCGGTGAGAAACCGTGGCGCCAGCCCGTGTGCCGCAAGCGTTTCGAGCCATCCAGTCAAGGCCGAGCGCGGCACCGCCAGACACATCACGTCTGCACCCCGCACAAGCGCATCCGTGGCGACGTGCATGGACTCGATATCCTCGGTCAGGTGCTCCTCGACGGCGAATGGCGTAGCACGACGCATTTCCGCTGCCGAGCGTCCGGGAATGGCGATCGGCAGCGCCAGCACCTGATCCGCCGGCACCAACGCCACCAGCCTCGTGTCCCCTGCCCTCCCGTCCGCGCCTTGTTCCGGCGCTTGCAGCGCTGAGGCCAAGCCGTGCAGTGACTCGCCGGATGCGACAGTCTCACCGCGGTCGTCGCGAACGAGCCACGGCGCTGGCGCGTTCTCCAGCGCGTCGTTGGCGGCCCCTTGCTCCGGCCCGTCCGCCAGCAATGGCGGCAGCCGCACGAAAGCGGTGGCCATCAGGGGCCTTCTTCCACTTGCTGCCGAGGCGGCGAGTCCTCGCGGCGACGGATCACCCGCAACTCGCCCGTGGTGGGGTCGCGGTGGAGGGTGGAGACGATCTCGCTGACCCTGCCTAGGATGTCCGCCCGCACATGCACCTCGAAAAACTCACTCGCGACGGCCAGCGTGCCGACGCTGGCTCCGTAGGCGGGATGGTCCGCCGTGAAGGTTTCCACGCTGTCGAACTCGCGCTCCGATTCTACCAACGCCCGCACCTCTGCCCGCACGAGGTTGGGCGCGAGGGACGCCAGCACTTCCTCCCCGGCGGTGTTGACGTTCACTGCCAGTTGGCCAAGTGGCAGGGCTGTGACGTGGGGATGCAGCCGGCGCCAATCCTCGGCGGCAAGTGGGGTGGCGAGCAGCATCTCGGAGGCATCCGCAGCCGGCGCGTTGGCAGCCCGGTGGGGCTCGTCCGCCATCAGGTGCTCGCCGTCTTCGGCGCCGAACTCGTGCAGTTCCGCATCCTCATCCACCCAATCGAGCCAGGCGTCGGCCAGCATCGGATCGAGAGCAAGCCCTTCGAGCAATCGTCGCAGTCGTTGGAGGTTCTCCGCACTTTCCGGTCCCGCCAGCGCATTCAGATTGAAGCGGCCACCTAGATCGGCGATGGTTACGAGCACTTCGCCGTCCTCGAACCGCAGCGTACGGGGCGGCCTGCCCTGCCCTGCTTCGCCTGCCCTTGCCGACGCTCCGGGGTCCGGGTTTGCCCACTCCTCAAGCAGCGTGTCGATGGTTCGCGTCTCCTCGTCCTCCCAATCCGCAAAGAGCGCCTGGCGGGCGTACTCCTCGCCGGCGAGGGCATAGTGGCGTGCCTGGCCGCCGTGCAGGAAATGGCGGGTGTGGGCGACGGCCAATTGGTGCTGGGTGATCATCCGCCACGCGAGCGCTGCCACCAGCGCGACGATCAGCAGCACACTGACGAGGGCTACGCCGCGGACTTTAGAAATCCTCATCGTCGAAGTCCGCGTCTGGGTCGTCCGGGGGCGGTTCGCCATCCAACTCTTCGTCGCTTGCGAGCGGGTCCTCGCTGCGGCTCTCTAGGAAGTCAAGGCGCTGGGGCGTCGTCCAGAGGCGCACCACGTCGAACTCGTCTGTTGTGATGCGCAGCCGCAATCCCGCCAGCCGCGGCTCGGGCTCGTCCGGATCGCGGGCCGCCGTCGGTGGCCATGTTTCGTGCTCTTCGCCGTCGGAGTCCACCGCCGTGAACGCCGCTTCGGAGACGCCGGCCAGCAACAGTTGGCGGCTCGGCTCGGAGCCCGGGGCTCGGTCGAGCACGCGCCAGAAGACGCGGTGCAGTTCCGCCCCGTCCCATGCATAGGCCACGCGCTGCAGGTCTGACCGCTCCTCACCGAGAGGATTGCGCCAGCCAAGGCGGGTGAACTCCAGGAGCTGGCCGCCGCCCATGGCGACCGGAGTGCCGGCGTCGCCAAAGACATCCCGCACCGGACGATGGGCGAGTTGCTCGATGTCGCGCCGCATGATCTCGAGTGCCCGTTGGGCCTCCGTGAGCAACCCCCCGCGCTCCACGACATGGCCGCCGAAATCGGTCATCTGCCTCAGTATCTGTGTTGCCAGGACGCCAATTACCGCGAACACGGCGAGCGCAACCAAGACCTCCATCAAGGTGAAGCCGTCTTTGCGCCGGCGCGGCATCAATGCTCGCCCACGAATGCCACGAGGGTGTCCACGGGGCCATTGGCCGCGCCAAAGCTGCTGGTCACGTCGCCAGGGCGAACGTCCACGGTCACCTGCCACAGCCCAGCGTGATCCGTGGCGCTGAGGGTCGTTTCGACGCGCCAACTGCGCGCCCCCACATCCACGCGCACCGAGCGACTGCCGGCGCGCAGCGTGGTTTCGCGGTCCAACCGCATCCGTGCCACCTCGTTCTCCGCCAGCCAGCGCGCCATGGTGCGTTGTTCGAGGCCATGCAGTTGCGCCAGCGTGTCGCCACCACGGGCGAAGACGGTGACCGACACCACGGCCAACACGGTGAGGGCCACGAGCAGTTCGACCAGACTAAAGCCACGCTTTGCATGCCCATGGAAGCGCTTGCCGGCGCGCAGCGAGGGAAAGACGCTGCTCCTCCACGGGGTTCTCTGCGTGCTCATTGGCCTGCCGTGGCCGGGGCTTGGCCGGCTGGGCGCACGAGGGTTCTGCCGATGCCGTCCGTGGTCACCTGCCATGCGGGGGATTGTCCTGCGCTGTCTTGAGACACGAGCACGCTAAACGGTGTGGTTTCGCCGTTGGGGAAGATGGCGATTTGCGGGCCGCTCGCTGCTAGCCGCCCTGCCCTGCCTTCCATGCTGAGGTGCACTTCCACGCCGTGCGAGCGGAACTCCGGTTCCTCGACCTCTTGCCAGCGCTCGCGTTGCACATCCCGACGGACGAAACCGTATTGCTGATTCTCGATCGCAAGCCCCCAAACCTCGTTGCGCCGCACCGACTCGCCACGCGCGAGTTCCACCGCCAGCGCCAACCGTTCCGCCTCGGCCTGGGTCCGGCGCTGACCGGCGCTGTCCACGAAATTCACCACCACGACGGCGGCGAGAATGGCGACGATGGTCACGACGATCAGGATTTCGACCAGGGTAAAGGCGCGCCCTGAACGGCGCGTAGCGCGCCGCAAGCGGCCCGTGGCGCGGCCTGACGGGCGCGCTGGCAGTTGTTTCGCCACTGCTGGCCGTAGCCACCTTCGGAGGGTCAAAGATCCGCATAGGCGATGTCTTCGCCCAGCTCTTCGCCGCCCTCCTCACCATCGGCGCCCATCGACTTGAGCTCGAACGCGCGCACAGTGCTGATGTAGAGATACTCATTGTCCCATTGGTCGAGGGGCAGGCGGCGCAGATATGGCTCCGGGCCCCAGCGCTTTGGCTCCGGATATCCGGCCGGCTTTTCCACCAGAGCTCTAAGGCCCTGATCCGTGGATGGATACATGCCGTTGTCGGCGCGATAGAGATCAAGCGCGGTGGCAATGGCGCGCAGGTCGTTCTCCACGGCCACCCGACGTGCCTGATCGCTGCGGCCGACGATGTTCGGCACCACCAGCGCCACCAGAATGCCGACGATCACCACCACGATCATGATCTCGATCAAGGTGAAGCCGCGCCGACGCGACAGCGCGCTGCCGCCGCGACGCCGAAGCGCGTATCGAAGGATGGGAACGTGGTTCCGTTGCATTGGCTTCACACCACCAGTTGGTTCATGTTGAGAATCGGCACCAGCACTGCCAGCACGATCAACAGCACGAGTGCCGCCATCACGAGCAGCATCAGCGGCTGGAACACCTGCACCAAGGCGGTGACGAGGCGCTCCAGCTCCTGCTGCTGATGCTCCGCCACCTTGGCCAACATGGCGTCGAGTTCGCCGCTTGCCTCGCCGCTCGCCACCATGTGCAGGAACATGGGTGGGAAGTAGCCACAGGCTTCCAGTCCCGCGCGCAGGCTGCCGCCTTCCCGCACCGTTTGCGTAGCTTCTTCCAGGCGCCGCTTGAGCCAGACATTTTCCACCACTTCCGTGGCGATGCGCATGGCGTCCACGAGAGGCACGCCGCTCGAGGTGAGTACCGCCAGGGTATTGGCAAAGCGGCTTGCGGTGCCTCCTCGCACGATTCGGCCGACGATGGGCAGCCCGAGCTTGCGCCGGTCCCAGGCGAGCCTCGCCGACGGCCGTGCCAGTGTTTGCCGAATCAGCACGAGGGTCACAACAAGCGCGAGGGCCACGGCCCAGTAATACACCCGGGCGAAATCGCTGGCGGCGATCAGGAGCGAAGTCAGGAGCGGCAGTTCGCTACCCGTGTTCTCGAACACGGCAACGATGTCGGGCACCACGTAGACCAGCAAGCCAGCCACGATCAGGAGCGAAATCACCACCAAGAGCGCCGGATAGAACAAGGCCATCTGCACGTTGCGCACGGACTCAAAGCGCTTCTCCGTGTAGCGGGCGAGGTTGTCGAGCACGGCATCGAGATAGCCGGACTGCTCGCCCGCTGCCACCGTGGATCGATACATCGACGAGAACGTCGCTGGATACTGGGCGAGGCCCGCCGCCAGCGAATGCCCTTCCAGCACGCGACTGCGCACATTCATGACGAGTGCCCCGATGCGTCGTTTCTCCGACTGCTGGGCCAAGGCCGCGAGTGCCTCCTCCACCGGTAGTCCCGCGCCCAGCAACGTCGCCAACTGGCGCGTGAAGAGTGCGAGATCAAGGGGCGACATGCCGCCGCCAAACCGGCTGCGCAAGTCACCAAGGCGGCCCGCGACGCCAGCGCCGGGGCGCGTGCGAGCGCTGCTCGCGACCACAGAAAGCGGGGCAAGCCCCTGATCGCGCAGCATTTGCCGAATCTGGCGACCGCTATCGCCCTCCAACATGCCGCGCCGTCGCTTGCCGCGTGCATCGAGCGCCGTGTATTCGAACGCGGCCATCGGGCTCCTAGCCTAGCCTGGGGCTAGGGCTTAGCCGCGCCCGTCGGCACGACGCTCGGTGAAGGAGTCCATGTCCGTCAAGGCGACGCGCACGAGTTCGCTCACCGAGGTGATGCCGGCGAGCACCTTGCGCCGACCGTCGTCGACGATGCCAGGGCTCGACTGCCGCACGTGCCGAGTGAGTTCCTGCTCGGAGGCGCGGTCGTGAATCAGTTCGCGCAGCCCGTCGTCCACCGTCACGAGTTCATAGATGCCGGTTCGCCCCCGATAGCCGGACTGACCGCACTCCTCGCATCCCCCCGGCGCCCAAACGCTGGCGGAGGCGTCGTGCAGGCCGAGCACGCGACGATCGAGCGGTCCGGGCTCGCTCTCAACCTTGCAGTCCGAGCACAGCACCCGCACCAGCCGTTGCGCCAGCATTCCGACCATGCTCGAGGCCAGCAGAAACGGCTCCACGCCCATGTCCACGAGGCGGGTCACCGAACCGACCGCCGTGTTGGTGTGAACCGTGGACATCACCAGGTGGCCGGTGAGGCTCGCCTGCACGGCGGTCTCGGCGGTTTCGAGATCGCGGATCTCGCCCACCATCACCACGTCCGGGTCCTGGCGGAGAATGGCGCGCAGGCCCCGCGCGAACGTCATGTCCGCCTTCTCGTTCACCTGGGTCTGACCGATGCCGGCGATGTTGTACTCGATGGGGTTTTCGATCGTGAGGATGTTGGACGAGTCGGTGTTGAGTTCACCGAGCGAGGCGTAGAGCGTGGTCGTTTTGCCAGAGCCGGTGGGGCCGGTGACGAGGAAGATGCCATGCGGGCGAGCGATCACCTCGCGCACGCGCCGCAGCGTCTCGTCGTCCATGCCAAGGCCCGGCAGTTCCAGGGCGCCGGCTTGCTTGTCGAGCAACCGCATGACGACGCGTTCGCCGTTGCCCGTGGGGAGCGTGGAAACCCGCACGTCCACCTCGCGTCCGCCGATGCGGAGCGGAATGCGGCCGTCTTGGGGAATGCGCTTCTCGGCGATGTCAAGCTTGGCCATCACCTTGATGCGCGACACCAGAAGCGGCGCCAAGGCGCGATTCGGGCACAGGACTTCGCGCATCACGCCATCGACACGGAAGCGCACTTGCAGGAAGCGCTCGAATGTCTCGATATGAACGTCCGATGCGCCCTCCCGAATCGCTTCGGCGAGAAGTGCGTTGATAAGGCGGATGATGGGAGCGTCGTCCTGCTGTTCGAGCAGGTCTTCGGTTTCTCGCACGGAGTCGGCGAGGCTGGCGAGGTCGAGGTCGTCGCCGATGTCCTCCATCATCTGCCGCGTGGCACCGTCGCCGGCATAGCCGGCGGTGAGGATTTCCTCGAACGCCGAGTCTCCGACGATGCTGAGGCGCAGCGGACGGCGCACGAAGCGTCGCACCTCTGCCAGCGTCGTCAGCTCTGGACGCACCCGGCAGGCAATGGTGACCGCGCCATCGGCAGCCGGTGGGTCAGTCGTGATGACGACACCGAACCGACGCGCAAAGGCAAAGGGCAGACGAACCGCACCGTGCTTCGCACCGTCGGCCTCGATCGGTTCGCTGACCTCGGGTGTTGGAACGCTTTCGGCCATGCTCGATGCGTCGGAATGGAATCAAGTGGCATCATAGCAAGTTAGCGGCATAGTGCAGAGGCTTGGGCTAGCGACGTAGAGGCGACCCTTGTGGTCGCCGTCTCGGCCGAAGCGAAGGCTTTGGGTGCCCGAGCGCGGGCGAGGACAAGCCTCGCCCCTACGATTTTTCTAGCATGGGGGGCGGCGCGACTCCATGCATGGAGGGATACCGTGGATTTCGTCGGTAGTCACATCCTTTCTGTTGACCAGTTCGAGCGCGGCGGCATCGAACGCGTGTTCGCGGTAGCCGATGACATGGCGCCCTATGCCCGCCGCGAGCGCATGACGCGGGTGCTCGCAGGGGCCATCCTCTCCAACATGTTCTTCGAGCCGAGCACGCGCACGCGGGTTTCGTTCGGCTGTGCCTTCAACCTGCTTGGCGGCGATGTGCGCGAGATCGCCGAAGTGGGCGCTTCCTCCATCGCCAAGGGCGAGTCGCTGCACGACACCGCGCGGGTGATGTCCGGCTACAGCGACGTGATCGTGATGCGCCACCCAGAGGCCGGCGCCGTGGCGGAGTTCGCGGAAACGTCGCGCGTGCCGGTCATCAACGGCGGCGACGGTGCCAACGAGCACCCAAGCCAGGCGCTATTGGATCTCTACACCATCCGCACCGAAATCGCTGCCCGTGGCGGCTCCATCCACGGCCTGCGCATCGCGCTGATCGGCGACCTCAGGTACGGTCGCGCCGTTCATTCGCTGCTCAAGCTGCTGGCACTGTTCGACCGCATCGAGGTGCATCTCGTTTCCCCGCCGGGGCTCGAAGCGCCGGCCGACATCACTCGCCGTCTCGCCGAGCGAGGCCACGAGGTGAACGAACACCATAACCTCGAGCAGGGAATCAGCCACGTGGACATCCTCTACGTCACGCGCACCCAGGAAGAACGCTTCCCCACCGCTGCCGAAGCCAACCGCTATCGGGGCCTCTTTCGCCTCAATCAGGAGATCTACACCCGCCACTGCGAACCGAACACGGTCATCATGCATCCCCTGCCCCGCGACTCCCGCCCCGCCGCCCAGGAACTTGACGAAGACCTGAACGCCAATCCCAACCTCGCCATCTTCCGCCAAACCGACAACGGCGTGCTGGTGCGCATGGCGCTGTTCGCGCTCATCCTCGACGTGGCGCACACCGTCCACGAAACCGCCGCGGAAGTGCGTTGGTTCACGGCCAAGCGGACTCCGGCCCGCTTCCGCAAAGAGGCCAGTGCCTGAGACTTCGACTAGCGCCGCCAAACCCTCGCCACGCAAGGGGCTGTTGATGCCGGGAGCGCCCCTCAGTAAGGTGGCGCGGGTTCGTGGCAGGAGCTTGTTGTGGCAGTCGATCCGATACTTCGTCTTCGGCAGATTTGTTTGGTTGCTTACGATCTTGAGTGGACGTCGAACCTCCTGTGTACGGCGTTTGATGCACAGGTAGTGTTTCGGGATCCGCGCATGGCGGCCGGGGGAAATCTCACCAACACGCACATTCGGTTGGGGGATTCGTTTCTGGAGACGGTTTGTCCGACCGATCTTGCTTGGCAGCGTTCGACCACGCAGACGAGGTTGCTTGAGCGCAATGGCGACTGCGGGTACATGGCGATTGTGCAGGTGCCGGATGTTGCGGTAGCGTCGAAGTCGATGGCGGCCCAGGGCGATCAGATCGGCATCGTGTCAGGGGATTGGAACGTGTGTCCTGGCGCGCCTGGGTCCGGGCTCGCCGGGGTCGAGGCGGGGCGCTATCAGCTTGGCGAGGCGCTGCCGAAGGAGCCCGGAACCGTGTCCGGCGTGAACGTGCAGTTCCACCCGCGGGATTTCGGCACGTTGGCGGAGATTCAGGAGAATTGGCCGGGGGCGGACGAGTTTCCAGGCAACAAGGGCGCGTACTTCCCCGCTGGCAACACCTGGCAGCTAGGTGTTGACGCTCGGCCGCACGGCGGCGTCACGACGGGGTTCGCGGCGGTGGAGATCGCCCCTCGCGACGCGGACCCGGCCGAGATGTGCGCACGCTGGATGCGGGGGCTCGGAGCGGGTTGCACCATAGACCCGTCCAATCCTGCCACCCTGCGCCTAGCCGGCAATCAAACCATGCGCTTCGTCGCCCCGCCATCAAGCGGCCGTACCGGCGTCATCGGCGTGGACCTTTGGGCGGCACCCGGCAGCCGAAGGAAGTTCGACGCGATCGACCTTTGCGGCGTCACTTGGAGACTGGTCGAACGTTAGCGTCTCGCTTTGACCTTCCTGCCGTGGCGGATGGCCGCTGGCACTTCGTTGATGTTGTCTGGGATGCATGTGGTGGTAGTTTTGGCCGGCTCCGCTGCGTGCGCGCCTTCGGCACGCTTGGAGGGCGGGACGCCCTCCCTCCAGAGAGGCCCTCGCATGGCAGGGATTGTTGCTTCGGTGTTTGCCGGCAGGCGCTGTTCGAGGAGGCTGCCAATGCCTCGCTAGAGCGCCGCTTCTAGTTCAGGGAGGGCGTTGAAGAGGTCTGCCACCAAGCCGTAGTCCGCCACTTGGAAAATGGGTGCGTCTTCGTCCTTGTTGATGGCGACGATCACCTTGGAATCCTTCATGCCGGCGAGGTGCTGGATGGCGCCGGAGATGCCCACCGCGATGTAGAGGTCGGGAGCGACGATCTTGCCCGTCTGGCCCACCTGCATGTCGTTCGGGGCGAAGCCGGCGTCCACCGCTGCCCGGGATGCGCCGATGGCTGCTCCGAGCTTGTCGGCGATGCCTTCGAGGAGAACGAAGTTGTCGCCACTTTGCATGCCGCGACCGCCGGAGATGATGACCGTGGCGGCCGTCAGTTCCGGGCGTTCGGACGCGGCGATCTCCTCGCCAACGAAGCTCGACTTGCCTTCGTCGTGGGCCGTGCCAACGGCCTCCACCGCACCGCTGCCGCCGCCTGCGGGGGCCGGATCGAAGCCGGTGCCGCGCACCGAAACCACGCGCTTCGCGTCACCGGACTTCACCGTGGCGATGGCATTGCCGGCGTAGATGGGACGCCGGAAGGTGTCCGGCGCGTCGACGCCAATGATGTCGGACACCATCTGCGTGTCGAGCAGCGCTGCCGCGCGCGGCAGGAAGTTCTTGCCGGTGGTGGTGTGGGCACCGAGGATGTGGTCGTAGGCGGCCCCTACCTCGGCAATCAGCGCGCCCATGTTCTCGGCGAGCTGGTGTTCGTAGCACGGCGCGTCCGCGAGCAGCACCTTGCGCACGCCGTCGATTGCGGCGGCTTCGTCCGCCACCGAGGCGCAGCCAGCCCCGGCCACCAGCACGTCGATTTCACTGCCGATCTCGAGTGCAGCGGCAAAGACGTTGAGGGTTACGGGCCGAAGAGCCGAGTTGTCGTGTTCGGCAATGACGAGAACGGTCATTCGATCACCTTTGCTTCGTTCTTGAGCTTGTCCACCAGATCCTCGACGCTCTCGACCTTGATGCCGGCCTGTCGGTCCGGCGGCGGCGCGACGTCGAGCACTTCCGTGCGGGGCGTTACGTCGACGCCCAGCGCCTCCGGCGAAGTCACGTCGAGGGGCTTGCGCTTCGCCTTCATGATGTTCGGCAGCGAGGCGTAGCGGGGTTCGTTGAGGCGCAGGTCCGTGGTGACGACCACAGGCATCTTCAGCGACACCGTCTGCAGGCCGCCGTCCACCTCTCGGGTGACTTGTGCACTGTCGCCGTTCACCGACACATTGGAGGCGAACGTGCCTTGGGCAAGACCCGTCAGCGCCGCGAACATCTGCCCCGTCTGGCCGTTGTCGCCGTCGATGCTCTGCTTGCCGAAGATAACGATGCCCGGTTGCTCGCTGTCATACACGGCCTTTAGCACCTTGGCGACGGCCAGCGGTTCGAGGGCAGCGTCGGCCTCTACCAGAATGGCGCGATCCGCGCCGAGGGCGAGGCAGGTGCGAAGCTGCTCTTGCGCGGTGCTCTCCCCCACGGCCACGGCGATCACCTCTTCGGCGACGCCGGCTTCCTTGAGCCGCACGGCCTCCTCGATTCCGATCTCGCAGAACGGATTGACCGCCATCTTCACGTTGCCGAGATCGACGCCCGTCCCGTCGGGTTTGACCCGCACCTTGACGTTGG
Source organism: Gammaproteobacteria bacterium (assembly GCA_028824555.1). Lineage (GTDB taxonomy): Bacteria > Pseudomonadota > Gammaproteobacteria > Pseudomonadales > Azotimanducaceae > VXYL01. Next base: position 31,415 of record JAPPDJ010000160.1, on the reverse strand, counting down.
CGTCCACCACCCGCTTGACGGGTACGAGTACCTTCATTGAACGACCTCATGTTCTAAGCCGCGGCTGCCCATGCGCCGCGACAAAGCCGCGCATTTTCCTACATCGCAACAAAAAAGGCACGCCGGCAATGACAAAAGCCAGCATTCGGCAACGCCGACCAGGTTCGCGCCCTGGCGGGGGCGCCTGGCCGCGGACGGCAGGGAACTGGGCCGTTTTATTGCCACCAACAGGCCCGTCTCGCGGGGTGACGGCTGGTTGCTCCTTCGGGCCCTTGATTGCTTCGCCTTCGGCGGGAGGAGCGTGATGGGCCCTCGCTTCGAGTCGCGTATGGGACCGCGCTTTCCGGCCGGCACGTTGGTGTTGGCTCGGCTTCGAGGCACTGCTGTTGGAAATCCACCAAAAGCGAGCCCGCCTGTCCGCCAACCCGACCCATCTATAATTGCAAACGAGCCAAGCCCAACGAGGATCCCACATGGAAGACCAAGCCCGCGAGTCCATGGATTTCGATGTCGTCATCGTTGGCGGCGGGCCTTCTGGCTTGGCAGCCGCCTGCCGGCTGATGCAGCTCGGCAACGAAGCCGGACGCGAGCTTTCCGTCTGCCTCGTCGAGAAGGGCTCCGAGATCGGCGCCCACATCCTCTCCGGCGCCGTGCTGGCGCCGAAGTCGCTCAGCGAGCTGTTTCCCGAAGCGGCGGCGAACGGCGCTCCGCTCGACAACCCGGTCACGGACGACCGCTTTTACTTCCTCGTCAACGACACCAACCGCATCCTCCTGCCCATGTGGACCATCCCCGGCGAGAGCAAGAACCGCGGCAACTACGCCCTCTCGCTCGGCAATCTCTGTCGCTGGCTCGGCACCCAGGCCGAGGAACTGGGCGTGAACGTGTTTCCGGGCTTCGCCGCCGCCGAGATTCTCTATGGGGACGATGGTTCCGTGCGCGGGATTGCCACCAAGGACATGGGCGTCGACGCGAGCGGCGAGCGCAAGCCGGTGTTCGAGCCCGGCTACGAGCTGCGCGCCAAGTACACGCTGTTCGCCGAGGGCTGTCGCGGGCATCTCGGCAAGGAACTCATGGCCAAGTTCGGCCTCGCCAAGGACTCCGCGACCCAGCACTACGCCATCGGCCTGAAGGAGCTTTGGGACGTGGACCCGGAACGCCACCAGCCGGGCGCCGTGGTGCATGCCGTGGGCTGGCCGCTCGGTCGGGTGCGCGGCACGAGCGGCGGGTCGTTCCTCTACCACCTGCCGAACAACCAGGTTTCGCTTGGCATCATCGTCGATTTGTCCTACCGCAATCCGCATCTGTCGCCTTTCGACGAACTGCAGCGACTCAAGCACCATCCCCTGTTCGCCGACGTGCTGCAGGGCGGGCGGCGCGTGGCGTATGGTGCCCGCGCCATCGTCAAGGGCGGCATCCGGGCACTGCCGCGCCTGACGGTGCCGGGAGCCGCGCTGGTGGGCGACGACGCCGGCTTCCTGAACGCCCTCAAGATCAAGGGTTCGCACACGGCCATGAAGTCGGGGATGCTGGCGGCGGAATCCGTTTTCGACGCACTCGAACGGGGCGAGGAGAACACCGAACTCGCGGACTTCGAGTACCGCGTGCACGACTCCTGGCTCGGTCGGGAACTGCACCTTGCCCGCAACATCCAGCCGGGACTGCACAAGTTCGGCACCCTGTTTGGTGCCGCCTACGCCTGGGTCGATCAGAAGGTCGCCCGCGGGCACATGCCGTTCACGCTCAGCGACCCGACGCCCGACCACGCGACCCTGTTGCCGGCGGCGAAGGCACCCGCAATCGACTATCCGAAGCCGGACGGCGAGCTCTCCTTCGACAAGCTCTCGTCGGTGTTCCTCTCGAGCACCAACCACGAGGAGGACCAGCCCTGCCACCTGACGCTCGCGGATGCCGCCGTGCCGATCCGCGACAACCTGCCGATGTTCGACGAGCCGGCCCAGCGCTATTGCCCTGCGGGGGTTTACGAGGTGATCGAGGAGGCTGGCGAGTCCCGCTTCCAGATCAACGCCCAGAACTGCGTCCACTGCAAGACCTGCGACATCAAGGACCCCGCCCAGAACATCACCTGGGTGGTGCCGGAAGGGATGGGCGGTCCCAACTACCCGAACATGTAGGGGAAGGCCGCAGCGCGCATGACTCCGGGCTCTCGCTGGGGCGACCCTTGTTCTCGCCCGTGGTCGCGTGAATGTACGGCGGTGGTATGGCCAACACGGCGACCACGAGGGTCGCCCCTGCGGGGCCGGCCAGCGCGTCCTAGCGCGCCCTTTCGGGCGCGTCGGCAGTTCGCTGCGCGAACTGCTGGCCGTCGGGTTCGCATCCGCTCACCACTCCGGAAGGAGCCCGCGCCGTTTACGGCGCAGCCTCCTAGTCGCCGGCCTGACCGAGCACGAACCGCGTGCCAGCGCTCCAGATGACCACCTCGCCGTTTGGCTCGGTTTCCGCCTCGTCCACCATGCGGTAGAACACGCTGCGGGCGATTAGCGCTCGGAGGCCATCGCGGACTTCCACGTACGGGCGGGGTTCGTCGGCCGTGCCTTCCACTTCGACGGGATGTTCTGCGTCCGCGAGCACCGCGTCGTCGAGATTGGTGGCGAAGACCAGGCGGCGTTCCTGCCCCTGCCCGCTTGATTCCATGTCCACGGCGATGAACGGCGCGTCCTCCACCTCGATGGCGAGCTTTTCCGGGGGCGTCACCAGATAGTGCTGGCCGTCCTCCAAGCGCAGGATGGTAGAGAAGACGCGGGCGATGGCGATGCGGCGGATGGCGACGCCTTCGTGAAACCAGGTGCCGTCGGCGGCGATGCGGATGTCGATGCGGCCCACCCGCTCCGGCTGCCACAGATGCACCGGCGGCAGGCGACGGCTCTGCGCCGTCTCCAGCAATTGCGTGAATGGATCCATCGCCACAAAGGACGCGGCCAACTACCCGCCGATAAACGCGCGCCCTCGCGGGCGCGTTGGCAGTTGCTTCTCAACTGCTGAACCCCAGCGTTGTCGCGGACTAGCCACCGATGAACGCGCGCCCTTGCGGGCGCGTTGGCAGTTGCTTCGCAACTGCTGAGCCGGCGTTGTCCTAGCCACCGATGAACTTCATCACGGTTACTTCGCCGGCGAACGAGAGGGTCTGCTTGTCGCCGAGTGCCGCCAGCAGGAGCCGCTGCAACGCGGCCCGGGCGCCATCGTCCGGCAGCGCCAAGAGGTCCTTCATGTCGTGGCGGTGGCTGCTCGACAGGCAGCCGTAGAGGAAGCCGTTGGAGGAAAGCCTGAGCCGTGTGCAGGAGGCGCAGAACGGCTCCGACTCGTTGGCGATGATGCCGAACACGCCGCGCCCCGGCACCTCGAAACGCACCGAAGTGGAGTCGAAGGCGGCGTCGGTCCTCGCGTACTCGTAGCGCGAACCGATCAGGGCAAGGATGTCCTCCATGCCGAAAAAGTCGCGAACAAATGACGCGCTCTGCTTCAGATGCCCCATGTTCATAAGCTCGATGTAGCGCAGTTCGATGCCGCGATCGAGGCAATAGTCGAGCATTGGCAGCACTTGGTCCACATTCGCCGTGCGCATGGGCACCATGTTGACCTTTACCTTGAGGCCAGCCTCGAGCATGAGGTCGATCCCATACAGCACGGTTTCGAGATCGCCGCTGCGGGCGATGGCGCGGAAGCGGACCGGGTCCAGGGTGTCGAGGCTGACGTTGATGCGGCGGACGCCAGAATCAATCACGGTGCGCGCCTTGCGCGGCAGAAGCTGCCCATTGGTGGTGATCGACACGTCTCGAAGCCCGAGCGCCATTACCTGCGGCAACACTTCCTCGAATTTGGGCGACAACAGCGGTTCGCCCCCCGTGATGCGCAGCTTCTCGATCCCCGCCGAGTCGATGAGCAGGCGCACCGCGCGCACGAGTTCGCTGGCGGTGAGTTCAAGCGCCGCTGCCTGCAGCCGTTTGCCGTCCGGGACGCAATAGGTGCACGCGTAGTTGCAGGCCGCAGTGAGGCTGAGCCGAAGATTGCGGAAACGCCGGCCTTGGGCGTCGACGATCATGGGAGGGTGCTGTTCATGCGCAACACCGATCATACCCTGTTGCGGGGCGTGGAACGAAATCAAGGGAGGCAGCGCGAACGCTGAAGGGACGCCGCAGTAGGTGGTATGTTGGACCAACAAGCGCATTCGGAGAAGATCATGACCATATTCGGGTCCCGGCGTCCCTTCGCCTCCAACCTCACAGTGGCTGGCCTCTTCGTCACAGTGGGCATCGCCCTGCCGACGCAAGCCGACACGATTACCGTCGTGTCATGGGGCGGCTCGTACGCCCGCGCCTGCCAAGAGGCGATCATCAAGCCGTTCATGGCCGAGACGGGCATCGAGGTGCGGCTCGAGGACTACAACGGGGGCCTTGCCCAGATCCGCGCCCAAGTCGAGACCGGGGCGGTGCGCTGGGACGTCGTGGACATGGAAGTCGCGGATGCCACCCGAGGCTGCGACGAGGGATTGTTGGAGGAGGTGGACGCCGCCACCCTCGCCCCCTCCGCCGACGGCACGCCGATCGAGGACGACTATCTCCCAGACACCATCGGCGACTGCGGTGCCAGCACCATCTTCTATTCCACGGTCTATGCCTACAATGCCGACCGAATGGGCGACAGTGCCCCGCAAACCGTCGCCGACTTCTTCGATCTAGAACGCTTCCCCGGCCGCCGGGGGATGCGGCGCTCGCCACTGGTCAACATGGAGTTCGCCCTCATGGCCGATGGCGTGCCGCCGGACCAGGTGTACGCCGTGATGGACACCGACGAGGGCATCGCCCGCGCCTTCCGCAAACTGGACACGATCAAGGATCAGGTGGTGTGGTGGGAAGCTGGCGCTCAGCCGCCGCAGATGCTGGCGGACGGCGAGGTCGCCATGTCCACCGCCTACAACGGTCGCATCTTCAACGCCCAGGTTCTCGAAGGGCAGCCGTTCGTGATCGTGTGGGACGGGCAGGTGCTGGACCACGGCCCACTCGGAATCGTCGCCGGCACGCCGAGGCTTGAGAACGCCCTCAAGTACGTCCGCTTCGCATCGCGACCAGAAATCATTGCGGCGGTCGGCAAGTACATCGCCTACAGCCCGGCCCGACGCTCGGCCCTGCCGTTCGTTTCCACCCACCTCGCCACCGGCGTCGACATGCGTCCGCACATGCCCACGAGCCCAGAGAACATGGCCAACTCGCTCCGCAGCGACTGGCAATGGTGGAGCGACAACGGCGACGAGATGAACGAGCGCTTCGCCACTTGGCTTGCGCGGTGAGAAGGGTTCGCGCCCAACCATGGCGCTAGTGAACGCCCTCGAGCGAGTGCCTTCTCCGTGCGAGGGCCCTCGCAAGGCGGATTTTTCTTCCTAAACCCGCGCGGAAGAACCTTCCTAGGGAGAAGCGGAATTACATTCCTAGGATTTGCGGATTTTTATTCCTACAAAGGAGTTGCATTTTCCGTTTGGGGGGCGTAGGTTCCAATGCCCCTGTCTCGATGGAGACGGAAAAGTGCGTGTATTGGACAAGCTGGTCCCTTGCGCAAAGCTGGTGTGTGGCGGGCTTCTGCTGGCGGGTGCCGGCTGCGCCAGCATCGACTCGGGCAGCCAGATTGGCCAGCCGACCCATCATTGGGCTCGCGCCGATGTGTCGGTGGCGAAGTACAACTTTCACAACTCGCGCTGCCTCTCCGACACGCAGATGAACGTGCAAGGCGCGCGGCGAGACTCGCCGGAGTTCCTCGCCTATCGCGCCTGCATGGAAGGCGAGGGCTACGAGCTGATCGCGCTTTCCCCCGTCGTCACCATCGACCGGCATCCAGACTGACCGCCGCGGTGACGGTAGCCGCAACTCCGGCGGCGACCGCCTTAAGCATCAATCCTCGCGCAAAGCCGCCACCAGTGCGTTGACGAAGCCGTTGGCCCAGAAGACGCGGTTCGAACCCTTCACCAGCACCGTGTCACCCGGCCGCAGCGTCCGCGCGCAGGCAGCGGCGAAATCCGCGTCCGCTTGAGGGAGCCACTGCACGTCGACCATCGCCCCGAGTTCCTCGTGTAACGGCACCATGCCGGAACCGATGCAGAACACTTGGTCCAGCCCTTCGCAATCGGCTGCGAGTTGCCGATGGAAGCGCTCCCCACCATCGCCGAGCTCCAGCATCTCGCCTAGCACCGCCACGCGGCGCCCGCCGCGACTTGCGGGTTCGGCGGCGAGGGCCAGCAAGGCCGCTTTCATGCTTGCGGGGTTGGCGTTGTAGCTGTCGTCGATCACCGTCACGCCAGCCACCTCGATGCGGTTGCCGCGTCCCTTCGGCAGTTTGGCGGCACCGAGCCGTTCGAGTTGCGCGAGCGGCAATTCGAGCGCCAGCAGCGCGGCGGCGCAGGCAGCGACGGACATGGCGCGATGCTGCCCTCCCCCTGGCACCGGCGCAGCAACGACGCCTTCGGGCGTCGCCAATCGCGCCCGGTCGCCGTCGATGGCCACCAGCCGCACGTCCGCTGACGCCTCCTTGCCGAATGTCAGGGTCCGGGGTGCGTCGCCCTGCGGCTGCACTTGCTCGTGCCGCACCAGCACCCCATCCACGCCAAGACCCTCGGCGATGGAGAGCTTTTCGCGCCGGATGCCATCGAGGCCATCGAAGAACTCGATGTGCGCGGGATGGATGTTCAGGACAATGGCGACGTTGGGGGCGGCCAACCGGCTGAGTGGCGCGATTTCGCCGGGGTGGTTGGTGCCGATCTCATACACCGCTGCCGCAGCATCCACGGGCGTCGAGGCGAGCGACAGCGGCACGCCGATGTGGTTGTTGAAGCTCCCGTCGGTGGCGAACGCGCCAAGTACGCCGGCAAGAAACTCCTTGCATGTGGTCTTGCCGCTGCTGCCGGTGACGGCAGCTACCGGGCAGGCAAGCCGGCTCCGTCGGTGGCGGCCGAGCGCCCAAAGCCCATCGAGGGTGTCCGGCACGCACAGCGAGGGAGCGCCGTAGCGTTCGTCTCGATGCACAAGCACGCCGGCAGCGCCGCGCCGGATCGCATCGGCAACGAAGTCATGGCCATCGCGCTCCGAAGCCGAACTGGCATAGAAGCGCGGCCCCGGATCCCCGAGCAATGCCACGAACAAATCGCCCGGAGAAAGCAGGCGCGAATCTATGGCGAAACCGCCGATGTCGGGCCCTTCCTCGGCCGCCAACCCCAAGGCCGAGCGCAACTCTTGCCAGCGCCACAGCGGCTTCACCTCAAGGACGCTCCCCAATCATCCGAGCAAGACACCATCCTGCGGTTCGGCCATTTCCCAAAGGGGCTCGCGGCGCGCCCTGACGGGCGCGTTGGCAATTCGCTGGCGCGAACTGCGGACCCCTACAGACGCGCCCGTCACGGCGCGTCGGCAGTTCTCTCGGGCCGACCGCTGGCCTATGCATTGACGCGAACTTGAGACTTCCAATTGTCGCCCGGAGTTCCCACAATGGCACGCCTAGTCGCAATCGACCTCGCCCATGTCCACGCAGAGTGCCATCAGGCGATTCTTCTCCGGCGTATCCCGTGCCTTCGCGTGGGGACGCGCCGCACTCGGCAATGCGCTGGTGCTTCTGGTCGCCATCGGCATCGTAGCCCTCGTAGTGTCGTCCGGACCTTCGACCCAGACCATCGAACCCGGCAGCGCCTTGGTGCTCGACCCCGCCGGCATCATCGTCGAAGAGCGCACCCCCCCTTCTGCCACCGACGTGCTCGCGGGTGTGCCGCCGACGGGCCCCCGGCTGCGGGACATCACCCAGGCATTGGCGAAGGCCGCCGAAGACGACCGCATCGGTGCCTTGTTTCTTGATGTTGGAGACCTCGCGTTCGTCCAACCCGCGCACCTGCACACTATTGGCCAATCCTTGACGGCATTCAAGGCGAGCGGCAAGCAGGTCGTCGCCTTCGGCGACCATTTCAGCCAAGGGCAGTACTACCTCGCGAGCTTCGCGGACCAGGTCTTCCTTGCGCCGATGGGTGAGGTGAGCTTCCTCGGCTACGGCCTGTTCGGCTTCTATACCAAGGACTTGCTCGACAAGCTCAAGGTGAATGTCCACGTCTTCCGCGCCGGAGAGTTCAAGGATGCCGTCGAGCCATACACCCGCAACGATATGTCCGAGACGTCCCGGCGCAGCTACCAGGCGCTGGTGGACCAGACTTGGACGCTGTTCCTGAACCAGGTTGCCAGCAACCGCGGCATCGCCACCGATGCACTGGCGGACTTCGCGGCGCGCTACGACGAGCACCTGGCGGCCGCCGACGGGGACGCAGCACGGGCAGCGCTCGAGGCTGGCCTGGTGGACGAGCTGGTCGACGCGGACGAGGTGCGCGTTCGCCTCACCGACATGGTGGGCAGAGATGGCGACGGCTATCGCGGCACCTCCTTCGCCGACTACCTGCGCCCTGCCCTGCCACCGACCGACGCCCCCATCGCCGTAATCACCGCATCTGGCCTCATCCTTTCCGGTTCCGGCGACGCCGGCATACGCGCCGGCGACATGACCCGACGCCTCCGCAACGTCCGCAAGGACGACAACGTGAAGGCACTCGTGGTGCGACTCGACACCGGCGGCGGCAGCGCCTTCGCCTCCGAAGCCATTCGCCGAGAGCTCGAACTCTTACGCACGAAGGGCAAGCCGGTGGTAGTGTCCATGGGTGCGGCCGCAGCCTCCGGGGGATACTGGGTCGCCACCGCCGCGGACCGCATCGTTGCCTCGCCATTCAGCATCACCGGTTCCATTGGCGTCTTCGCCATGGTGCAGACGCTCGAAGAGAGCCTCGCCGGCGTCGGCGTCAACTTCGACGGCGTGGCCACGGGCCCCTTGGTCGGCGGCATGAACGTCTTCGACGGCGTTGGCGAGCAGATGCAGCGCGTGCTGCAATCGAGCGTCGACTACACCTACCGCCAGTTCTTGGGCGTCGTCGCCCGCGGTCGCGGCATGTCCCCCGAAGAGGTACGCGCCGTCGCCGACGGCCGCGTGTACAGCGGCCAGCAGGCGCTCGAAGTGGGCCTGGTGGACGCAGTGGGCACCCTGGACGACGCCATCCGCATCGCCGCCGACCTCGCCGAAATAGACGACCCTGAGGTGCGTTACCTGCACCGGCAACTATCCCCCCAGGAGGAACTCCTGAGCCGCATGGTCGAAGAGCTCGCAACCAGCGCACCAAAGCTGCCGACGGCCGCAGCACGCCACATGGCCGAAGAGATGGACCGGCTCTTCCTCCTGAACGACCCGCGCCATATCTACGCCCTCTGCCGCACCTGCTCACCGGTGCTCTAGCGTCGCGTCGCGAAAACACGTCACCCTTCCCGCTGGGCGCTGGCTGGCGCACCGATGCCGAGAAAAGGAGGATGTGCCGCCCAGACTCTCCCCCCGAAAGGTCGGCCGGGACGAGGATTGGGCATCCCGAAGTACGTCGAACTTATGGGACGGCACACTAGCGCCGCTTCGCGGCGCTCTGGCAGTTTTCGCTGGCGCGACAACTGCTGAGGTTCGTCGCATTCGGGGGCACCTCCCCGCGATGCTCTGCGCCGCAGGCTCCTCTAGTAGGAACGCCAGGAACGCAGCCAAGCGATAGCACGCCGTGACGGGCGCGTTGGTAGTTCGCTACGCGAACTGCTGGCCTCCTTACTTCGCATTCGCTCACCACTTCGGCTAGGAGGCTACGCCGCTTACGACGCAGCCTCCTAGCGAAGTCCCGCTGCGCGCTCGGCGGGCTGGAACAGGCGTTCGAGGCGGACTTCCGAGACTTTTTCGCGGGTGCCGGTTCTTTGGCTGAACAGGGTAATGCGCAGTTCCTGTAGCAGGAACCTGAGGTCGGTGGTGGTTTCGGTTTCGCCGGTGGCTTCGCGCAGGGTTGCGAGGCGGGATTGCCAGCGGGCCAGGGTTTCGATGCCCTGCTGGTCTCGCTGGATTCGGCCTTGGAGGTTTTGGCCCCGCCATTCCATGCCGTCGAGATAACGGGGGATGTCGGCCAAGCGCGTGCCGGGGGTTGCCGAGAGGAAGTCCCTGCCGGCGATTTGTGCGAGTTGGGACTCCATGTCGGCACGGGCGGCGCGGTAGGCCGGCGAGTCCAGGCGCTCCAAGACGCTGGCGACGGCGAATCGTCTGGCCAGGATCGAACGCGCAAGTTCCAGGATTCGCTGAAAGGTGCCTGGGAGATGCTTGCTCGTCGCCGCAAGGCGCTCGTCGAAGTCTTGGCGGGTTTCCGGCAGTGGGCGGCCCTCGAAGAACGTCTGCCAAGTCGTCGCCCGCAACACTTCATCGACGAGTTCAGCCATCGTGCCGAGAGGCGCGAAGTAGAGCGGCATCAGGGTGTCTGACTCCACCTCGCGCCGCATCTTGCGGCTTGCGCGGCGGTCGGCCAAAAGGGCGAGGCGCGCGAGGCCGCGTCGATTGGTCGCGCCCTGCCCTTTCGGGGAAGATTGGATGAGGAGGTCCACCGTGGCACCTCGGTCCACGAGCACCGGATAGACGACCGACTGGCCGTCTTCGGTACGGGCAATGCGCTGGCTCGGAACGCCCTCGGCGGGAAACTCCGTCAGCGCCTCCTGTTCGTGGGTTTCTCGCAGCCCATCCGCCATGTGCTGTTCCACTCGCGCGAGCAGGCGCTGCTTGAGCGCGGCCAAGTCGCGATCTTCGTCGAGGACGCGGCGCTTGCCCCGGCGACCGCGGCCACGACTTGGCCCCAGCACGCGTACATTGACGGCAAGATGTGGGGGCAACCGTTCCGGATGCCAGTCGCTAGGGGACACATGCACGCCGAATGCGTTGCCGAGAACCTGCGTGAGGGCTTGGGTGAGCCGTTCTTGGCGATGGAGGCCCTTGCTCAGCAGCACCGGCATGAGCTCTTGCATGCAGTCGGGAATGGGGCCCAGGCGGCGGCGAGCAGACTTCGGCAAGCTGCGCAGCAGCAACGTGCACTTCTCCTCCAAAAACCCTGGCACCAGCCACTCGAAGTCCTCGGGATGGGCGTTCGCGAGAAGGCCTGAATCGAGTTCGGCCGAAATGCCGTCATCGGGGGTTCCCGGGGCGAAGCGGTAGCGCAGTTGCGCCTCGCCGCCGGCGGCGAGGCGCAGGCGGCTCGGGAAAGCGTCCTCGGCTAGGTGTACCTGGACGCTGGTCACGAGGTCTGCTTCGGTCATTTCCAGCGCCGCGAGGCCCGCGGGGGATGCGCGACGTAGCCATGCCTCAAAGGATTTGACGCCGACGATGTCGTCGGGCAGGCGTTCGAGATAGAAGGCGGTGCGTATTGGTTCGGGGGCCAGCAGGTCCGTTCGACGCGCCTTGTCTTGGCGCGCGAGCACCTGCCGGATGAGGCGCCCGTTATGGGCGAGGAAGGGTGCCTTGAGGCTTGCATCGCCGCGCACGAGTGCTTCGCGGACGAAGATTTCGCGGGCTTGGCCGGCGTTGATGTCGGCCAGCCGCCGCGCGCGGTTGTTGACGACCGGCAGGCCGTAAAGGGTTGCGCGTTCGCGGACGATGGCCTCGCCGCGGGTAGCGTCCCACTCGGGGTCCGAGAAGGATCGCCTCAGCAGATGGCCGGCGGCTTCCTCCAGCCAGCGCGGTTCGACGGCGGCGACGCAGCGGGCGTAGGTGCGGCCGGTGTCGCTGATCTCGGCGGCGACGATCCACTTGGGGCGGCGTTTGCTCAAGGCCGAGCCAGGAAAGATGCGGAAGCTGAGGTCGCGAGCGCCGGCATACGAGAAGCGCTCCTTTGCCGTGTCGTCCTTCATGCCGGCGAATGAGAGGGAACCGGCGATGAGGGCACGGTGGACTCCTTGGTAGTCGGCCTCGGCGCTGTTGAAGCGCATTCCGAGACGCTTGCAGGAGAGCAGGAGTTGACGGTGCAGGGCGCGCCATTCGCCAACCCGGACCGGACTCAGGAAGCGGCGCTCCAACTCGCGCCGGAAGCCACTGCGCGTGGTTGCGTCGCGCGTGGCGTCGAGCCAACGCCAGAGGTTGACGTAGGCGAGGAAGTCGGAGGAATCGTCGGCGAAGGCGCGGTGGGCTTCGTCGGCTGCGTCGCGGCGATCGAGAGGGCGCAGGCGGGGGTCTTGGACGGCGAGGCCAGCGACGACGATGGACACCTCGGTGAGGCAGCCGCGGCGGGAGGCTTCGATCAGCATTCGCGCCAGGCGGGGGTCCACGGGAATGCGCGCCATGGTGCGGCCGATGTCGGTGAGTTCGTCGTCCGAGTCGTTGTCTTTGCGCGGCCTTCGGACGCTGCGCCCTTCCCCCGGGGAAGCGCCCTCCAGACGGGCACTCGACGCGGGGCGGAGGGCGCCGAGTTCGTGCAGCAGGCGCACCGCGTCGCGGACGGCGCGGGGGTCCGGGGGGTCGAGGAAGGGAAATGTAGAAATGTCGCCCAAGCGAAAGGCGCGCATCGTTAGCACCACCGAGGCAAGGTTGGTGCGCTTGAGTTCTGGATCGGTGTAGGGGGGACGGGCGTCGAAGTCGGTTTCGTCGTAGAGGCGGAAGCACACGCCTGCCGCCACGCGACCGCAGCGGCCGGCGCGTTGGGCGGCGCTGGCTTGGGAGATCGCTTCGATGGGCAGGCGTTGCAGCTTCGAGCGGTAGCTGTAGCGGCTTATGCGGGCGAGGCCCGGGTCCACCACGAAGCCGATGTTGGGCACCGTGATGCTGGTTTCGGCGACGTTCGTGGCGAGAACGATGCGCCGCCGGCCGCCCGGGGCGAACACGCGCTGCTGCTCCTTGGGCGGCAGGCGGGCGTAGAGCGGCAGGATGTCGAAGCGATCGCCGAAGCGGCGGCGGAGCCAGTGCGAGGTGTCGAAAATCTCTCGCTCGCCGGTCTGGAACACCAGCACGTCGCGGGCACCTGACCGGGCCTTGCCGGAGTCGATCTCCTCCAGGCACTCACCGAGGGCGTCGAGGGGATTGTCGCTCGGTTCGCGGTAGGCGACGTCCACGGGATAGCCGCGCCCCGACACCTCCACGACGGGGGCTTCGCCGAAATGGTTCGAGAACGCTGCGACGTCAATGGTGGCGCTGGTGATGAGTACCTTGAGATCGGGGCGCCGACCGACGAGGCGCTTGAGGTGGCCGAGCAGGAGGTCGACGTTGAGGCTGCGTTCGTGCGCTTCGTCAACGATGATGGCTTCGTAGCGTCTGAGGCGTTGATCCTGCTGGATTTCCGTTAGCAGCAAGCCGTCGGTCATCACCTTGATGCAGGTCTTTTCGGACAGGCGTTCGGAGAAGCGCACGGCATAGCCTACATCCGCGCCGAGGGGCACTTCGAGCTCTTGGGCGATTCGCGCGGCCACAGTGCGTGCGGCGAGGCGTCTTGGTTGGGTGTGGCCGATGACGCCCTTGCGGCCGAGGCCAGCGGCGAGGCAGGCCTTGGGGAGTTGGGTGGTCTTGCCGGAGCCGGTCTCGCCAGCCACTACCACCACAGGATGTTGGCGGATGAGTTCGACGACCTCGTCGATGCGTTCGGTGATGGGAAGTTCTGGAGGGAAGGAAGGCGTGGGAGGCGTTAGGTTACGCGGCGGAGGGTGACGTCTTGGGCGCCGGGTCGGACGCTTGCCCTTGCTTCGGCTTTGCATGGATGTGGTCCTCGGAACGCCTTCGAGCCTACGCCTCGCTCGACCTCAATATGCTAATGCCTCGCCGGTAAACCAAGAAAGCGCCTCGAAGCCGAGTCCATGCCGCCCGTGTTGAACGCACCGGCGGACGCGCCACGGGCCTCGTAGGGGCGGGGCTTGTCCCCGCCCGTCTTGAATTCGACACGAGCATTTCGTCGAAGCAAAGCAGTTCGCGCAAGCGAACTGCCAACGCGCCCGTCAGGGCGCGCCGGGACGGGACAAGCCCGTCCCTACGAGGAATGCGAAGACGCGCCGATGGACTCGGCACATGCCCCGAGGGGCCGGGCGAAGGAAGGCGTCTTGCGTGCGCTACTTCGAGAGGGTGTTCATGCCCTCTTCGAGGCCGCGGATGGTGAGGGGGTACATATCGCCGTCCACCAGGTCCTGCGTCATGGCGACCGAGGTGGAATACTCCCACGTCTCCTGCGGCGTCGGGTTGATCCACACCAGCTTGTCGTAGATTTCCGTGAAGCGACTCAGCCACAGCGCACCCGGTTCTTCGTTCCAGTGCTCGACGCTGCCGCCGGCGTGGGTGATCTCGTAGGGTGCCATGGTGGCGTCGCCGACGAACACCACCTTGTAGTCGTGCGCGTACTTGTTGAGGATCTCCCAAGTCGGGATGCGCTCGTTCATGCGCCGCCGGTTGTCCTTCCACACCGATTCGTAGATGAAGTTGTGGAAGTAGTAGCTTTCCAGATGCTTGAACTCGGTGCGGGTGGCGGAGAACAGCTCCTCGCAGATTTTCACGTGCGCGTCCATGGAGCCGCCGATATCGAAGAACGCCAGCACCTTCACCGTGTTGCGCCGCTCCGGTCGCATCTGGATGTCGAGCATGCCGCCGTTGTGGGCGGTGGAGCGGATGGTGTTGTCCATGTCCAGCTCTTCGTCCGCGCCGGTGCGCGCGAACTTGCGCAGGCGCCGGAGCGCCATCTTGATGTTGCGCGTGCCTAGCTCCACCGAATCGTCGAGGTTCTTGTACTGGCGCTGATCCCAGACCTTCTTGGCCTTGCGCTTCTTGCCGCGGCCCTGGCCGGGACCGTCTCTGCCCTGGCGCTCGGCGTTGCCCTTTTCGCCGTCCTTGCCCTCTTCACCCTCCTCGGCCTTCTTCGCCTCTTCCTCCTGCGCCTTGCGGAATGCCTCGATCAGCTTTTCGAGGCCGCCCAAGGACTCGATCTTGGCGAGTTCTTCAGGCGTCAGGGAACGTTCGAACTCGCGCCGCAGCCACTCGTCCGGGATGAGGGATTCGAGCAGGCCTTGCAGGTCTTCGAGCCCCTTGAAGTAGGCGCTGAAGGCGCGGTCAAACTTGTCGTAGTTCTTCTCGTCCTTGACCATGCAGGTGCGGGCGAGCAGGTAGAAGTCGTCAACGTTGCTGTACACCACGTTGCGGTCCAGCGCCGCCAACAGGTCCATCAGCTCGCGAATGGTCACCGGCACCTTGTAGCGGCGCAGCGTGAGGAAGAAGTTGATCAGCACGTTGGGCGTTTCTCCGCTTGCTTCGAAGGACGGGTGTCGATGGCGTGCCTAACCCCGGCTGTCGCGTCGGTTCATGAAGGCCAGCCGTTCGAGCAGATGCACGTCCTGCTCGTTCTTCACCAGCGCTCCGTACAGCGGCGGAATCGCCTTGGACGGATCGCGGTTTGTCAGGATTTCATCGGGAATATCATCTGCCATCAATAGCTTGAGCCAATCAATGAGCTCTGAGGTGGAGGGCTTTTTCTTCAGCCCCGGCACCTTGCGCACGTCGAAGAAGATCTCCATCGCCTCTTTGACCAAGTGATCCTTGATCTCGGGATGATGCACTTCGATGATCTGCTGCATCGTTTCCCGATCCGGGAAGTTGATGTAGTGGAAGAAGCAGCGGCGCAGGAACGCGTCCGGCAGCTCCTTCTCGTTGTTTGAGGTAATGACGACGATCGGGCGGTGCTGCGCCTTCACCGTCTCGCTCGTCTCGTACACGAAGAACTCCATGCGGTCGAGTTCCTGCAGGAGGTCGTTCGGGAACTCGATGTCGGCCTTGTCGATCTCGTCGATCAGGAGCACGACCCGCTCGGAGGCCTCGAACGCGTCCCAGAGCTTGCCTTTCTTGATGTAGTTGCGGATGTCCTGCACCCGGTCGTCGCCGAGCTGGGAATCGCGCAGGCGGGAGACGGCGTCGTATTCGTACAGGCCCTGGAGCGCCTTCGTTTGCGACTTGATGTGCCAGGTAATGAGGCGCAGGTCGTAGGTCTTGGCAATCTCCTCCGCCAGCAGGGTTTTGCCGGTGCCGGGCTCGCCCTTGATGAGCAGGGGCCGCTCCAGCTTGACGGCCGCATCCACTGCCATCGACAGCTCGTCGGTCGAAATGTAGGTGTCGGTGCTGTCGAACTTCATTCGGCTGTCCATCTCCTTTGCGTGAGAGCCCTAACTGCAGCGTTCCGGTGGGAGGTGCCGCAGACAAAAGGCGCTACTTTACCCGCTTTGGTGCGTCGGATGCACCCTCGGTGTCGATTTGCGCATCCGGGGCGGCGCCGGCGCGGCGGGGGTGGATGCGCCGCAGGATTGCGTGGCCGAGGCCACGCAGGCTGAGGGCAGCGATGTAGGCGGCGCAGAGGCCCGTGGCGGCTGCGCCCAACAGCCGCCAAGGCGGCCCGGGATCCATGCCGGCTTCAAAGAAGGTGCGGAACCCGGCCACGACCCATGCCGGCGCGAGATGGGCCTCGTCGAATTGATACGGCGCAAGCCCCAGCGTCAACACCAACGCCGGTACGAACCAGCGCAGGCCCCGCAGCAGCGGATAGCGACGCAGCAGCACGAAGGCGAGCGCCGCCAAGCCGAGGCAGGAGACGCCAGCTACCCACCAGGCAATGGCGTGGGAACTCATTCATCCACCCACTTCACCGTCTGTTCCTGCAACCGGCCAGCGTGCCAGGCCGCGAGTTCCTGCGGATGCACGGAGGATTCCGAGACGACGTTGCCGGCGACGCTGATGCCGGCTTCGTGAACGGTATTGGGGTCCCCGGACACCAGGGGATGCCACCACGCTAGATCGCGCCCCTCATCGAGGCGTCGGTAGGCGCAGGATTTCGGCAGCCAGGAGAGCGTGCGGATGCCTTCGATGTCGAGTTGGATGCAATCCGGAACGTAATCGTGACGCTTCGGGTACTGGGTACAGCGGCAGCTTTCGAGGTCCAGCAGGCGGCAGGCGATGGCGGCGGTCTGCACTTCGCCGGTGTCCTGGTCTTCGGTCTTGAGCAGGCAACAGCGGCCGCAGCCATCGCAGAGGGATTCCCATTCCTCGTCGGTCATCTCCTCGAGGGGCTTGCGGCGCCAGAACGGCTCGTCGCCGTCGCTCGCAGCCGGTGCGGCTGTTGTCTCCGTCAGGTTCTTGCGTTTGCGGCGCCTTCGCCACCTCATGTCGGCATCCCTCCGAGCCGGCGTCGAAACTCGTCCCCAAGCAGGCTCTCTCGCCATGCACCAAACCAGGGCGGCAGGTCGCCATGTTCGCGCCAGTGCAACACGCACGCTTCCATGTCGCGCCTGCGGGCAAGCAACTCCGGTGCCATGCCCAAACGCTCGGAGCACGCCTTGGCCAAGTTCCGAAGCACCGCGGCGAGTTCGCCCTGGCGACGGCTCAGGGGCTCGGGCAAGCGCGGTGGCGGACGCGGATCGTCCCGGCCCTTCGCGTGTGTTTGCAGCAAGACCTTGCCGTAGCGACGACGCAAGCCCTTCGGCAACGCATCCAGCGAAGGCGACGGGGCCTCGTTGAGGGCCAGGCCAAGCAGTGCGTCATCACGAGCAAGGTGGGCACGAGGCATGTCGCGTCGTCGCGCCTCGCGCTCGCGCCACGTGATGAGGCCCCGCAGGATGGCAAGTTGGCGCCGGGAAAGACGCCGGGCGCCCGACACGCCCCGGTAGTGTTCCTCTGGTGGCGGGCGTCGCACCAATAGCCGCGCCATCTCCTCCATCGCCCAATCGAGCCTGCCCAGGCTTTCGAGTTCGGCGCCGATGCGCTCCCAAAGCGGCAGCAGGTATTCCACATCCTCACGCGCGTAGGAAAGCTGCTCCGGCGAAAGCGGTCGGCGCAGCCAGTTGGAACGGGTGGAGTGCTTGGCGAGGACGATGCCGAGATGGCGTTCCACCAGGGCCGCGTAGCCGACGCCGTATTCCGGCGTGACAAAGGCATGGGCAAGCTGGGTGTCGATCACGTGCTGCGGCAGGACGCCGAGGTGGCAGTCGAGCACCTCGAGGTCTTCGGAAAGCGAGTGCATGATCTTGAGGCGGGTCGGGTCCGTCATCACCTGGGCGAGGGCGGCGAAGCTCACGTCGGCCTGACCGTCCACCAAAAACGTGCCGCTTACGCTGGCGATCTGATACAGCGCCGGCACCGGAAAGAACGTGTCGGTGCGCATGAACTCGGTGTCCAGCCCCAAAGGGCCCTCTGCCGCTACCGCGGCCTCGATGGCAGCATCGTCCACCAGTAGCGGGGAGGAGCCCTCAGCTTGGGCGAGCGCAAGGGGCCTCCCCTCGCTGGAGGAGCCCTCAGCTTGGGGGAGCGCGGACGGGGCCCCTTCAGCGGTGGGGCTCAGAGGTTCCGCGCCAGCGGAACTTCCAACGCGCCCGCCACGGCGCGCGTGCGGGAGGGGCTTCCCCTCGCTAGCGGAGCCCTCAGGAGACGACACGACGCCCCTGCAGGGCATGAACGATGGTGCCACCGTCGGTGTATTCGAGCTCGCCACCCACCGGAACGCCGTGCGCGATTCGGCTGAGACTCGCGCCGGTGCCACGCAGCGCCTCGGCGATGTAGTGCGCGGTTGCCTCGCCTTCGACGGTCGGGTTGGTGGCAAGGATGACCTCCTCGGCACCTTGGCCGGTCACGCGCTCGGCCAAATCGACGATGCCGAGTTCCTCCGGCCCCACCCCATCAAGCGGCGACAGGCGGCCGTGGAGCACGAAGTAGCGGCCGCCAAAGGCGCCAGACTGTTCGATGGCAACGATGTCGGAGGGCGACTCGACGATGCACAGGAGCTTCGGATCGCGCTTCGGATTCGCGCAGATGGCACAGAGCTCGGTTTCCGACAGGGTGCGACAGCTACGGCAGCGCATGACCCGATCGGCGGCTTCGCTCAACGCCGCGGCAAGGGCTCGGGCGCCGGGGCGATTGTGCTGCAACAGGTGCAAGGCGGTTCGCACAGCGGTTTTCGGGCCCACCCCGGGAAGCGTCTGCAATGCCTCCACAAGGCGATCGATGAGGGGACTGATGCGCATACAGGCCGCGGTGTTTCCGCGCCGTGCCTAAAGCAGCGACTTGAGGTCTGGGGGCAGGTTCACCCCCCGCGTCAGCGACGCCATCTGATCTTTCTGGAACTCTCGCAGTCGCCGCGATGCATCGGTCACTGCAGCGGCCACCAAATCCTCGACCATCGTCCGCTCGTCTTCCGAAAGGCCCGCCAGCACGGTGGGATCGATCTGGGCACTCAGTGCCTCGTAGCTGCCGTTGATGGTCACCTTGACCATGCCGGCGCCGCTCTCGCCGGTGACGCGAGCCTTGCTCATCTCGGTGTTGAGCTCCTCCACGGCACGCTTCATGGATTGTGCTTGCTGGAAAAGGTCGCCAATGCCCTTCATTCCCTCGCTCCCTCGCTGGCCGGCGCGATGGCCTTGACACTCTCGATCCGACCGTCGAACTGTTCGATCAGGCTCCGTGCGGCATCATCCTGCATCAAAGCCTGCCGCGCCGCCTCCTCCTGCTGCGCACGGATGCGCGTCCGCCGCGCCGCCGGCGTCTCCTCGGCAAGAGCGCCGATTTCGATGGCGACGCGCACGCTATGTCCGGCGTAGCGGGAAGCGAGGTTCGCCACCTCGGCGCGCTGCTTGTCGTTGAGGATCGCTTCGTGCCCCGGATCGAGGGCGATGCGCCAGACGTTGTCGCCCTTTTCCAGCAGGTTGGCGTTTTCCAGCACCATTGCCGTCACCCCCTGCGGCGCCATTGCCGCGACGATCTCGTGCCACTCGCCCGATGCCGGCCCGTTGGGGGAAGCCGCCGCGGCCCCGACGGTTGCCGGTGGTGGGACGCGGTCCTCTGGAGGAGGCTCCGGCGCCACGGGTCCGACCGGAACGGGCGACTCTGATCGCATGGGTTCGTCTGGAGGGAAGGCGTCCCGCCCTCCGTCTCCCCCGTCGGGTAACGGGGTCGCTTCCATCGCCGGGTGCGGCGGTTGGGCAAACGCAGAATCGGGCGACGGTGCCGGCGTCACCGGAGCCTCGGCTTCCGGCACTGCCCCTCCATCCATCAGGCGACCATTCACGCCCCCATCGCGTCCCTTTTGCTCCGCCGGTGGTGTGTTCGCCCTTTGGCGCGCCGGCTTCACGCTTGGCTCCGGCTTGCTCCCCCGGTCGCTGGCGCGGCGTTCATCCCCGCCCTCCCCCGAGGGCTCGAACGCCGCCAGCCGAAGCAGGGTCATGTCGAAGCCCACCTTCGGATCCGGCGCGAACTGCATGTCGCGCCCGCCCATGAGCGCGATCTGATAGCAAAGCTGCAAGTCCTCCGCCGAGAAGCGCCCCTGGAACGCGGTTAGGGAATCATCCGGCGCCAAGTCTAGCTCCGCCGCAACCGCGAGGTCGTGGAATGCCCGCTGCAAGCCCTCCACCACCTCGGGCAGGCTGGCGGCACGGTCCGCGATGGCATCACCGGCCGCAAGCAGTTGCTGCACGTCGTGGTCGGCCAGTGCGGAAAGCAGTGCCCCCACCTCGTCGCTTCGCACGACGCCCAGCATCTCGATCACCTCCGCCTCGCGCACGCTGCCGCCGCCATGCGCCACGGCTTGGTCCGTGATCGACAAGGCGTCCCGCATGCTGCCGTCGGCGGCGCGGGCGATCACGCCGAGCGCCTCGGCCTCGGCCTCGATGCTCTCCTCCGCCAGAATCTGCTTCAGTTGGGCTTCGATGGTGGCCGGACGCATGTTCCTGAGGTTCAGTTGCAGGCAGCGCGAGAGCACCGTGACCGGGATGCGGCGCGCCTCCGTGGTCGCCAGCACGAACTTGACGTGTTCCGGGGGTTCTTCGAGCGTCTTCAGCAGGGCGTTGAAGCTGGAGGTGGACAGCATGTGTACCTCGTCGATCAGGTACACCTTGTAGCGCCCGTTCGTCGGCAGGTATTGCACGTTGTTGAGGAGCTCCCGCGTATCGTCCACGCCGGTGCGGGAGGCAGCGTCCACTTCAATCAAATCGACGAAGCGCCCGCCCACGATGTCGTTGCAGGCGCGGCATTCGCCACATGGCGTGGAAGTGACGCCGGTTTCGCAGTTGAGGCACCTTGCGAGGATGCGCGCGAGCGTAGTCTTGCCGACGCCGCGCGTGCCTGTGAAGAGATAGGCGTGGTGCAGCTGGCCGAGGTCGAGGGCGTTCTTGAGCGCCCGCACGGCGTGTTCTTGCCCTGCCACGTCATCGAATTCACGCGGGCGGTACTTCCGTGCCAGCACTTGATAGCTCATGATCGGACAGGATGTTAACCCGAACGCCTCTTTTCCCCCCAACTCCGGCCGGATGGTGCATCGTTGGCCACCGTGGCGCGGCCGCGCTGGAACCGGAAAACACGCTGGCCAGCTTTGCGAGGGCCGTTGCCCTCGCCGTCGATGCGGTCGAGCTCGACGTGCATTTGGTGGACGGCGAGTTGGTGGTGATCCACGACGACACGGTGGATCGCACCACCGACGGCACCGGCGCGGTGGCGGAACTCAGCCTTGCTGAGCTTCGCGCGCTGGATGCCGGCAACGGCCAGATCGTTCCGCTTCTGAACGACGTGCTGGCAGACGTGCCGGCGAACGTGGGGATCAATGTCGAGCTCAAGGGCGATGGCACCGCCGCGCCCACGGCGGAGCGCCTGTGCGAGCTAGAACGGCCCTTGCTGGTTTCCTCGTTCGACCACGCCGAACTCAGGCGCTTCCACGCCGCCTGCCCCCACATCCCTTGCGCCCCGCTGTTCAGCCGCTGGCGGAGCCCTCAGCCTGGGGGAGCGCGAGGGGCCTCCCCTCACAGGATGAGCCCCCTCGCCACAGCAGCGAAGCTGGACGCGAGCAGCATCAACATTTCCGACCGCATCGCCACCGCCAGCCGCATCGCTGCCATCCGAGAGCGGGGCTTCGCCTGCATGGTGTACACGGTGAACAATCCGGAACGGGCGAGGGAACTCAGGGGGTTCGGAGCGAGTGGCGTGTTCACGGACTGCCCGGACCGGGTCTGCCGCGACGATACATGAGGCACCCGGCCCCGCTGTTGCGGTTCGGGAACCGTAGGGGACGGGCTTGTCCCGTGCAGAACTCGTCGAAGCGTCTAGCAGTCCCCGCCGGAATGGGGCTCAGGAGGGTTCGGCCCTTGCTTCCTCTGGCGCGGTGGACTCGAGCTTGTCGATTTCTTGGTTAAGGCGATAGCCATCGTCGGTGACGATGGCTTCCAAGGTCTTCACCCGTTCGCGCAGTGTTCCCATTTCCTGCTCAAGGGCCTGAACTGTGGCGTCCGTTTCGTCGCTGCTATGACGAGGGCGGGATGTCCACACCTTCAGAGCCCCTATCAGCATGGGGAGCCCCACGACCATGAAGACGATCAGAAGGACTACAGTCGACCAATCCATAAGGGTGAATCTCCGCGTGTTTGATCAGTCGTTCAAGGTGCCGTGTGCAAGTTGCCGCGGCCGGTCCGGGAGCGGCGACCTTTACTGCCTCTCGCCTACTGCCTCTCGCCCGGTGGATTCGAGCCTGTCGATTTCCCGCGTTAGGCGGTAGCCGTCGTCGGTGACGATGGCTTCGAGGGTTGTCACCCGTTCGCGCAAGGTCGTCACTTCCTGCTCGAGAGCATGGACGGTCGCCGTCGCTGCTTCGGCTTGGCGGGGACGGGATCTCCAAGCCTTCAGTACTGCGGGGAGCATAGGCAATCCGACGGACAGAAGGACGATCAGCAGGGTTGCGGTTGGCCAATCCATTTGGGGAACTCCTGGGCGCTTAAGTCATTGGTTGATCTTGTGGACGGTGCCGAAGCCGCGGATGCGGCGGTGTACGTCGGGGTCACCGGCGTAGG
The DNA here is from genome assembly GCA_028824555.1 of Gammaproteobacteria bacterium. Classification (GTDB taxonomy): domain Bacteria; phylum Pseudomonadota; class Gammaproteobacteria; order Pseudomonadales; family Azotimanducaceae; genus VXYL01. The sequence continues at coordinate 8,724 of JAPPDJ010000160.1, read as the reverse complement.
CGACCGAGCCGGCGCCGGCGATGTCCACATCGAGGCGTTCTGTGGCCCACACCCTGGCGCTGCCGGCGCCCTTAAGGCTGACTTCGGCGGTTCGGGTTTTGAGACCGGCCGCTTCGTATTCACCTGCCCCGGCGATGTCCACGACCTGGCGGCCAGCACGGCCGTCCACCTCAAATCGGAACGCGCCGCGGGCCTCGATAACGAGTTCGTCGGCGTCGAGCGAGTCAAGGCGGTAATCGCCGCTGCCCCGGTTCTCCACCACCAGCGTGTCCGTCTGCAGCTTGCCGCCGGTGACCAGAATGGGGCCGGCGCTGTAGAGCTCCGTGAGTTGGCGGGTGGTCACCTGCACGACCACATCCTCCACTTCGAGTTCCGCCGGCACCTCGATGAAGAGCGTAGCGTCCGACACCTCCACTTCGACGGTGTCCTGATGCTCGTCGGCAGCCGCGACTTCCACCCGCGCCTCCTCGCCCTGATCGATGTGGAGAGTCGCCGGGCCTTCGACGTAAATGCGGTGGAAGTCCTCGGTTGGCTGGATGGCCCGCGTTTGCATGTCGTCTCCGATGCCGGTGGCGGCGACTATGGCAGTGCCGAGAATACCGACTGCGGCAATCGCCAAGACTCGGGTTCGATTCTCGGGCGCTAGCGGACGCGCGTTCATGGCTCGCTCCTTTCGATGCGGGACAGCTCCCGCTGCAACTCGTAGCGACCGGAGGTCACGTGGGTTTCGATTCGCCGCAGGCGCAGCTCAATCTGGTCGAAATCCGCCCGTACGTGGCGCAGGGAGCGCCGGGGCGATAGGCGGTGGCCGAGTTCGGGCGCGGGCGAGACATCGGCGTGGCGGCGCTGACGTCTCGGCGGTCGCCCGTCCCATTGTTCGAATGCGGCTTGCACATCCTGCTTTTCGTTCGGAAACGACTGCCCTCCTCGGGCGTGGTCGCGCTGACGGCGGCGGCGGCGACGACGGTGCCGACGCGACGCGTCGCCCGGCTTGTCCATGACGAAGAAGGCGATCCAGTAGGCGGGGAACACCACCGACGGCAGGAAGATGAGGCCAGTCACCGCGATCAGCCGCACCACCCAGGTCTCGACGCCGAAGTAATTGGCAAGTCCAGCGCAGACGCCGCCGATCTTGCCCCGCTCTGGGTCTCGCATGAGATCTCGGGAACCGGGCCACGGTCGCCACTCGGGCCAGTCCCAATCGTCGGCATCATCTCGGCGCGAGCTCGAACTCGGTTTCTTGTCGCGGCCGGTCTTGCCCTTCAGCCGCTCGGCAGCGTCTTCGACATACGCTGCGGCACTGTCCACCTGTTCTGCCACCATGTCTTCGACCGCCCGTTTGAGCCGCTTCTCGGCTTTGGCGCGTGCGCCGGGGCTTTCGTCGCTCATCTGCTGTCCTTCGTTTTTCCTTGGCTGGCTTAGGGCTTATGGGACCGTCGGCAAGGGCGACCACGAGGTCCGCCGCTACGGGCCGGCGGCGATGCGGTTGCGCCAGTCGGGAGTTCGCTCGTCGAGGATCGACTCCAACGTCTCGATCCGTTCCGACATCCGCCCGGCGGCGACTGTGAGCCGTTCGAGCTCCACGCGCTCGTCATCGGACAGCGCCGCCTCGGACCGCCTCTTCGAGCGGTAGTGAAGAAAGAGCCATGTCGGCGCCACGATCAACAGAAAGAGCGTGGTTGGCACGACAAACACTGCAGCGAGGTCCACGGCTCACTCCCCGTCTTTCGGCGCCGGCAGAGGCTGGGCTTCGCCGTTGCCGGCCAGCCGCGCCTTGAGCGCCTGGAGTTCCTCGTCCACGCCCTCGTCCACCTCGAGCTGGTTGATCTCGTCGGTGAGCGAGCGCTGCCCCATGTCGTAGGACTCCACCTGCCCTTCGAGGTCGTCGATCTTGCGTTCGTACTGCTCGAAGCGGTTCATTGCATCGTCGATGCTGTGGTCGGAAAGCTGGCGCCGGGCGTCGAGGCGGGAGCGGCTGGCCTGACCGCGCAGGACGATGGCATTCTGCCGCGCCTTGGCATCCTTGATCTTCTGCTGCAAGGCGGCGATGTCGTTAGAGAGCTTGGCCAGGGTTTCGTCGAGCACCGAGAGGTCTGACCGCACCGTGACGGCGGTTTCCTCGGCCTTGGCACGCTCCATCAGAGCGCCCCGGGCGAGGTCGTCACGACCCTTGCCGACGGCGAGTTCGGCCTTGCGCTCCCACTCGCCGGCTTCGGCCTCGAAGTAGGCGGAGCGGCGCTGGAGCTCCTTGCGGTCAGCGATGGCACGCGCCGAGGCGGTGCGCACCTCCACCAGCGTCTCCTCCATCTCCTGGATGATGAGGCGCACCATCTTCTCGGGGTCCTCCGCTTTGTCGAGCAGAGAGTTGATGTTCGAGTTGATGATGTCGGTGAGCCGGGAAAAGACACTCATTGCGAGTCCTCCTTGAAATTCGCATGCGTTGCCATGCACCAAGGCTTAACACGATTCGTGCCAGCGGCTGGTACGTTCCACATTGGCACCGCGTTTTGCGTGGCTCTGGCTGGCGATTTTCGTTGTTGGCCGGCGTGCGCCCCAGCGTTCGAGGGGTGCATCAAGTGCTGGCGGATCGAGCCAAACGTTGGCAGGATTAGCCGCCATGCGCAATGAACCCGATCGTCTCGTCGGCGAGTCCCCGGCCTTTCTTCAGGTGCTGGAGTCGGTCTCCCGGGTGGCACCGCTGGAAAAGCCGGTGCTGGTGGTGGGCGAGCGCGGCACCGGCAAGGAACTCATCGCCGCCCGCCTGCATTACCTTTCCGATCGCTGGGAGCGCGAGTTCCTCAAGCTCAACTGCGCCGCCATCAGCGACAATCTGATCGAGAGCGAACTCTTTGGCCACGAAGCCGGCTCCTTCACCGGCGCCTCGCGCACCCACCACGGTCGTTTCGAGCGCGCCGACGGCGGCACGCTGTTCCTCGACGAGGTGGCGACCACCTCCGCACTGGTGCAGGAGAAGCTGCTGCGGGTAATCGAGTACGGTGAGTTCGAGCGGGTGGGCGGGCGCAAGACGCTGCAGGCGGACGTGCGCCTGATCGCCGCCACCAACGAGGACTTGCCTGAACTTGCGGCCGCGGAACGCTTTCGCCACGACCTGCTCGACCGCCTCGCCTTCGATGTCATCACCCTGCCGCCGCTGCGGGAGCGGCCGGGCGACATCCCGCTCCTGGCCGAGTACTTCGCCGTCAACATGGCCAAGGAACTCGGTCGCGGCTTCTTCCCTGGCTTCAGTTCGACAGCGATGGACCGCCTTGCCACGCACCGCTGGCCGGGCAACCTGCGCGAGCTCAAGAACGTGGTGGAACGGGCCGTGTACCGGGCGCCTGAAGACGAAGCGGTGGACGAGATCGTGCTGGACCCCTTCGCATCGCCCTTCCGTCCGCAGGCGCAAGAGGACAACGGCGGGCCCCGACAGGCGCCGGCGCTGCCGCTGTCTCTGAAGGACGCCGTGCAGGACTTCGAGATCGAACTCATCAATCAAGCCTTGCGCGAGGGACGATTCAACCAGCGTCGGGCGGCAGAGCTATTGGGTCTCAGCTACGACCAGTTCCGCGGCTACTTCAAGAAATACGGACTGCAACGCAGCGACGGCGGCGTGGCCGAAGGTGCCGGCAAGGAGGGCGCATGAGCGTCATTGGGCTTGAGGAGATCTTCCTCGACGTCGCGGACCTTGAACGGTCCGTGGATTTCTACCATCGACTCCTCGGCATCCCCGTGGCGACGCAGAGCGACGAGCGCGCTTACCTGCAATGCGAACGCAGCCATGTGGTGCTGCAGGTGAAGGGGCATTCCGGACGCCACCAGGGCGGTGGCCCGATGCATTTCTCGTTCACCGTCAGCGAGGACCACTTCGACGAGGTGGCGAGCCGCGTGGACGACGGGCGCATCTTCACCCGTGGGCCCATGGGCAGCCGCGGCAAAGGCCGGGCGCTGTTCATCCTCGATCCAGACGGCAACGAGGCGGAGGTGAACACGCGCTATCTCTACGGCGTGCCGAAGCGCTGAAGGACGACCGAGCGACTCCTTGCCAATCGCCTTCGAACTCAACGGCGTCGCCCGCGAAGTCGACGTCCAGCAAGATGAACCGCTGCTCTATCCGCTGCGGCGGCTTGGCGATGTGAGCGTGCGCTACGGCTGCGGCGCCGAGCAATGCGGCGCCTGCCGGGTGCTGGTGGACGGCCAGCTCGCGTTCGCTTGCACGATGCCCGCGCAAGATGCCCAAGGGCGGAGCGTGGAGACGGCGGCCGGTCTCGACTCGCCCGTGCGCAGGGCCCTGCTTGACTTCAACGCCGGCCAGTGCGGCTATTGCCTGCCGGGTATCGTCGTGGCGGCGGAGGCGCTGTTCCGGCCCCAGCAGTTCGCGCCAGCGAACTGCCGACGCGCCCGTAAGGGCGCGCAAGCACCCACGGATGCCGACATCCGCGCGGCGCTTGCGCCGCATCTGTGCCGCTGTGGGGCGCATCCGCGCATTCTTCGGGCGCTAGCAGCCTGTCGGACTTCGCGGTATGGCGGCGAAGTCCGACAGGCTGCTAGCCGTAGCTGCGAGCGAACGCGAGCACGAAGGCCAGTAGTTCGCGCCAGCGAACTGCCGACGCGCCCGCAAGGGCCCGCTTGCGAGTCTTGCCGGCGGGGGCCAGCGGTGAGCCTGCCGCCCGGGCTGCGGGCGTTTCCTCGACTGTCGAACTGGGTGCGCATCGAGGCGCCGGATCGAGTGGTTGCGCACACCGGCAAGGTGGAAATCGGCCAGGGCATCCTTACGGCGCTACGGCTCATCGTTGCCGAGGAGCTCGATGTTGATCCCGAGCGCGTCGTGATCGAGACGGCGCACACGGGAAGAACGCCGAACGAAGGCATCACGGCTGGTTCCATGTCACTCGAAACCAGCGGGGCGGCATTGCGCCAGGCCGCCGCGTGGTTGCGACGGCTCCTGCTCGAGCGTGCCGCGGCAGAGCTTGGTGTGGGTCCGGAGCGCATCACGGTTGAAAACGGCATCTTGACTGCGCCGGGGATCAATCGACCGCTCGATTACTGGCAGCTTGAGGCAGTGCCCGCGGATTTCGAGCTTTCCGAGTCCACCGCCGAGAAGCGCCCGGCCGACTACCGTTTGGTGGGAGTGGGTCATGCGCCGCGCATCGACCTTGCAGCCAAGGTGCGCGGCGAGCCGGCATTCGTCCACGACCTGCCCTCAGACCTGCATGCGCGGGTCGTGCGTCCGCCGTCGATGCACCACCGGCTCGACGCCATCGCGGCGAGAATCGAACTGCCGGGCCATCTCGTCGTCAACGGCTCCTTTGTCGCGGTGGCGCACCCGGATGAATTCACGGCCAGCCGTCTCGCCGAACGGGTCCGGTCCCGAGCAAGATGGCACGCCGCCGACGTGCCTGCCATGGCGGGCACCCTTGCCGACCACATGCGAAAGAGCGAGACCGCGGCCCTCCCCCTCGACGACGGCAAGCCAACCGAGCGCCCGGCGCGCGACCTCGCCACCACCCACCACGCGACCTACTCACGCCCGTTCCTCATGCACGGTTCGCTCGGCCCGTCCGCCGCTTGGGCGCTGTGGCAGGGGGGCCGAATGCTCGTGCGTTCGTCGAGTCAGGGCATCGAGTTCTTGAAGGCAATGCTCGCCAAGGTGCTCGGCCTCGAACTCGAACAGGTGGAAGTGGCGCACAGCGAGGGCGCCGGCTGCTACGGCCACAACGGTGCCGACGACGCCGCACTGGACGCAGCCTTGGTCGCCCGCGCTCTGCCGGATCAGGCAATCCTCTTGCAGTGGACCCGCGCCGACGAGCATCGTTTCGAGCCGCTCGGTCCGGCCATGCAGGTGGAGTTGGGGGCCAGCATCGAAAGCGGCGCGGTATCCCATTGGCGCCACGACGTACGCGGTTTCACCCACTCCGGCCGCCCCGCGCCGCAACGGCGCGGTGTGGACATGCTCGCCGCATGGCTCATGGACGAACCGTTCGAACCGACCCCGCCGCAACCGGGCCGCGGTGCCGAGTCGGGCCTGCACCGCAATGCCCTGCCGCTCTACGAGTTCCCGAATCAGGAAGTCGTAAAACGCTTCTGCACCGCTTCACCGCTCAGAACATCGTCGCTCAGGAGCCTCGGTGCCCATTGCAATGTGTTCGCCATCGAGTCGTTCATGGACGAACTGGCGCAGGCGGCCAAGGTGGCTCCCGATGAATTCCGTCGCCGCCACCTCGCCCACGACCCCAGGGCACTTGCGGTGTTGAATGCCGCCCTCCAGCTAGCTGGCGGCCTCGACGGGCCGCGAGGCGTCGCCATCGCCCGCTACAAGAACCGCCAATGCTGCGCGGCGGTGGTGGTGGAAGTTGCCGTTTCCGATGCCGCCGAAGTGCTCGTGAGGCGCGCCTGGATCGCCGCAGACGCCGGCCGCATCGTGGACCGCGACGGCCTCACCAACCAACTTGAAGGCGGGTTCGTCCAAGCCCTCTCGTGGACGCTGTTCGAGGAAGTCTCCTTCGACACCCACGGCGTCACGGACACCGATTGGAACGACTACCCGATCCTCCGCTTCTCCGACGTGCCACGCATCGAAACGACGTTGCTCGACCACCCCGAACAGCAACCGGTCGGTGCCGGAGAAGCCCTCCAAGGCCCCACCTCCGCCGCCGTCGCCAACGCCATCTTTGCCGCCACGGGCATCCGCCCCCGCGACCTCCCCTTCAACCCAGCCAACCTGCGCCGAGCCGCCGCGTCCTAGTGCGTGAACAAGGCGGGCCTTCGGAGGGAAGGCATCCTGCCTTGCCCGCGCGCCCTCTGGCGCGCTGACTGCGACTTGCAATAGGAAAGCGCCTATCGGCGCTACGGAAGCCAGGATGCCTTCGCTCCGAAGGCCCGCCCGTAGCACGTTGGACAGGCTGTTTGGGCGAACTGCTGGCCTACGGGTCTCGGCCCGTCACGCCGGCTCCGTTCCTGACCACTGCACGACTGCGCCAGCGGCCAACAGGGCGTTGCGTCTGTCTTCTTCGTAGCCGAGTTCGGTGAGGATTTCGACGCTGTGCTCGCCGAGTCTTGGTGCCGGCCCGGCGATTTCGCTGGGCGAGGCGCTGAATCGGGCGGCGGGCGTTGCCTGGCGGACTTCACCGAAGCCGGCCACCTCGCTCCGTTCGATCGATCCGTTGACCCGGAACTGCTCGTGGTCCATCAGCTCCATGCGCGTCAAGAGCGGTGCGCTCGGCACGTCGTTGGCGTCGAGACGGGCGAGGATCTCGTCGCGCGGCCATTTGGCGATCTCGGCGGCGGTGATGCGCTTGCGCTCGTCGCCGTTTCTTCCTCGGGCCCGCGCCGTGGCGAAGCGTTCGTCGTCGATCAGGTCTTCGCGGTCGAGCGCACGGCACATGCCCATCCACTCGCTGTTGGAAATGGCACCGGCGGTGATGTAGCCATCCTGCGCCTCGAAGATCAGGTCCATTGTGCCCTGCCCCTTGGTCACGTCGAACTCGCGCTCGGCGAAGGTGAGCCCGCCCATGCCCTCGGGCCAGAAGAACGCCAGCATGGATTCGAGCATCGACAGCCGGATGTGCTGGCCCTCGCCGGTGCGCTCGCGATGGAAGAGCGCCGCAGCGACGGCCTGGGCGGCGGTAAGCGAGGTCACCTTGTCGGCGATGATGATGCGGAACATCGCCGGCTTGCCGGTCTCCCGGTTGGCCTGGATGTCGGTCGCCCCGGACAGCGCCTGGATGACGGGATCGTAAACGCGCTTGTGGGAATACGGCCCGTGTTCGCCGAAGCCGCTGATCGAGACATAGATGATCTTCTCGTTCATGGCCCGCACCGCCGCTTCGCCGAAGCCCATCCGCTCCATGGCGCCGGGGCGGAAGTTCTGCACGAGCACGTCCGTCTCGCGCACGAGATCGGCAAGCACCGCCTTGCCAGCCTCGGACTTGAGGTCGAGCGCGATGGATCGCTTGCCTCGGTTGCACGAATAGAACATGGCGTTGACGCCGTTGTGCAGCCCGCCGAAATGCCGCACCTGCTCGCCCCTCGGAGGCTCCACTTTGACGACGTCTGCACCTTGGTCCGCGAGCATCATGGCCGCCACCGGGCCGGACACCATGGTCGTCAGATCGAGCACCTTGACGCCCTGCATTGGTCCCATCGGTCATTCCTCCAGCCGTCACCCGTCCCGAGAGCGGAGTCTATTCAAACTTGGGACGACAGCGCCTCCTCGGTGCCGCGGTCTTACGTAGCGCAGCTCTTGCGTTAGGCTTTCCGTCCGTGAGCCCCCCTGCGACATCCCCGTTTCGCCTGCACGTCTCGAACCAGTTTGAGAGTCTTGCCGACGCGCTCGCGGAGGAAATGCGGGCGAGGCCCGGGGATGCGCTGGCGCCGGAACGGATTGTGGTGCCGCATCCCGTGCTCGGGCGCTGGCTGGCGCTGGAGTTGGCAGAGCGGCTCGGGATTGCGGCGCACCTCAAGATTGAGCTGCCGGCCGAGTTTGCCTGGTCGCTGATGCGGTCGGTGGTGGAACTGCCGAAGGAACAGCCGTTCGCGCCTGGCGCATTGCGCTGGCGGGTGTTCGATGTGCTGGCGGATTGGGATGGCGACGACGATCTGGCGCGCTACCTTGCCGATGCGGATGAACGCAAGCGATTTGCGTTGGCGGATCGGCTGGCGCGCGTGTACGACCGCTGCCTGCTGTATCGGCCGGAGTGGATTCGGGCTTGGCAGCGTGGCGAGGCG
>JAPPDJ010000103.1 GCA_028824555.1 Gammaproteobacteria bacterium | reverse complement strand
CTTCCCGGCAGTTGCCGTCAAAGGTGAGATAGGTGCTGACGGTCATGGTCGTTCCTCGTGCCATTTGCTCGTTCGTGGGCGTATTCTACGCACCGGCAAACGTGCAGGGGTTAGGCAATGGAAGAGCGCAGAGGGTTCGGAGGGCAGCCAGCGAAGCGGGAGTCGCTCGACATGCTCCACGTAGGCGGGCTTGGCTTCGCCGTGGAGTACCGCCATGTCGGTGAGGAGCAGGGCCCGTCGGTGCATGTGTTCGGCGAAGTGGACGGCGCAGAGGAGGAGATCCTGCGCTTCGACTGTTTCGACCGCACGCCGCACTACCACTACGGCTTCTCGTACATCACGGAGCCGCAGACCCTGATCGACACCGCGGCTGTGGGCGATCCGCTCGAGTGGGCGTGCGAACGCATCGGCACGCGCCTGCCGGCGCTGCTCGAACGCGCCAAGGCGGGGCATCTTGCCGCAGCCTGCGATCCAGACGCCTTGCGGGACGTTGCGGCAGAGCTTCTCGCCAGAGGAAGGGCCCTCGCGGCCTGACCTTGCCGACCGCCACGCGGCCAAGTTCGGAGTTGGGCCGTTGGATCAAGGCGGGGGCTTTGGGGGGAGGGCGTCTCGCCCACCCAACGCGCCGCAAGGCGCGTTATCTGACGGCGCCATGACCGTAACGTGCAAAGAAGCGAACGCCGTGCGGGCATCAGTCCTCGCGAGTGTCGAACAGGTAGCGCCTCTCCTCGACCGCACGGCAGCCCGCTCGGAACGCGAGCGCACGCTTTGCCGAGAGGCGCTTGATGCGCTGCACGACGCGGGCCTTTTCGGCATGTGGGTGCCACGCGAGGCCGGCGGCCTGGCTGCCGACCTCGCAACCCAAGTGGATGCACTCATCGAGCTTGCCCGTGCCGACATGTCCGCCGCTTGGACGCTGATGGTCGGCAACACCGTGACCGGAACGATGGCCGCTTGCCTCCCCGATGCCGGTTTTGCGGAAGTCTTCACCGGGCCGCGAATGCCCGTCGCTGCCGGTGCCTTGCGAGCCACCGGCAAGGCGACGCCCACCGAGGCGGGCGGCTACCGCGTCACCGGCAGCTGGGGATTCGGCAGCGGCATTCACCATGCCGAATGGATCGTCGCCAACTGCCGAGTCGACGGCGGAGAATCCGGCACGCCTGAGCGCGTCTCCCTCGCCATCCCCATTGCCGACGTTGCGATTGCGGACGATTGGCGCGCATCCGGCATGCGCGGCAGCGGAAGCAGCAGCTATTCGGTGCGCGAAGTGAACGTGCCGGCCCGGCGCGTCCTCGGCGAACGCCAGCGCGGCGATCCTTTCGCTGCCGCGCCAGGCGCAAGGCTGCCGCTCGAACACGCGGCGGTCTCGCTGGGCGGCGCAAGGCGAGCCCTCGGCGAAGTGGCGCACCTGGCCGCCACCAAGCGCCGCATGGGCGCGAGCTCCTCGCTCGCAAGCGACCCAACCTTCCGCCGCGACCTAGGGCGCCTCGAAGCCGAATGGTCGTCCCTAACCGCTGGCGTCCGCGCCGTCGCTCTCGAACTCGAAACGCAGCCGCCCCCCGGACCTGCCGCCACCCACCTCCGCGCGGTCTGCGCCCTCGCCACCGAACAAAGCCTTGCCATAGCCAGCCGCGCCATCCGCCACGCCGGTGCCGCCGCCGGCATGGAAGGCCAGCCGCTAGAACGAATCCACCGCGACCTCACCATCGCGAGCCAGCACATGATGATCTCCGACCAAGCCTACGAAGCCCTCGGCGAAGAACGCCTGCGTGGCATCGGGTGACGCAACAGGGAGGGGCGCGCCTTGCCAGTCAGGGGCCCGTGAGGCCCGTCACGAAGTCGATGATGGGGGTGGGGTAGATGCCGAAGGCCAGGATGGCGAGGCCCAGGACGATGGTCACTGCGGCGGTTAGGCGGGGGATGGTCGCTTCCGGGCCGCCGGCTGGCGGGGCCGGTTCTTCGGGGCTTTCGCCTGTGGGTTCTTCGCCGGGTTTGCGGATCATCGTGAAGACGATGCGCAGGTAGTAGTAGATGCCGATGGCGCTGCCGATCACCAAGGCCCAGACCAAGACCCACAGGGTGCCTTCTGCGCCGGCGGCGAAGACGTAGAACTTGGCGATGAAGCCGACGGTTAGCGGGATTCCTGCCAAGGAGAGCGCGGCTGCGGTCAGCACGGCTGCCAGCACCGGGCGGCGCCAGAACAGCCCTTCGTAGGCCATGAGGTCGTCGGCCTCCTGGCCATCCGAGGAGAGGGCAGTCATCACGCCAAAGGCGGCCAAGGTCATCACGAAGTAGCCGGTGAGATAGACGAGAGTTGTCTCGACGCCAAGCGCCGCGTTGCCGCCGATGCCGGCTGTGGCGATCAGGGCGATCAACAGGTAGCCGACGTGGGCGATGGAGGAGTAGGCAAGGATGCGCTTGACGCTCTCCTGCAAGAGCGCCAGCACGTTGCCAGCCACCATCGACAGCACCGCCACCGCGGCGATCCCCAAGGCGATGGCGTCGCTCGCGAGGATGCCCGCGTCGGTGGCGTAGCGCAGGAAGGCCGCAAACACCGCCCCCTTCGACACCGTGGCAAGGAAGGCCGTCACCGGTGCCGGGGCGCCCTGATAGACATCCGGCGTCCACATGTGGAACGGCGCCAGCGAGAGCTTGAAGAGGATGCCGACGAGCAGCATGGCGACGCCGATGTCGGCGATGAGGCTGTCGTGGGCGGAGAGCCCGGCCATCGACTCGAAGGCGAGCGAGCCCGATGCCATGTAGATAAGTGCCATGCCGAACAGCATGGTGCTGCTTGCGGCGCCGGACAGCACGAGATACTTGGCCGCCGCCTCCAACGGTTTTCGCCCCTCGCGGGGATAGGCGATCATGGCGTAGAGCGAGATCGACAGCACCTCGATGCCGAGCAGGAAGGAGACGAAGTGGTTGGCCGCCGCCGTCACCACGGCACCCAAGACGGCGGTGGTGAGCAGGATGTAGTACTCGTCCGGCCACGGGCTCAGGCGCGTGACATAAGGCCCCGAGAGCAACGTCGTGACGATTCCCGCGCCGGCAAAGAGCGCCATGAAGAAGATCGCGTAGCCGTCCACGCGCATGAGGTCGCCAACGTCGGAGGACCCGGTGCCAAGCACGGCGGGAACGTTCACCACCAACAGGAAGCCGAGCGCCACCAGCGTGACCCCGAAGGCGATGTTGCGCTCCCGCACGGCCCCCACCGCCACCAGCATGACGACGATGAACAGCGCCAGCGTGGCGTAAGGTGCTAGGGGGTGCGCGAGCAGCGCCAACATCACACGCCCCCCTTTGTTGCCACCGGTGCCGCAGCGGCAACGTCAGGCGCGGTGGTCATGTTGCCTAGCATGGTGTCGATGAAGGGCGCGGCCATGTCGAGCACCGGTTGCGGATAGACGCCGACCCAAACGAGGCCAAGCATCATCAGCACCATCACGCTCATCTCGCGGGCGCCGAAGTCGCGCATGGTGGCGACCTCAGGATTCGGCTCACCCTGAAACGAACGCTGCATCAGCGACAGGCCATAGACCGCCGCCACGACGATGCCCACCGCCGCCGCCACCGTCAGCGGCACGTTCTTCTGAAAGGCGCCGAGCAGCGCCAAGAACTCGCCGATGAAGTTGCCGAGCCCCGGCATCCCCACGGAAGCCACCACGAAGAACAGGGTCATCACGCCCATGCGCGGTGCCCGCACCCAAAGCCCGCCCATCTTCGACATCTCGCGGGTGTGCAACCGATGCTGCAGCGCGCCCGCCATCATGAAGAGGGCTGCGGTGGAGAAGCCGTGGGCGATCATGGTGACGATGGCGCCCTGCAGGCCCCACTCATTGAAGGCATAGACGCCGAGCAGGATGAAGCCCATGTGGGCGATGGAGCTGTAGGCGACAAGCCGCTTGAAGTCCGACTGGCTATAGGCCATCAACCCGCCGTAGAGGACGCTCGCGGCACCAAGCACCATCGCCGGCGTCGCGAACGCCTCCGAGGCTTCGGGAAAGAGCGGCACGGCGAAGCGGATGAGGCCATAGGCACCGGTCTTCAAGAGGATGCCGGCGAGAATGACGCTGCCGGCGGTGGGTGCCTGGGTGTGGGCGTCCGGCAGCCAGGTGTGCACCGGCACCGCTGGCAGCTTGGTGGCGAAGGCGGCGAAGAAGCCGAGCATGAGCCAGAAGCCAATGCGCGGGTCGAGTTCGGCATCGAGCAGGCGGTAATAGGAGAAGGTGACCTCGCCGCTGCCCGCATGGTGCGCCCATACCAGGGCAAGGATGGCGAACAGCATCAACAGGCCACTCACCTGGGTGAACAGGAAAAACTTCATCGCCGCATAGGCGCGCGCCTCGTGCCCCCAGATGGCGATGAGGAAATACATGGGAATCAGCATCACTTCCCAGAAGAAGAAGAACAGGAAAAGGTCCATCGCCGTGAAGACGCCGACGACGCCGGCCATGACCCAGAGGATGTTGAACTGGAAGAAGCCGGTGCGCTCCTCGATCTCGTCCCAGGAGGAGATAACCGCGACGATGCCGAGGAACATCGTCAGCGCCACCAGCATCGTGGACAGGCCATCCATCGAGAGGGTCACGTTAATGCCGAAGCGCGGAATCCACTCGATGAACTGACTGGCGTAAAGGCCGTGCGGATCGGCACCCATGAGCCACTCGGCGGCGGCCCAGACGAGGCCGATGACGAAAGTGACGAGGCTCACATAGCGCGGCGCATTGGCGTGAGCGCGCTCGGACGCCCACGCCACGACGCCCGCGGCGAGCATGAGGAGGATGACGGCCAAGAGGCTCACCCGATCACCCCGAGCACGATCAAGAAGAAGAGCGCGAGGCCGACGGCCATGTTGGCGGCATACCAGCGCAGCCGCCCGCTTTGGGTGAGCGAACCGACGTGGTGGGCGCCACGGGTGACGGCGACGGTGATGCGGTAAATCCAGTCGACGACGTCGCCCTTGTTGATGCGGGCGACCCACATCACTGGCCTCAGGACGGCGTTGTCATAGAGCCAGTCGAAACCCCAGCCGCTGAAGAAGAAGCGCTTCAGAGCGTTGCCGGCCTTGGATGCGGCAAGGGCTTCGACGTCGATGATACGGCGACCGAATACCAGCCAGCCGACGAAGATGCCGACGATCGGCATGAGCATGGTGATGATGGCCACCGCCGAGAAGTGCGAGAACTCACCGAGTCCCCCGTCCGGCAGCACGTCCGCGACCACGCCAAAGCCGAACCAGCCGCCGAGCAGCGACAGCGCGCAGAGCACCAGCAGCGGCCCCCACATGTTGAGGCGCGATTCGTCGTGCGCCTCTGAGCGCTCTTCGCCGAAGAAGACGATGATCATCATCCGCGTCGTGTACAGCGCCGTCATGAAGGCGGCAATCGCGGCGCCGCCCCAGAACACGAGGCCGTGGCTCGCGTGCTCGAACGCCGTCAGCATGATCACGTCCTTGCTGAAGAAGCCGGACGTAAACGGCAGCGCGGCGAGGCAAATCGAGCCGATCAACATGCTCGCGAACGGAATCGGCAGCTTCCGCCACAGCCCGCCCATCTTGAAGATGTCCTGCTCGTGGTGCAGCGCCAGGATCACCGAGCCAGCGGAGAGGAAGAGCAGGGCCTTGAAGAAGGCGTGGGTCATCAGGTGGAAGATCGCCGCCGACCAGGCACCGACGCCGAGCGCGAAGAACATGTAGCCGATCTGGCTCATGGTGGAGAACGCCAGCACGCGCTTGATGTCGGTCTGCACCAGTGCCGTGAAGGAGGCGATGAAGAGGGTCGCGAGGCCGACGACGGCGACGGCCAGTTGCGCTTCCGGCGAGATGAGGAAGATGTCGTGCATCCGGGCGATGAGATAGACCCCGGCGGTGACCATGGTCGCGGCGTGGATGAGTGCCGAGACGGGGGTGGGGCCGGCCATGGCGTCCGGCAGCCAGGTTTGCAGCGGCACCTGGGCGG
>JAPPDJ010000176.1 GCA_028824555.1 Gammaproteobacteria bacterium | reverse complement strand
GGGGGAGTCGAGAAAAGCGTCCTCGCTTTTCTCGGAGGGGGGGCCGCCGACCCAACGCCCGTACGCCCCAATCTCCGAACGAAACCCCTCCTGTCACTCCCCTTTCGCGCCAGCGCCGTAGAATGCATTTGTAGTTTACGGGCGGGGACACGCCCGCCCCTACTACGGATGTGCTCGCTCCAGAGCGGTCTTCCCTAACCGACCGCGAACCACGAACAAGGCCGCCGACCCGATCAGAGCAATCCGCCCATCGATGTGGAACAATCGGGCGCGATGGATCGTTCCGAGAACATCGATCGGCATGGGTTTCGGCCCAATGTCTGCACCGTCATCCAGAACGATGCGGGGCAGGTGCTGTGGGCACGGCGTGTGGGCGGGCGCGATGCCTGGCAGTTCCCGCAGGGCGGCATTCATGCTGGCGAAAGCGTCAAGGAGGCGATGTACCGCGAGTTGTTCGAGGAAGTGGGGCTTGAGCCCGAGGCGGTCGAGATCGTCGCCTCCACTTCCGGCTGGCTGCGCTATCGGCTGCCACGCCACATGCGGCGACGCGGCGCTCATCGCACCACGTCCCGGCGGCGCGATGACGGACGGTCTCAATCCGCGCCTGCAGCCGCTGCGGCGCGGCCCGCCGAGGGTTCCACAGCGCGCTTTCTGGGGCAGAAGCAAAAGTGGTTCCTGCTGCGGCTGATTGCCGGCGACGACGCCGTGCGCACCGACCGCACGCAAAAGCCCGAATTCGACCATTGGCGCTGGGTCAGCTATTGGTATCCGCTCTCGGAAGTGGTGGCGTTCAAGCGCGATGTGTACCGCCGCGCGCTCACGGAACTCGCTCCCATGCTGCGCGTGAAGCAGCCGCAACAGGAGGCCGTGCTGGACGAACCGGCAGCCGACGGGAGCTGTGGCCGTGCTTGACGCGCTGCGGCAGATCGTCCAGGACGTTGGCGCGGCCAGCAGCTTCCGGCACGCGCTGGACCTCACCGTGGCGAGGGTTTCGATGATTCTCGACACCGAGGTGTGCTCGATCTACCTCCTGGATCGAACATCGGATCGCTTCAGCTTCGTTGCTAGCGAAGGCCTCAATCCCAAGGCCGTCGGCACCTTGTCCCTGGCTCCCGGCGAAGGGCTGGTGGGGTTGGTGGTGGAACGCGCCGAGCCCATCAACCTCGGCGATGCCACCGAGCACCGGCGCTACCTGCAAGTGCCGGAGCTTGGCGAGGAGGACTTCCGTGCCTTCCTGGGCGTGCCCATCATCCACAATCGCATCGTGCTCGGCGTGATGGTGGTGCAGGGGCACCCCCCGCGCCGCTACTCCGAGCAGGAAGTGGCCTTCCTCGTCACGCTTGCCGCGCAGTTCGCCGGCATCGTCGCCCACGCCGATGCTACCGGGGAGATCCGACACCTGTTCGGCGACGACACCCATGCCCACGAAGCCAACTACCAAGGTGTTCCCGGCGCCCCCGGCATCGGCATCGGCACCGCCGTGGTGGTGAAACCCATGGTGAACCTCGACACGGTGCCCGATCGCCACGCCGACGACATTGAGGCGGAGGTCAAAGTCTTCGACCAGGCCATTCGCCGCGTGCGCGAAGACTTGGAACGCATCAACGAGGAACTCTCCAAAAACCTGCAGCCGGAGGAGCGAGAGCTCTTCGAGGCGTATCTGCACATCCTCGACGACGCCGCTCTCGCCGGCGAAGTCCGCCAGCGCATTCGCATGGGCCAGTGGGCGCAGGGGGCGCTGCGGCAAGTGATTCTCGAACACATGGCCACCTTCGAGAAGATGCCCGACTCGTACCTGCGCGAGCGTTCCGCCGACGTGCGCGATTTGGGCCAGCGCGTGCTCGCGTACCTGCAAGACATCAGCCGAGGCGAGCTGGTGTTGCCGGACGACATGATCCTTGTCTCGGACGAGGTCACCGCCTCGATGATGGCGGAACTGCCGCGCGAGAAGCTGCGCGGCATCGTCTCGGTGCGCGGCTCAAGCTATTCGCACGGCGCCATTCTCGCTCAGGCGCTCGGCATCCCCACCGTGATGGGCGTGGTGGAGATGCCGATCTTCCGTGTCGATGGCCAGCCCATGGTGGTGGACGGCCATTATGGGGAGGTTTTCGTGTCGCCCGGGGCTTTGGTGCGGGCGCAATACGACGGCTTTGCCGAAGAAGAAGGCCGGCTCGCGGCCGAGCTCGATTCCCTCAAGGAACTGCCGAGCGTAACCCGCGACGGCCATCGTCTGAACCTGTGGGTGAACGTAGGCCTCGTCAGCGAAATCTCGCGCTCCTTGGACCGCGGCGCCGAGGGCATTGGCCTGTTCCGTACGGAGGTGCCGTTCGCCACGAGGGATCGCTTCCCCACGGAGGAAGATCAGCGCAGCATCTACCGCGAACACATGGAGGCGTTCGAGCCGCGCCCGGTGACCATGCGCACGCTCGACATCGGCGGCGACAAGTCGCTGTCGTACTTCCCCATCAACGAGGAAAACCCGTTCCTCGGCTGGCGCGGCATCCGCGTGACGCTGGACCACCCGGAGATATTCCTCGGCCAGGTGCGCGCCATGATCAAGGCCAACGCCGGGCTTGAGGGCATCCTGCGCATCATGCTGCCGATGGTGTCGAGCCTCGACGAAGTGGCCGAGGCACGCGGCTTGATCGATCGCGCCTATCAAGAGGTGGTGGAGGAAGGATTCGACGTCAAGCCACCCCTCGTCGGCGTGATGATCGAGGTGCCGGCCGCGGTCTATCTCACGCGCGATCTCGCCCGCGAGCTCGACTTCCTGGCCGTCGGATCGAACGACCTCACCCAATACATGCTGGCGGTGGACCGCAACAACTCCCGCGTCGCGGGTCTCTTTCAGGAAATGCACCCGTCGGTGCTCATTGCCCTGCGCGAAATCGCCAAGAGCTGCCACGCCGAGGGCAAGCCTGTCGGCATCTGCGGCGAACTCGCCGGCACCCCGGAAGGCGCGCTCCTCTGCGTCGGCATGGGCTACGACGTGCTCTCCATGAATGCCACCAACCTGCCGCGGGTGAAGCTGGTGATCCGCAGCGTCTCGCTGCGCGACTGCCGCCGCATCCTGGCGCGGGTCCTGAGAATGCGATCCACCACGGAAATCGTCGCCTTCGTGCGGGACCAACTCGTCGCCATAGGCCTCGAACGACTCATCCCGCACCACGAAGTGCCGGAGCTTTTCTAACAGGACGCTTGCCTCGGTTTGAACGAGGTTGAACACACCCCGAAGGGAGGAAGGACAAGGCTGATGGACACCGGAGATTTCAAGGGCTTCAATGTTGCTGTGCGCTCGCCGGGCATCGCCTGGTTTCGCTTCACCACGCCCGAACGCCTGAACGGCTTCACCGCGTCGATCAAGCGCGACCTCGTGGAGGCGGTCACCCAAGCGCAGATGGACAACGACGTGCGGGTGGTGGTCTTCACCGGTTCCGGCCGCGCGTTTTGCGCCGGCGACGATCTCAAGGGCTATCAGAGCACGAGCATTCCCGGCGAGTCGCTCACGCCCAAGATTGCCCACGGCCACGACAACAACCTCGGCACCTACAATGGCCTTAGGACCATTTCCCAACGCGTCAACACGCAGGTGCGTTCGCTCGACAAACTCACCATCGCCGCCATCAACGGCGTCGCCATCCAGACCGGCTTCTCCCTGGCCCTCGCCTGCGACTTCCGCATCGCCTCTGAAGGCGTGCGCATGGGCAGCGCCACGCTCCGCTTTGGCCTGTTGCCCGACGAGGGCGGCCAATACCTATTGGTGCAGCTCTTGGGCGTCTCCCGCGCCATGGACTTCATGATGCGCAAGCGCATCATCGAAGCGGAAGAAGCGCTCGAACTCGGCCTCGTGCACGAAGTGGTGCCGTCCGACCAGCTTGAAGACGCGACGATGGAACTCGCGACGGAGTTCGCCGAAGGGCCCCAAGTCTCCATGCGCCTCCTCAAGCGCTCCATCTACAACGCCGCCGAAATGAGCTGGGAGCAAAGCCTCGACGAGATCGCTGCCAAGACCGCCATCTCCGACCACCACCCCGACGCTCGCGAAGGTGTCCGCGCCTTTCACGAAAAGCGAAGAGCCCGCTTCAACGACTGGCTTGGGGGGTAGAGCGGGCGCCTTAGGGGCGAGGGCCTCTTGCCCTCGCTCGCGCCAATAGGCGCCTCAGCCCGGCAATAGCGCCGCCACTTCGTCCCGTTCTTCGATCAGTTCGTTCTCGGTAACGTCGAGCTTGCTGCGGCTGAAGTCGTTGACTGCGAGGTCCGGGACGATCTTCCAATCGCCCTCTGCGCAGGTGACCGGAAAGGAGAAGATCAACCCTTCGGCGATGTCGTAGCTGCCGTCTGCGACGACGCCCATGCTCACCACGCGGCCGTCCGAGCCGAGCAGCCAGTCGTGCATGTGGTCGATGGCGGCGTTGGCGGCTGACGCCGCGCTCGAAGCCCCGCGGGCGTCGATGATGGCGGCGCCGCGCTTCTGCACGGTGGGCATGAAGTCGTTCTCGTACCAATCCATGTCGATCCGATCCAAGACGCTCTGGCCGGCAATCACCGTGTGATGCAGGTCCGGATACATGGTCGGCGAATGGTTGCCCCAGATCGAGAAGCCATAAATGCCGCTCACCGACGCTCCGGTCTTGGCGGCTAGCTGCGCGAGCGCCCGGTTGTGGTCGAGCCGAGTCATGGCGGTGAAGTTGCGCGGGTCGAGGTCCGGCGCGTTCCTTTGCGCGATCAGGCAGTTGGTGTTGGCCGGGTTGCCCACCACCAGCACCTTCGCCTGCCGCGAGGCATGATCGTTCAACGCCTTGCCCTGCACCGAGAAGATGGCGGCGTTGGCTTCGAGCAAGTCACTGCGCTCCATGCCCGCCGTGCGCGGACGCGATCCCACCAACAGCGCAAGGTCGGTGTCCGCAAAGGCGACGTTGGGATCGTCGGTCGCGACCACGTCCTTCAGCAGCGGGAAGGCGCAATCCTCGAGTTCCATGATGACGCCGTTCAACGCATTCATGGCCGGCGGAATCTCCAGCAATTGCAGAATCACCGGACGATCCGCCCCCAGCATTGCCCCGGATGCAATCCTGAACACCAGCGCATAGCCGATCTGCCCAGCGGCCCCAGTCACCGTGATTCGCGTTGCTGCGGTCATGAACTCCCTCATCCAATCCGAGCGCCGTTTTGGCGCGAGCGCGAATGGTAAATCACCTTCTCTGGACGCAAGGTATGTCGCCCTTCACACCCGCAGGACGCATGTGGCCCCGAACGAGACGGCGCCTCAAGGAGTTGAGGCAAAAACAACCACGCCTAGACCGATGCCATCGGCCGTACCTCATGGGCGCCCGTTCGGGTGCCGGACAAACGCCTAACTGCGGCGGGCGACGGTAACGTTGCCGCTCTCCCCGTCGTAGTGCATCTGGCACCCCTCGAGCATGTCCCTGCCAAGAAGCACCTCATGGGAGAGCCAAGACGACAGGTCCACTTCATAGAAGCGCAAGGGTCGGATGATTTGCAGCTCGGTGACGACCAGATGGCCGAGCCTGGTCCTCACGCTTATCGGTGAGCCAACCAGACCTCGAAGCGCATCTTCGTCAGCGATCGGCAAACGCAGCCGCTCGGCCAAGCCTGTGTCGATGCAGCTCACGCGAGCACCGGTGTCGATGAGCGCGTCGGCGCCCTCGCTTCTCGATAGCAGAGGCGCTGACGACTCCCAAAGGCCTCCCGGCTCGTAGGTCTCATCCAAGCCAATCTGAATGGGCAATAATGGCCCGGTGGCCAAAAGGCCATCGGACGAGTTCCTCAACTCAACGGAAAGGGGGCTCATCCGTGTGACGCTGCTCGCTGTAGAATTGCTGGAAGCGGCGCGGGTACTGCGCCGATTTCTCGAATCAAGTATGGGCCACGACCGTATTTGCGCAACGCATCGGTCGAGACTTCCTCGAATGTGTCGTAAATGCCGACTCTCGTGCTGCCATGAAACAGAACCCATCTGCCTCGGTGGCTTGCCTCAAGGTCATCCTGCTGCGCTTGATACGCTGCGATTTCCTCCTCCAGAATGGACATGGCATCAACTCCGCCAGCTTGTCTCTCGCGGCCAACTTCGCCTGACCGCCACTACACCATATCACGGACAAAAGCAAGAGTTTTCAACACACTTCTAACAATTTCTCCACATCACATCTTCCGCTTCCCTACTCTCTGCCATACGGCGAATGCGGCGCAGCCGATGGCTATGCCGAGGGCGTCGGAAGCGAGGTCGGCCAGTTGAGCGCCGCGGCCATCGACGAAGAGCTGCACCAGTTCGATGGTGACGCCCCATACCATCATCCAGGCTGCCACAGCGGGCCAGGGGCCCTGTCGAAAGTGCGCCAGCGAGAGAGCGAAGGCGAGGTAGCCGGCGGCGGCGATGTGGGCGACGCTGCCGGCCATGCTTGCCACCAAGCCGGCGGGGTTCGGCGTCCATGCGACCGCGATGCTGATGACGAGGGGAATCCAAAAGGCGAGGCGCCAGAGCAGCTTGAGCCAAGGTCCGGGCTGCGCCACCTGCTGCACAGCAACGGACGGCGCGTTCACTGCGCGGTCGCCTCGTGCACGAAGTCCACCAGGAACTTCACGTTGTCCACCGGCGTCTCGGGAACGATGCCGTGGCCCAGGTTGAAGATGTGGCCGGGGCGGCCACCGGCTTCCTCGAGCACGTGACCGGCGCTCGTGGCGATGGCCTCGGTGTTGGCACAGAGGACGATGGGGTCGAGGTTGCCTTGAATGGCCGGCGAGTCCAGACGCTGCCACGTCTCGCCCAGAGGTGTGCGCCAGTCAAGGGCGAGGAGGTCGGCACCGGTGGCGTGCATGTCTGCCACGAGATGCGCCGTGTTGACGCCGAAGTAGATGATCGGTGGGAAGTGCACTCGGCCCTCGGTGCCGTCGCTGGCAACCTCCGCGCGCCGGATACCCTGCATCAACTCCTGCACATGGGGTGCCACATAGCGCCGGTAGTCGTGCTGCGAGAGTGCGCCAACCCAGGAGTCGAAGATCTGCACCGCCTGCACGCCGGCCTCGATCTGCAGGCGAACGTAGTCGATCACCGCGCGGGTGAGCTTCGAAAGAAGCAGGTTCCAAGGTGTCTCGTGCTCGTACATCAGCTTCTTGGTGTGCCGGAAGTTGCGGGAGCCGGCGCCCTCGATGGCGTAGGAAGCGAGCGTGAACGGTGCCCCCGCGAAGCCGATCAGCGGGACGTCCGGCGGCAACCCATCGAGAACGCCGCTGATGGTCTCGGCGATGTAGCCGAGTTCCTCTGATGCGGACGGTACCCGCAGCCGGTCGATGGCGGCGAGTTCG
This sequence comes from Gammaproteobacteria bacterium, assembly GCA_028824555.1. Classification (GTDB taxonomy): domain Bacteria; phylum Pseudomonadota; class Gammaproteobacteria; order Pseudomonadales; family Azotimanducaceae; genus VXYL01. The sequence goes on along the minus strand of JAPPDJ010000176.1, from coordinate 48,586 downwards.
CGCACGGGATTCGCGAACACCGGGCCCACTCCCGGAACGTAGTCGAGCGCGAGCCCCATCGGTTCCAGAATGGGCAAGAGGTCGGCGAAAACGATCGCCGCGTCCACACCGAGAATGCGCTGTGCATCCACCGTCACTCGCGCCGCCAGTTCCGGGGTGCGGAAGAACTCGAGGCTTGGCGTCTTGCCCTTCACCGCGTGGTATTCGGGCATGTAGCGGCCGGCTTGCCGGTTCAGCCAAATGGGAGTGAACGGCGTCGGCTCGCCGCGGCAGGCCTTGACGAACGGGGCGTGCTCTCTTGGCGTGCCCGAAGGGGATGGAGCTGTGGCCGAGGTCAAGGCAGGGGCCTCGCCATCCAAGACGCGATTGGTCATGTGAGCGCCGTCAGACTCCGCCGATGTCGACGTCCGCGTCGTAGTTGACGCCAGCCATGCCGAATCCGAACACCTTGAGAAAGCCATCGCGGAAGCTGGCCGCATCGCCGAGCTCCGCAAGGCTTTCGGTGTTCACCTGCCGCCAACGCCGGCCAACCTCTGCCTGCACGGCCGCGTCCAACTCGCGGTCGTCGAGCCGCAGGCGGCCTTCTGTATCGATGGCGGCGCCGGTGCCATAGAGGCCCGTGCGAAAGAGCCGGTCGACGTGCTCGATGCAGGATTCGTGAACGCCGCGCTCGCGCATCACCCGGAAGAGGATCGCGACATAAAGCGGAACAACGGGAATGGCGGCGCTCGCTTGACTGACGATGGCGGTGAGCGCGGCCACCCGGGCGCGTCCGCCGATGGCGCCGAGCCGAGCGTCGATGGCACCTGCTGCCCGGTCGAGGTCCGCCTTCGCCTGGCCCAAGGTGCCGCCCCGATAGATGCGGTGGGTGAGTTCGCTGCCGAGGTAGGTATAGGCAACCGTCTGGAACCCTTCGTTCAAGAGCCCAGCATCGGCAAGTGCGTCAATCCAGTATTCCCAATCCTCACCCCCCATCACCTGCACGGTGGCAGCGGTTTCCTCTTCGCTGGCGCCCTCAAGGGTCACCTCGTGCACCTTGCCGGTGTTGAAGTCGAGCGTGTTGGTGGTGAACGACCCGCCTAGGGGCTTGATGGCCGATCGGTGTGTCTCGCCCGTGCGCGGATGGGTGCGCACCGGCGCCGCGAGGCTATAGACAAGCAGGTCAATGGGGCCAAACTCGCCCTTTAGCGCCTCAGCCGTGCGCGTGCGCATCTCGTCGGAGAACGCATCGCCATCCAGGGTTCGGGCTAGGAGCCCCGCCTCGGCGGCGGCCGCCTCGAAGGCGAGATTGTTGTACCAGCCCGCCGTCGCCGTGCGCTTCGCCGTCGGCTGCTTCTCAAACGAGATGCCGAGGGTGTTTGCTCGCGCACCAAACCCGGCGACGATGCGCGAAGCAAGGCCAAAGCCGCCGGAGCAGCCGATGACGAGCGCATTGCGGGGTCGATTCGGCGCCTCGATGGCGCCGCGCCCACGCACTAGGTCGATCTGTTCGTTGACCCCTGCCACGCAGCCGGCGGGATGGGCAGTGGTGCAGACGAAGCCGCGAATGCGGGGCTTGACGATCAATCGGCGGCTCGGTCTTCGGGGCGCGCCATCATACCGTGACGCACCGCGTGTCGCATTGCGGCGGCCACATCGAGCACATGCGGACCGTCGCGGCGCACGGTGACGTGGGCGATGCGGCTCCCGCGCAGTCGATGGTCTCGGTCGCCGTCGAGCGCGAGCACGCCGTGGCCGCGAAAGATCACCGGCGTGTCGAAGGGCACGCGAACGGCGCGGGTCACGGAGACGGAGCGGAAGAGTCCTGGCGAGACGGGCGCATCAACCACTTGCCCTGGCCCCAGTTCAAGCAGCAGGCCGCAGTCGTCTTGGGCATCCACCACGTCGATCAGCCCGCCGATGGGCGACATGCCGATGGCGTCCGGTTCCGCCCGCGTCAAGAGAACGCGGGCGAGACGTGCCGAATCGAACGGCAGCAGGTTGCCGACGAAGTCGCCGTCTAGCTGCGCCGCATCGATGAGGCCTACGTCCGTGGCGCCATCGGCAAATCGCACATGCAGCATCTTGCAGCGTGGGCGCACCGGCGCCTTGGCAAGGAGGCCGCGAGCGGTGAGCCCGGCGACGGTGCCGGCAATGGTTGGCTCCACTAGCGTCGGGAAGACGTTGTTGGTGCCGGTGGAGAGCGGGATCAGCGAGATTCCGTCGTCGCCGGCTTTGTGCAGGTGCCGGGCGATGGCGCGATTGGTGCCGTCCCCTCCGAGGGAAACCAAGGTGGTCGCGCCAGCCTCCAAGAACGACGCGATGGCAGCCTCGGTGTCCGAAGCATCATGGTTCAGCGGCGTCTTCAGGACATGCACCCGCGCCCGCAGTGGCAGCCATTCGAGCGCCAGCGACGCGATGCGGAACGGCTCTTCGGTGATGTAGATGTCCGTCGCCCCCGCGGCATCGGCTCCGGCCGCAATCCGCGCCACAATGTCGCGCTTCGCCTCAATCGTCATGTTGCTGGCGCGCGCCGCGATCCGCCGCACGTCCCGCCCGGACATGGGATTGACTGAGATGGCAACCTTGGCGGGCAAACCGGTTTCGCTTGGACGGCTCAAGGGGGCCGTCAGCGGCGTTGACTGCCCTCGCCGGGCTTGCGCGCCAGCGTGCCGTTGGCTTCCTTGCGCTTGTTTGCCAAGGCGTGCATGACGCCGGCGCCTGCCGGCCAGACGCCAGGGTCGGCCTTCACGCGGCGACTGAGGTGCTGGGCGTGGGGGGAGAGCGTTTGCCAGATTTCGTGCGGCATGGTGCGGGCGTGGGGACGGTCGCCGTCGAGCCACGGGGCACCGTATTCGACGTTGGGAAGGGCGCGGATTTCGCGTGACAGGTTGGGCGTGGCGCTGTGCCAGGCACGGTTGTCGCGGAACACGCCGGCGCCGGCGGGAGCGCCGACGAGCGTCGAGAGGCGCATCCATTCGGGTTCGTCGGCGGGCCTTGGCGGATCTTCCGCCACGCCGTGGGTACCGGGAATCTGGCGGATGGGGCCGTTCTCCCACGTGAGGTCGCTCATGGCGAAGTTGATCGTGACCACGGGCGGCGTTCGCTCGACGATTCGCTGCTTGGTGCGCCCATCGAGTTCACCGGACGTGTCGATGCCGAGCCCCGCCGCCTGATGGATGCGGGCCTCGGGCAGGTGGTATTGCTCGCGCACGTCGCCGTGCAGGTGCTGGTACTCCACGGCTCCAGGCAGGCAAAGGTCGCCGCCGGCGCCGAGCACCAGATAGTCGTCTGTGCCGAAGATCGCCTTCAGGATGGGCGTGGTGGCCGGTAGGTCGATCATCGAAGCCCACACGGGATCGTGCAGCAACTGGCGCGACGCCGATGCCGTGCCATAGCTGTAGCGATGCGGCAGGCGCATCGTCTCGGTGATGTACTTGCGCCCGTCGTGGCCGTCGGGTTCGAGAATCTTGCGCAGCTCGCGGGCGCATCCTCCACGCCAACGCGCCAGCGCATCGGCGTCGAGCAGGTCCTTCACGACGACGAAGCCGTCGCGGAAGAAGAGGCGCACGGCGCGGTCGACTTCGTTCGGGGCGCAGATGTCGAGCCCCTTGATGCCGTTGTTGGCCTTGAGGTGGTCGCGCAGCGCCTGCACTTCGGGGTCGTCATAGAGGCGTCGAGACGGTGCCCGCGGGTCGGCGACGCCAAAGCCCCGCTTCTCCGCTAGCGGGTGACCGTCTTCGTCCAGCGTTTCATTGACCGGCGTTCGCGCGCACCAGCCCACCGGTGTGTCGCCAACCACGGCAAGATCATCGAGTTCGTTCGTCACGGCCTATGTCCTTCCCCTGCCAAGAACCTTTGGAGGCGGGGCAAATGCCTCCAACGTTTCGCGCGAGTGTAACGGCGCGAGGGCCGTGCGGGGCATGCCCCGCCCCTACGCGTCCCGTCACCCAATCTCCAGCGCCGCAGCCCAGCGGCCATCGCGCTTGCGGGATGCGATGTCGGCTGGGGTGCGGCCTTGCCGGTCGGCGTGGTGCCGATCGGCGCCCGCCGCCAACAGTCGGCGCACCACAGCCAGAAGACGTTCTTTGTCCTTCGCCGTGGAACGCAGCGCCGTCGCCAAGGGTGTTGCGCCGGTGGCGTCCGCCGCGTCCACCGTGGCGCCATGCGCGAGCAGGAGCTCCACGATGTCCACGAAGCCGGCCTTGGCGGCGCAATGGAGTGCAGTCTGCTCCTTGTGGTTGGTGACATTCACGTCCGCCCCGCGTTCGATCAGGTCGCGCACTCGTTCGACGCTGCCGCCTCGGTCGCCGCGCGACTGAAAGACAATGGGCGGCCAGCCACCCTCGGCACGGTCGGGGTCGTCCGCGACGCCGGCGGCAGACAATACATCGAGCACGTCACGGCTACGGACTCCGGCGCGGGGAACAGCCTGCGGTTCGACCGGCATCCCGGCACCGATGAGTTCGCGCAGGATGTCGGCGCGTTCGCGCCAGATGGCGAAGCGGGTGAGCCAAAGCGAATAGGGCGCCGGCTTCGCCCCGCGTGCGAGCAGCATCCGAACGATGTCGAGATGCCCTGCCGCAACCGCGTAATGCAGCACCGTGGCGCGGACGTTGGGGTCGTGTTGCGGCACCTCGGCGGTGGCAAGCGCTGGATCGTCATCGAGCCGCGCTGCCACGCTGTCGCCGTCGCCGAGATAAGCATGGGTGAGGATGTCGACCAAGGCGCCGCGAGCGAGAAGCAACTCCGCCACCGCCTCGTGCTTGCGATGGCGCGCAGCGCAATAGGGGCTGATCTCCACCAGGAGCGGCGTGAAGTGACAGCCGCGCGCCTCGATGTCAGCGCCACGCTCGGCGAGATGCGCCACGGTTTCTAGCCGGCCGCGGTATGCCGCTTCCCAGAGCATCGTGCGGCCGTGGGAGCCGATCCGTGTGATCCAGTCTGGCTGCACCGCAAGTACTGCCTGCAAGGTCGCCAAGTCTCCGCGCCCGGCAGCGCCCACTCCGATCTTGAGGAAGTCGCTGGTCTTCCCCGTCAACAGGGAGCGCACCGTCGTCTCGCCGTCCATCGCCGGCGATTCTACGCTTTGAATCGTCGTACCATGCCCGTCCGCTCCAAAAGCAAGGAATGCCAGCCATGCCAAAGCCCGGTTCCGACGAATGGCTTGCCTCGGTCACCGAGGAAATCATCGAACCCGATCGGCCAATCGTCGATCCGCACCACCACATGTGGGAAACGGCCGGCAACTGGCGCCGCTACGTGCTCGAAGACCTCTGGGCCGACACGGGCTCCGGGCACAACATCGAGAAGACGGTGTTCGTGGACTGCCACTCCGGCTACCGCACCGACGGCCCCGAGCACTTGCGCCCGGTGGGCGAGACCGAGTACGTCGCCGGTGTCGCGGCCGAGAGCGCGAAGGCGGCAGGCCGCGCCACCATCGCCGGCATCGTCAGCCATGCCGATCTGACCCGGGGCGATGCGGTCGAAGAGGTGCTCGCCGCCCACGAGAGCGCCGGCAACGGCCTTTTTCGTGGCATCCGTCATGCGGGGCCGAGCGACTCCACCGGCACCCTGACCAATGCCGGTCGCGGCTGGCCCTGCCCCTACCCGCGCGAGGACTTCCGCACCGGCGTACGCACCTTGGGCCGGCTCGGCTACACCTACGACACCTGGCACTTCTTTCACCAGAATCGCGACTATCTCGAGCTCGCCCGCGCCTGCCCAGAGACGACGATGGTGCTCGACCACTTCGGCACGCCCTTGGGCGTCGGCGCCTATGCCGGCCGTCAGGAGGAGATCTTCGCGCAGTGGAAGGAGGACATCGCCGCAATCGCCGGGTGCCCGAATGTGGTCGCCAAGATCGGCGGTCTCGCCATGCCGGACAACGGCTTCGGCTGGGACCGCGCCGAACGTCCGCCCACCTCGGACGAATTCGCCGCTGCGCAACGGCGCTACTACCTGCACACGATCGAGTGCTTCGGGCCAGACCGCTGCATGTTCGAGAGCAACTTTCCGGTGGATCGCCTGTCGATTTCCTATCAGGTGCTCTTCAACGGGCTCAAGAAGATCGTCGCCGACTTCACCGAGGACGAAAAGCACGCGATGTTCTACGGAACGGCGGCGCGCGTATATCGGCTGTAGGGGGGCGGGCCATGAACAACACCCTCCGGGTAGCCGATGTGATGACGGCCGACATTCACAGCGTCGATGGACTCGCGACGGTGGCGGACGCTGTGGAGGCCATGCGGCGCCATGCCGTGAGTTCGCTCGTGGTGGCGCGACGCCACGACGGCGATGAGTACGGCCTCGTCGTCGTCGCCGACATCGCCCGCAAGGTGATCGCCGAGAACCGGCCGCTCGATCGCACCAACGTGTACGAGGTCATGTCGAAGCCCATTCTCACCCTGCGCTCGGACATGCTCGCCCGCTACGCCGTGCGACTGCTCGTGCAGTTCGACCTCTCTCGCGGCGTCGCCATCGACCACGACCGCAACATCGTCGGCATGGTGACGATGCGCGATCTGGTGCTGCGTCTGGCGGAAGCGGACGTGGCTGAGGAGTGAGCGACGGTCGCAGGGAGGCGGAGACTGGGGCCAGGCCGCGAGCCGAGCGAGGGGTTTGGCGGGGTCGCCCGACGTGGCTCGCGGTCGTCGCGGGTGCCTTGACGGCACTCGGGGCAGCCCCCGGAGAGGCGCCACAACCAACGCGGGAGCCGCCAATGAACGCTGCACCGGGCAAGATCATCTTCGAGACCGACATGACCTACGACGTCGACGATGTCGGCGCGTTAGCCGTGCTGCACGCGCTGGCGGACGCAGGCAAGGCGGAGCTCCTGGCCGTCAGCTTCAACGAGACGCACCGAAGTGGCGCGGCGGCGATCGCTGCCATCAACACATGGTATGGACGAGGCGACATTCCGATCGGCACCTTCGGCGGCGATTTGCACGCACCGGACCCGTCGCGCTATCTCGACCATGTGGCGGCATTCCCGCATGACCTTGGCCACGAGGCCACTCCAGATTCTCTTGATCTGTACCGAAGCGTGCTCGGCAGCCAACCGGACGGCGCCGTCACCATCGTCAGCGTCGGCTTCCTCAACAACCTCGACGTGCTGCTCCGCGAGGAACCACGGCTGGTGGCCGCGAAGGTGCGCCAGCTTGTCGTCATGGGCGGACGCCACAACGACGGCTTCAACCTCGTTCGCCACAATCTCGTGGATGTGACGCAGCGGGTCGTCACCGACTGGCCCACGCCTCTCGCCATCACCGACTTCGGCGGCAGCGTGCGCACGGGGGCAGCACTGCAATACGCGTCGTTCGAAAACCCCGTGCGCGAGGCCTACTTCCGCTACTTCGGCGAGAGCTTCCGCGGCCGCTCGAGCTGGGATCAGGTCGCGGCTCTCTACGGCGTCTTTGGCGCTGGGGATTGGTTCGAGGATGTCGCAGAAGGGGAAGCAAGTCTCCCGAATGGCCACGTTTGGCAGCTCAGGGCGCCGCACCGGATATACGTCGGTCCACGCAAGGGCATCGAGGAGTTTCAGGCGTGGATCGAGGAACTCATGACGCGGCCGCCCGGGGAGCTGCGGTAGGGCTCGGACCAAGCCACCAGACCTTCAGCGGGGGCGGAACCTCTCCCCCGCGGAAGGCCCTTCCTCGGGCAGACGGGCCGCTGGAGGGAAGGCATCCCACCTTACCTGCGAAGGCCCGCGAGCGAGCTGCCGACGCGCGCTCCTGCGGTGCGCCAGCCATTTCCCACTTCGCGATGGACGATGTCCTACACTGGGATTCGTCCCGGATCGTGCATAGTGGTATGTTCCCCAACCAACAAAAGCGGCCAATGAACGCGAACGTGATCGACACCGAAAGATACGCAACGCGCCTCAAGGACGCCGGAGTGGAAGACCGAGTGGCCAACGCGACAGCGCGCGCCCGGGGCGACGAACTCCTCGCCAGGACGGCTTGGGCTGGGGCAAGAAGCGTTGTCCGAAGGCAACGGTTCTTGTGGCGCTGGTGACAAAGCAGGACCTCAAGGCCGCCATCACGGAACTCCGAACTGAGATGCTCGCGAAGTTCCAGGTGGTGGATGCCAGATTCGAGGGCGTGAACGCGAGGTTCGAGGGCGTAAACGCCCGGTTCGATGCGCTGGACACCAAGTTCGAGGGGCTGGAGGGCAAGTTCGAGGGATTGGAGGGCAAGTTCACTGGTCTTGAGGCCAAGGTCGAAGCGCTGGCCAGCAAGCTTGACACGACGAGTCGGTACACGTTTCTCATCTTGGCCCTCCTCGTCGCGCTCGGCCTCTTTAACACGATTGAGCCTCGCCTCTGGCCGAGCGAAACCGCAGTCGCCAGCGAACCCGCCAACGCCGCGCCCAAAAGCCCCGCAGCCCAATCTCAAGCGACCCCCGAAGCACAGCCTTCTGCGAACACACTCAGCGCGTCGCCACTCTGATCCTCCCGCAGTGGACGGGCCCCAGCAGCCTAGGCCGGAAGGGCTGGCGCCACGCTTGCGTGGCAGGGGCCGGCCTGGCGACCGCGAGTTGCTCGCAGCGGAGAGTCACGTCACCCCCCAAGCATCCGCTCGCGCCGGCCCGCGCGCATGAAGGCCAAGGCCAGGATCGCAGCGATGGCCAAGGCGACGCCGACGCGGTTTTGGAGGGTTCGGGCAAGGAGTTCAGTCGGGTCTTGGCTTTGGGCGTCTGGGTTCCACATGGGGGAGATGGGGGCGCCTTGGATCAGCATGTTGAAGGCGAGGACGGCGGCGGTGGCCATGGCGCCGGCGACTTCGCTGCGGAGCAGGGCGGCCATGGCCATGGCGAACACAAGGTAGAACGTAGCGCCTTGCAGGGCCCCGTAGAGTGCCCATGGCGAATAGCGGGTGAAGAAGATCCACGTGGCAATGCCCAAGAGGGCCAGGGCCACCAGCAGAATGCTCCAGGCACCCACCAGCTTGGCCCACCAGACCCGCTCGCAGCCCCCCGGCACGGTGTAGGCGATCTCCAGCGTTCGGCCGTCGACTTCGCCGGCGATGACGCGCAAGCCTAGAAACACGGCCAGCATGGTCAGCGGGAAGCCGATCAACTCAACCTGTGCCGAGGCCGGCCCGTACGGCGTGTCGAAGCCGACCAGCACCATGAGAGCGCTCAACACCAGCCATACCAGAGGCAAGAGCGGCAGCAGCCAGAAGCGGTGGCCGGCGGTGGCGATGGCGGCCAGACGCCACAGTTGCAGTTGGCCCTTCATGTCGGCGCTCCCGGTGGCAAGGGCACAGCGTCGCCTTCCGCAACGTCGGTAGCGTCGTCCGCTTCTGCGGGAGGCTCCGTTGCACGAGTGTTGCCGATGAGCCAGAGATAGCCGTCCTCCAACCCCGCTTCGATGGCCCGCGCATCGGCTCTAGGCGGCGAATCCGCGAGAACGCGCCGCTTCACCATTCCGGGCTCTCCGGGCGCCTCTTCCGCGAGCACCGCACCTGGTGGCAGCGCGAAGTCCTCGTCCGCCGGTGCTGCAAGCTCCCAAGCGCGCCCGCGCGCCACTTCCGCGAGCTCCCCCGGCACGCCGTCGAACACGAGGCGGCCCCGCGCCAGCACCAGCACCCGTTCGCACGCCACGGCCACGTCCTCCACCACATGGGTGGAGAACAGCACGATGCGCTCACGGGCCAAGCTCGCCAAGAGATTGCGAAAGCGGATGCGTTCGCGTGGGTCGAGGCCGGCGGTGGGTTCGTCCACCATGATGACCGGCGGCAGGCGCAGCAGCGTGCGCGCCACGGCGACGCGCTGGCGCATCCCGCCCGAGAGCGAGCCGATGCGGTCGTCCACCTTGTCCGCAAGCCCCACTTCCCGCAGCAGGTACTCGACGCGGGCCGTGCGTTCCGTTGCCGGAATGTCGTAGAGCGCCGCGAAATAGAGCAGGTATTCGCGCGGCGACATGCCGGCCGGAAGCCCGGAATCCTGCGGAAGGTAACCGACCCAGCGCGCCAGGTGGCGCTGGATGCGCGGCAATGGCACACCCCCGAGGCGAATGGTGCCGCGGGTGGGGTCGAGGATGCCGGCGAGCTGGCGCAGCAGGGTGGTCTTGCCGGCGCCATTGGGTCCCAAGACGCCCACCATGCCGCGCTCGATGCGGAATGCGACCGACGACAGAGCCGTGACTTGCTCTACCGGCAAGTCGAGCCCTGCGAGCTGCCGCGCCCAGCCGCGCAGGAGCGTACGCGGATGGCGCAAGGGACCGTCTTGGGCGCGAGGTGACAGCAGTCCTCGTTGCTGCCGCACGGCGCTGCGTCGGGCGAACTGCACTAGGGCCACTGCGAGGCTGCCGAACGCCGGCCAGACGAGACTGGCGCGAGCAGCCTCTCCCATGACGAGCGGCATCACCACCAGCGTCAGCACATAGGCTGCGAGCGCCAGCCACGGCGTCAGCGCAGCTAACAAGCCTTCGATGCCTGAGGTTTCGGCAGCCCTGGCATGTCCCACGCGCCAGACCCGGACCGAGCGAATGCCCTGCGCCACGAAGCCCGCAGCCATGAGCCCAAACACCAGTTTCCAGGCGCCGCCGCCCACGAGGACGGCGAGCGCGAGACTTCCCGCCCCCAGCAACGCCAAGGGCAGCAGGCGAGCGGCGGCTTCCGCCCGGGCGAGGGGTTCGCCGCCCCGGGCGCGCACGGCGTTGACGAAATCACGCGGGGCGCGCACGGCGTGGCGCAACGGGCCGGGCAAGCCATAGACTTTGTGCAGATAGCGCACCTCCAACGCCGGCGGCCCCGCCGAACAGTCGGGTTCGATTCGATCAGGTCGCCGGAACAGCATCACTGCCACAGCCAGCAATGCGCCGCCCACGAGCAGCGTGATCACCACCTGCCAGAGCAGGCTTGCCAGCACCTCCGTGAGGATCAGCGGCGCCATGACGGCCGCGGTGGCACCGAGCCAGCCGATCATCAGCCAAGGGCCCACCCGGCCGAACAACACATCGAGTCGACGCAGCAGGATGTAGCCCACCGGAATCACGAGCAGCGTCAGCAACGTGGAGGTGACGAGACCGCCGATGACGATCGTGGCGAAGGGCGGCCACATCTCGTTCTCGCGACCCGTCACGAGAGCCAGCGGCCAAAGGCTGGCGATGGTGGTAGCGGAGGTCATCAGCACCGGGCGGGTGCGCTCTCGCACCGCGGAAAAAGCCGCAGCCCCTGCCGACCAACCGGCGTCGAGCGCCTTGCGCTGCATCCGATCCACGAGCAGGATGGCCGGGTTGACGGTGAGGCCGAACAGCACCAGCGCGCCGAGCACGCTGGTGAAGCCGAGCGGTGTGTCGGAAATGACGAGGATCCACGCCGCGCCCAACAACGTCAGCGGCAGCGCCAGCAGCACCAGCACCGGCATGGTCAGCGACTCGAAGGTCATGGCCAGCACCAGGAACAGCAGCAACACCGCCGGCACCAGGACGGACTTGAGCCAGTCCGTGACACTGTCTTCGTCGGCGGCGCCCACCTCGACGGTGTAGCCATCCGGTCTCGATACCGAGCGCACCGACTCGGCGATGTCGTCTTCGATGGCAACCCGCGCCGGTCCGGTCTCCGGCGCTTGCCGGTCGAGCGTGTAGAAGACGCTTAATTCGCGCCGCCCGTTGTGGTGGGCGATGGTGGGTTGCGGCGGCATCCGCTGCACTTCGGCCAGAGCCATCACCGGAAACACGCCGCTGTCCGTGGTGACCCGCATGGAAGCGACATCGCCGAGGCCAAGGTCAGAGTCCCGAGCGCTGGCCCGCTCGACCACCACCGGCACCTCGCGGCCACTCGGCAGCACATAACCGTTGCGATTGCGCTGCCCTTCGCGGCCGGCAAGTTGCAGCACGGGCAGCACGTCGTCGAGCGTCAGGCCAAAGGCCTCGAAGGCGCGGCGGTTGGGCTGCACCCAGATTTCGTCCATGCCCGGCGACACTCCGGGCCAGGCCTTGTCCACCCAAGGCACGCTCTCGAGGCGCAAGCGCACGTCTCGCGCCAGCCGTTCCAGGGTGCGGCTGTCTGGTCCGGACAAGACAATCCGCGCGGGACCCCCTTCCAGGCCCTCGCCGCCGGCACCGCCGTCCTGTTCGAACTCGCCTTCGCCAGGGCGCAGCAGATAAAGGCCATCGCGCGTCGCCGACTCCGCCACGTCGCGCACGCGGGCGGCGTTGGTGGTGGTGGGGCGTTCTTCCGCATCCAGCAGATGCACGGTGATGGAGGCGCCGTCTTCTTCGATGCGTGCCTCCACCGTTTCGACGCCCTCGATGGCGAGCACGGCGCGCTCGATGCGTTCCACCGCGCCACTCATCGCCTGCACCGAACTCGCGCCGGCGCGAAAGCGCGCCACCAGTTCCACGGAATCGGTTTCCGCAGCGGGCGACGAACCGGTGCGCACCAACACCCACGGCACGGCGATCAAGAGCGTCACCAGAAATGCGAGGACGACGCCGGCGACCCAGCCCGCAGGTCGCCTCAGCGCGCCGGCAACGACCCCGGTGAAGTACAGGCGCGCTGGGTTGGGCCGCGCCAGTCCGCCTTGCGCCTCGCGCCGGAACCGCGCCGCCTGCACTTCCCTTACGGCGGCAGAGGACGCCAGCCGGTGTGCCAGCAGCGGCACCAACCCCAGTGCCACCAGCAGGGAGGAACCGAGCGGCAGCAGGAAGGCGATGGCAACGATCTCGAACAGAGTTCGAAACTGGGGGCTCGCGACGGGCACCAGCACCAACACGAGGAACACCACCGCAGTGGTGAGGCTGGCAGCGACGATGGCGCGGGCGGTGCGACCGAGCCCGCGGCGTACCGCTTCCGCCGGCGCGGCGCCCCGTTCGAGCCCCCGCTGCGTGGCTTCATAGACCACCACGCTATTGTCCACCAAAAGGCCAACCGCAAGCGTGAGCCCCAAGAGGCTGATGAGATTGAGCGTCTGGCCCAGCAGGAAGAGCAGCGCCAGCGCGCCGAGCAGGCTTATCGGGACGGCCACGCCCACCACCGCCACGGCACGCCATTGCCGCAGGAACAGGAACAGGACGCCCAAGGCGATGAGGTAGCCGGTGGCGCCGAGCTGCACCAGCCGGCCTAGCTGATCCTCCACCTCTTGCGCCGCGTCGGAGCCAATGACGAGATCGAGCCCCAAGGGCCGGAGCTCGTCGCGCAAGAGCGCCACCCGCTCGCGCAACTCCTTGCCGAGGCGCACGAGATTGGCGGTGTCTTCCTGAAAAATGAACACGCCCACGGCCGGCTCCGCGTTGACCCGGAACAGCGAACGCGCCTGTGCCGTGCCGTGTTCCAGCGCCGCGACATGGCCGAGCTTCACTTCCTTGCCGTCGGCGACTCGCACTTCGGCCAGTGCGTCGAGGCTGGCCGGGCGTCCGTCGAGGACGATGTCGGTGCGGCCGTTCTCGTCCTCAAGATTGCCGAGATAGGCAAGCCGTCCGACGTTCCGCTGCACGGCGGCGATCACGTCGTCCGTGGTGACGCCGAAGGCTGCCGTGCGGTTCGGGTCCACGCGCACCAGCACCTGCCGCCCGGCGCCTCCACTGACGAGGGCTTCGCTCACCCCCGGCACGGCGGCGAAGCGGGGCACGATGAGCTCCTCCACCAGATCGTGCAGCGCATTGCGGTCGCCATCGCCGCCGGCAATGTGGACCGTCATCACGAAGGTGCCGAAGGCGGAGGCGTCGTTGGCGGAAACGTCGATGCGCGTGTTGCGCGGCTGTTCGCGCTGAATCGCTGCGGCGATGCGGCCGAGTTCGAGCTGGCGCACCTTGATGTCGGCGCTCGGCTCGAATCGCACCCGATAGCTGCCGCCGGAACCGCGCACTTGGCCCCAGCTCTCGGCCACCAAGGGCAACCCGGACACGCGTGCGTGGAGTGGCAGCAGGATTTCGCGCTCCACCACATGCGGTTCGCTGCCAGGCCGGCTGAAGCTCACCGTCAGCGCATCGCCACTCAGGTTGGGAAAAAGCTCCACCGGCATCCGCTGCCAGCCGACGACGCCGAGCAGCACAATGCCGAGATACACCATCGACACAGCCACGGGCCGCCGCACGGGCAGGTCCAACATGGCGCCAAAGTTGATCCTCCGCACCGAGGGGATCCACGAGGGGCGTGTGGCTCCCACATCGCTCATGCCATCGCCTCGCAATGAACAAAGCTCGTAACGCGTTGATGCTTGATTAATTTAGCTCGAAGCGAAAGCGTCGGAGGGAAGGCATCCTGCCTTCCCTGCGCGCCAGCGCACTTCATTGTGCCGATGAAAAGGCGCCTATCGGCGCCTGGGGAAGGCAGGATGCCTTCCCTCCGAGGGTCCATCAGGCCTGTTGCCTGCGCGTCGGTGACTCGGCATCGCTGGAGGGAGGGCGTCTCGCCCTCCATCGCGCCGCAAGGCGCGCAGGCGGTTCTGCGCCTCCCGCCTGAGGCTCTAGCCAAAGCACTCAATCGGTGCGGCTTCGCCATGCGCGGCGGCGACTTCATGAAGCTACGTCCCGCGCGGTTTTCGGTTGGCGTCGCAGCCATGCCGGGAGACCCAGATCGTCGAGCAGGAGGTAGAGGCAAGGCAGCACCAGGAGCGAGCCCACGGTGGAGGCAATGATGCCGCCGATGATGGTGAGCGCCATAGGGGCGCGCAGCTCTGCGCCTTCGCCGGTGCCGAACACGAGGGGCGTCAGGGCTAGCGCGGTGGTGAGGGTGGTCATCACGATGGGTCTTAGGCGCACACCGGATGCCAGGGCCAAGGCCAGCTTGCGTTCAATACCGTCGGCCATGAGTTGCCGGGCGGTCGCCAAGAGCAGCACCGCGTCGTTCACCGCGACGCCAGCAAGGACGATCAGCCCCAGCATGGCCATCACGCCCAAGGGAGCGGCCATCGGCACCAGCACCACCGCCACGCCGATCAGCGCGAGGGGAATGGACGCCAGCACGGTAATGGGATGCTTGAGAGACTCGAACGCGCTCGCCAGCACCATCAGCACCAGCACCAGAGCCAGCACGCCGGCCAGTTGCAGCTCGCCGAAGGTGCGGGCGCGCTCTTCCTCGTCGCCGCGCAGCTTCGTGGTGATGCCGGGCGGCAACGGCGCATCGATAAGCGCGGCACGCACTGCCGCTATGGCTTCGGGCTGCGAAAACCCATCTGCCACTTGGGCGGTCACCTGCGCCGTGCGGCGTTGATCGCGGCGGAAAATCTCCCGCGCACCTTCCACCTCGTTGAACTGCGCCACCGAGCCGAGGGCGATCTGGCGGCCATCGGCGGCGCGGAAGACCACATCGCTGAGGGCATCCCGGCGCGGCGTCGGCAGGCGGATGGTGACCGGATGTTCCTCGTCACCTTGGGTCAGCGTAGTCGCGATGCGGCCGTCGAGGCTCGACTCGACCACTCGCGACAGGGCGGTGAGATCAATCCCGTAGGCGTCAGCAAGGGCGCGGTCCAAGGTGAGCCGAAGCTCGGGCGGCCCGCCTTCAAACGACGACCGGGCGTTCCACACTTCAGGCGTTGCGTCCAAGCGCTCCTTGACGCGGCTGGCGGCGCGCCGAAGCTCGGTGATGGCGTTGCCGGAAACCTCCACGGTGATCGGCGGCCCGCCCCCACCCAAGGCATCCGCGAGCGCAGAACCTTCCACCTCCCAGGTGACGTCGGTACCTTCCATGCCTTCGAGTTCCGGCCCCAAGCGGGTCGCCAACTGACGCCCGGTCGGGCCGCCGGCCGTCATGCGCACGATGACTCTGGCCGTGTTTTCCTCCGTGAGCTCGGTGCGAATGAGCCGGTCATCCTCCGGCAGGCGGCCTACTTCCGCCAGCATGGCGGCAAGGGAGTCGGCGCCGGCATCGCGGATGAGCGATTCGATTCCCTCCACCGCCCGCGAAGTGGATTCGACGCGCTGTGCCGACGGCCCCACCACCCGCACGGAGAACTGGCGCGGGTCTGCCGGCGGCAGCAGTTCGGTGCCGAGGCGAGCGAGGCCCGCGATGGCGACCGCGGCGAGCGCCGCCGCCGCCAACACCACCAAGAACGGTCGTCGCAGCAACGCAGAGACCAACTGCTCAAGACGCACTCGCACGCCAGCCACATCCGACGCGCTCGGGGAATAGGCGCGCTGAAGCAGGCCCTTGGGTTCCTCGGAACCACCGGCAGCACCGGGCCTTGCCCGTTCAGGGCGCAGAAACCAGCGTCCAAGCGCAGGAATCAGGAACACCGCCACCGCCAGCGAGGCCAAGAGCGACACCACCACGGCGAAGGCGATGCCGTCGATGAGCCGTGCCGCCAGCCCTTCCACGAACAGCACCGGCAGAAACACGACGCAGGTGGTGAGCGTCGTTGCGGTGATGGCACCGGCCACCCGTCCGGTGCCTTGCGCCACCGCTGCGTCGATGGCTGCCTGCGACATTTCGCCGGCGTCGCCGCCTTGCTCGCGCACCTCGGCGAGTCGTCGATAGATTGACTCCACCACGACGATAGCGTTGTCGACCAGCATCCCGGCACCGAGTGCCAGGCCGCCTAGGGTGACGATGTTCAAGCTGCGATCGCCAAGCCGCATCAGGAACAAAGCCGCGAAGATGGACACCGGCACGGCGGTCGCAACCACCAAGGTCGCTCCGGCGGAGCGCAGGAACACCGCCAGCACCAGAACGGCGAGGACGATGCCGGCGATGGCGGCGGTTTCGAGATCGTCGAGTGCGTCCACCACCAAGGCGGCTTCATCGACAATCTCGCGCACCTCGACGTTGGGCAAGTCTCGGGCGATGCCCGTGAGCGCCTCTTGCACCGTCTCCGATACGGCCACCGTGTTGGTACCGGCCTCCTTGTAGATGGCAACGCCGACGCCCTCGGTGCCGTCCACCCGAACCAGGTGGTCGATCTCCCGCGCCACCATTTGCACTTCGGCGATGTCGGAAACGCGGACGGCGTTGCGGCGCCCCCCTGATCCGTCGGTGAGATAGCGCACCACCACATTCGCCACATCGTCGGCGGTGCGGAAGCGGGACATGCCGCGGACGACGAAGACCTGGCTGCCCTCCTCCAGCGTGCCGGCGGATATGTCCACGTTCTCGGCCTGCAAGCGATCTTCGAGTTGCTTGAGGGAAACGCTAAACGCGTCCATGCGGTAGCGGTCGGCCAGAACCCGCACCTCTTCCTCTCGCCCGCCGGTGATGCGCGCTTCGGCAACGCCGGCGAGCCGCTCCAAGGCCGGTGCAACCTGCCGGCGGGCGAGGCGGCGGAGTTCCGCGAGATCAGGCTGGCCGGAGCGTGCCACCAAGCCGAGGGTGAGGATGGGCGACTGCCGGGGGTCGAACCGGCGCACCAGCACTTCGTTGACTTCGGGATCGGCTTCGAGCGGACCCACCGCCTTCTGCACGTCGATCAGGCCGAGGTCTGGATCGGTGTCCCAATCGAAGGTGACCGTGACGATGAGCCGACCGGTGCGCGCCACTTGGCTGATCTCGCGAATGCCGCGCACAGTGAACAGAAGCTGTTCCACCGGGCGGCCATAGAGCTGCTCCATCTCCACCGGCGGCCGGTTGCCGGAGCGCACCGACACCACCACGGTGGGGCTTTCGAGGTCCGGCAGGAGATCCACCGGCAACTCGCGCCAAGACAGCACCCCCACCAAGGCCACGGCCAAGGCAAAGACGCTGATGGCTACGGGGCGGCGCGTGGCGAGCGCGGCGAGCGACTCGAACAACTCAGTCCTCCGTGTTTATGGGACCCCCAAGCAACTCATCGGCGCGAGTGCCCCAAAGCGAGCAGGTCAGGAATCGACCACGCGCACTCGCGTCCCGTCGGTCAGCGTTTCCAGCCCGCGCACCACGATTCGGTCGCCGGCGGCGAGGCCGTCCACCACTTCCACCACGGCGTCGTTGCCGAGTCCCAAGGCGACCTCGCGGCGGCTGACGCGCTGGCCGTCGAGCACGAAGACCACGCTCTTGCCGGCGCGGGACGCCACCGACTCGCGGGGCGCCACCGGTACTTCCAGGCGCTGCTCGGCGATGATGGTGACCTCCACGAACATGCCGGGGCGCAGCAATTGCGCGGCGTTGTCCACCGCCACCTCGGCGCGGAAGGTGTGCGTGGTGGCATTCATCTCCGGCGCCAGACGCAGCACCTTGCCGGTGAGACCCGCGGCGGCGAAGGCATAGTGGCGGACGCGCACATCGAGACCGGGCCGCACCTTGGCGAGTTCCGGCCCGACGAGGTCCACGTCTGCGATCAGTGGGTCCAGCGCGGCGATGCGCGCCACCTGAAAGCCGGGCGCCACCAATTGACCGTCCGCCAGCGGCAGGCCGGCGTTGTTGCGGGCGAGCGTCAGCAGCACGCCGTCGATGGGTGTGACGAGTGTCGCCTTGGATGCGTTGAGCTTGCTGCGCTCGAATTCGTAGAGGGCATTCTCGTAGGCAACCTCGCTCTGGCGAAGTTCCTCCTCCGCAACCAGCCCCCCCTCGAACAGCTCTCGGCGCCGTTCGAGTTCCGCGCCGGCATTGCTGAGGGTTCGTCTCGTGGAATCGATGCGGGCGTGCAGACGGGCATCCTCGCCGGTCACCTGGGCGATGGTTTGCCCTTGGGTCACCTGTGCCCCCTCCACCAGCCGCTCGCCCGCTGCGTCGCGGCCGATCTGCAGGTAGCCCGGCGCCTCGATGTTCAAAGTGACCACTTCCGGTGGTCTCAGGGTGCCGGTGGTGAGCACCAAGTCCTCGACATCGCCGGTGCCGATCTCCACCACTTCCACCGGGATGCGGAACGCGACCTCGCCAGTGTCGGCGGGTCCGCCACAGCCAAGCAGCAACGCCACGACGGGCACAAGCGCACAAGCCGCCTTGGCGACCCGCCCGCGGGCACTCCCATTCGACTGCAACAAAGCGCTGCTACCCGTTCGCCGGCGTCCAGCGGACGGCGTCCGCCACCACCGTCCGGCCCGACGTGGAATTGGTGACCTTCACTCGAACCTCGCCGGCCGGCAGGTCAAACTCGCCCAAATCGTTCCAGCCAGACTCTGCCACCGAGGCATCAAACTCCACGTCCTGCGACTCCCCCGCCGATTCCAAGGCAATGTCGTAGGTCCCCTGGCGACCGAAGTAGGCGCCAGAGCCTCCTGTGGACGCGGACACGACCACCGCACCTCGAGCCGCCCTAGCGGATACCGCGCCACTGCTTCCCGACATGGCCGGCAAGTGGTAGGCGAGGCGCCAGCGGCCAGACTCCGGCAGTTCGGCGGCGAACGTGGCGGCGTGGTTGCCTTGACCGGTGGTGGCCCGGGCGATGGTGTGACGGTATCGGCCCCAAGCCGAAGACGCGGCTTGGCGCGAGAAGCCGGTCGGTGCCGCGGTGAACGACTGGTAGGTGGGCAAGCCTTGGTCAACATCCGCCTCCGGCCCGAAACCCATGCTGAACTGCAACCCGCCGCCGACCCGAACGCCATCCCCTTCGGCCTCCGTGCTCGCCACGGCAAAGCCGGGATCAAGGTCGTCGACGATGATCTCGCGCGGATCCCCCCCCGGCAACGGCCCTTCGACAGGCCGTGCGCCCACGAATGGCTCGTCGTCCACCGTGTTCTCTTGATCCACTTCCGGCAGCTTGAGCGCAACCGCGTCGCGATTAAGGGATAGGTAAGGCTCGAGTTCCACCGCTTGTGGCACACCACCGGCGATGAGGCCCACCTCCACCGCAGAGTTGCCGGGAATCCTGAGCGGATCGCCGGCAATCCAGTTGGCCTCTTCCTCCGCCGACTGCCGCGTCGAGAAGCGCACCCGCGCGAGGCCCGGCGCCGGCTCGCCGTTCTGCACGATGAGGCGAATCTGGTATCGAGGCTTGCCAAGCTCGTCGTCCCTTAGCCGAACCACCGATACGTTCGAGGCGATGAAACCGGGCATGGCTTCGTCGTCGAGCCAGTCGCCGAGGAGCGAGGTGATGTCCGCACCGCTCGCCGCCGCTGCGGCGTGGAAGTCCTCCGCCGTGAAAGTGCCACCGGCATGGCGACGGCGCAGTTCCGCGAGCATCGCTGCGGCGCCTTCGCGACCTAGGTCGTCGAGCAGCACGGTGGCGATGGCGCGACCCTTCAGCGTGATGACATTGAATGCCTTGGCCGGATCCTCCCAGACATCAAGCTCGCTCAGTGGCGCGCCCAATGCGCGGTCCCACACCGACGGCTGATCGCTCGCTGCAGTCGCCACCGAATCGACGATGGAGTCTTCGCCTTCCCCCCCGAGCAACGTCGTCATCGTCTGCGCCATGACGCCGCCGAAGCTGTCGCCGGAGGCGAAGATGTGGGCGGAGAAATGCCCGTCGCGGTCGCTCAGGAGCCGCATCAGCAGCGTTTCCGCGACGAAGTCCAGCGCCGGGGCACCGGGGCCGGCCGCCGCCGTCTGAAAGCCCAGAAAGTTGCGCGCCACCCCAAGAAATATGTTGCCGCCGCCGACATCATTCTCGAAGAACCGTTCGAGGCCGCGCACCTTGGCTTCCGGCACGCCGCCCTCGTGCTCCGCCTCCATGCCCTCGCGGCTTGAGATGATTTCGAACCAGAACTCGAAACGCGCCGTGGGCCAGCTCGTCTCTCGCATCAGCATGAGGCCCGGCTGCGCCAGTGCCGTGTCCATGCGCCAACCACCGCCGTAGCTGCGCAGGGTCGTCGGCACCTCTACCAGCGAAAGGCCGCGATAGGGATAAGGCAATCCGAGACTCGCCGCCTCGTCGAAGATCTCGGTCAAGCGCCCGGCAACGGCGTCGGCGGCTTCGTCAAACACGGCGAGATTGCGAGTGTGCGCTTCGTCGAGCAACAGTTCGAAGGTGATGCCGGCAACCTCCACGGCGCGACGCTCGAAGCGTCCCACCACCAAGGCAAACGCCGGCACAGGCGCTGGTGGGCGGAAGCGGAATCGTCCCTCGGCAAGTTCCTCCCGCAGCCCAGGCCCGGCGACCAGCCAGCCATCGGGCACTTCCACCGTGAGGTCGAGATCGAAGGTATCGCGTCGATGCGCGCCATATACAGCCGGCGTGACATTGCCGCCTGGGTGCGGCAGCCAGCGAGCGCCCGGCAGCAAGGCTGCGTACTCGTCCTCGAACACGATGGACTCGGTGCCGAGCACTTGAATCTGATTGTCTTGCCCCGTCTGCTTCCACGGTTCCACGACGGCGTCCAGATGGCCAAACCAAGAGTTGGGGGTGCCCGAAGCGACCACCGTAAGGACATGCTCGGAAGCTGCCGAGAGGGGCCTCGATGGCTCAATCAGGAGCAGCCCGAGCTCGTGCCGATGCGCGACGGGCTGACCATCGAGCAGAGCTTCCGTCACCTCAAGGCCCGGGTTCAGGCTGAAGACCAGTTCGCTCGGCGAACCGGGCGGCGCGGTGAAGGTGAGCTCGACGTCGATGGCGAGATTGGAACCCGGGTCCACTTGCACGGTGCCCGCCAGCGCCGCCAAGTCGGCGTGTGCGGTGTCTCGATGCACTTCGTGTGCTGCCAGCCACGCTTCCCGGTCGCGCAATCCCGCACCGGCCTGGATCGCGAGAGCGACGCCAATGCCAAGCGCCGCCACAACGAGGACGCCCCCAGCCCCGAGTTGCACCGGTCGAGAGGCGTCGTCCCGACGCGGATACAGCGCTGCCGCCCACAGCACGAACCCGGCGGCGAGCAAGAGCATCGCCAGACGATGCGACATCGTCTGCGGCGTGAGGCTCGTGGCGGTGGTTGCGAGGATGTCGGAAGGGAACTGCGACGGCGTTGCCACGAAGGAAACAACGGGGCTCATGTAGGCCGGCACCAGCGTCAACGCCACGATGGGTGTGGCGACCAACACCAGCGCCACCAGTGCCGTGACCAGCCGGTTGCGCAACAGCACCGTCAGCAGCATCACGATCGCGCACCAGAGAATGAGGGAGGGCAGCGCCTCCGCCAGCACAAAGGCGATTAGCGAACCGCGTTCCAACGGCTCGCCAAACCAAAGATCGGTGCCCACGGCGATGAGCCCGAACGACTGCACCAGCGCCGCCAGCACCAGCATCGGCACCCAGCCCACCACGACAAGCCCCAGGAGCCGACCGACCAGGAGTTCGAGGTTGCTCAATGGGCGCGCGTCCAGCACCTCGGCCACCCGCTCTCGGGTGTCGCGCGAGCGCAGGTCGAAGGCGAGGAAGATCATTCCCAATAGCATGATCCACAAGAGATAAAAGCCCATCGCGCTGATGAGGAAGCGGGCCCCGACGAACCCGGCCGTGGCTGAATAGCCGGACGCCATGCCGTGGATGACGGAGAAATAGCCGAAAGCGATGGTGGCCACCAAGAGCGACAGCACCGCGAAGATCCACGTGCGGGCAAGGCGGCGTGCCGAGCGCATCTCGGCAACCGCGACTGCAAGGATTGTGGCAGGGCGCATCATTTGTCGGCCCCTTCGGCGGTGTCATCCGTACCTTCCGCTGGGTCACCCTCCGGTTCGTCCTGGCGCGCGGCTTCGGAACGGCCTCGGGCTGCCATGAAGGCGAGATAAGACTCCTCCAAGGTCGGCGATGTCACGGGCGTGGTGCCGGTCGGCGCGTCTGCGGCAACGAACCTGAGTTCCACGCCACCTTGCACGACCCGACGCGAAACCACTTCATGCTGCGTCTCAATCCGCTCGGCATCGGCCGCGCTCGCCTTCGTCTCGAACACCTTGCCGTGCGCTTGCTGCACGAGTTCACCGGGCGTGCCCTTGAACACCACCTCACCGGCATCGAGCAACGCCAGCTCACGACAGCCGCCGCCCAAGTCCGCAACGATGTGCGTGGAAAGCAGGATGGTGCGGTCACGCCCAAGCCGAGCCATCAACTGGCGAAACCGCATGCGCTCTTCGGGGTCGAGACCCACGGTAGGCTCGTCCACCACCAAAACGGGCGGCTCGTGCACCAGCGCCTGCGCCACTCCCAGGCGCCGCACCATGCCTCCCGACAGTTTCTTCACCTTCCGATGCGCCGCCTCGGACAAGCCAACCGCTTCCAGCACCTCCGCAACGCGTTCACGTCGCTCAGCCTTCTCGCGCATCCCCGAAAGACGCGCCAGCGTGTCGAGCACCTCTTCCACTCGATGCAGCCGCCAGCCACCGAAATCCTGCGGCAGGTAGCCAATCTGGCCTCGTACCGCCTGTCGCTCCTGCACCACATCGTGCCCAAACACGCTAGCCCGACCCTCGGTCGGTTCGAGGAGAGTACAGAGGATGCGCATGAGCGTGCTTTTGCCAGCGCCATTGGGCCCGAGCAACCCGAAGAGCCCCGCCCCAAGCTCAAGGTCGACGCCAACAAGCGCCGTATGGCCACCCTTGTAGGTGTGGCCTAGACCACTCGCGACGATGACGGGTGCGCTGTTCTGTGTGTTCAAATCCTATTTCCGTTCTGGGAAGGAGACCAAGGAGTTCCCCTTTTCGGATGCCTGAACTGCTGCTTCTTCCTCAAGACCTGCGCCACCGCCAGAACCGGCGAGCAGGGCGGCCAAGCATACGGCAAAACCACCCGCCGGCACCCTTGGGCCGCCACAGACCATACAAGTCGCACGCAACTGCATCAGATCTCGCACATCGGCGACACGGACCTGTAGCGCCACTGGGTCGTCTGTCGCACTCGCTGCTCGTTTGGTTCCCCTTGTAGTCGCCAGCGCAGGATCCAACTGCGTAGGTGCGCCTCGTTGTTGCTACGTCCGTGCCTAGTTTCCACGGCAGGACGCCGAGTGCCGCCGCGCAAGGAGACCGACACCTCCTCCCACCTCTGTCATTGAGCCTTTGAGACGACTCTCGGCTGCTCGTCCGAAACGACCGAAACCGTAGCGCCTCGCCCCCGCGACAGCCCTTAGGGACGGGACTACGAGAGCTTGACGTGCCGGATGCCGCTTCTCAAAAGGAAGGGCGGTAGCTTTGTGGCCTTTGTTTGAACCCAACCCCGCCAGCGAAAGGAGGCGCGTGCCATGTCAAGAACGACCGTGGAACTGACGACGAGCGAGAAGTCTTGGTTGGATCGAGAGGCGGAGCGTCGCCGTGTTTCGCTGGCCGATCTAGTGTGTCTGGCCGTTCGCGAGTTGAGGCTTCGTCACACGGCCCCTGAGCCTGCTGGAACGCTTGGCGATGTAATCGTCCGGACGGCCGGCATCCGACAAGGCACGGATGGCCTTGCATTTCAGGAACAGATTAGGGTGGAGTGGGGATGAACCGATGCGCACTCGGTCATCCTCATCGAGCGGCATCGCCGCGACAAAAGCGCGTTCATAGCGGAAGACGCGCCGACTGCGGCATCCTATGGCCACCTTGCGGAGTCGTTAAGCCGCCGAAGAAGCGGTGTAAGGGGCTACTCGCCGACTACCGGACTCGCTTTCCCGCATTCTTCGGATGCTACGATGCCCGTGAGGTGGCCGGCAGCACCTTGGTACAGTTCCACGCTCGTTCTCGCTGCGCCAATTTGGTAACAGTAACTTCGGAAACTGCCTACCAGAAAAGCTGCCTAGCCGAAACACGAAGCTCTCGCCCTACGGTCGAGTGGGCGATGTTCTACGCTGGCGCGTTGGGAGTGTGCGGCAGCCGACGAACGGGAGTGATGCACGGGCGAACCGGGTCCGATAATCGCTGGTCCCCTTGCACGAGCTCATTGGGAAGGTTTGCAGCTGCATCCTCCGGCCGGCGAGGCCGCCGCCGGCGTGCGAAATGTCCGCGGGATGTAGGACGAGATGTTTGCTGTAGAATTCCCGTGGTCAGATCGCATCTGTCAGGCAGCGACAAGCCTGCCCGGCTCCAGAAGCGCCGGCCGTTAGCGGCACGAGCCCGCGCCTGCTGCGGGGACGTCGGGCGTGCGATGCGCGTCCCGGTTTCTGGCCTGGCGCACTACCCTCGCTCGGGTGTCGGCGGGAATGTGCGTCACCATTGGGCTTCCCTGCTGGCAACCGAACGCCCACTGTACCAGCATTTCATAGCTTCGGGGTGGCCGCCCCAGGCCATGACCGCTGTGTGTCGGGGAGAAGTGCATGTCCGGGAGGAGGGCAGTGTGGGACGAGTTTCATTTAGCCAAGGAGAAACCACGGGGCGGGAGTTCCCATGTGGAGGGGCTACCACGTGTCCCGCGTCGCTTGACAGACATTAGATTTCCATTAATCTCCGGCCTCCTGCACACGGTCGATTCCATCATGCACTCGTCGCTTTGTCCTGCCCTATGTCCATATCGACAACAGCTCCCTGCTATCCATGCGGACGCAAAGTCAAACAGATGGGGCGTGATACGATGAAGCTATTTTATAGCTATTGCCATGCCGACGACTCGGTTCGCCAAGATGTCGAACGGCATCTGGCACCTCTGCGCCAGAGTGGATCGATCAGCGAATGGTACGATGGCAAGATCGTACCTGGCCAAGACCTAACGCCCGAAATAGAAGCCAACCTGGCCGATTCCGACATAATTGCCTTCCTGCTCAGCGCCAGCTTTCTCGCCTCGAACGCTTGCCAGGCGGAACTGACCCGCAGCCTTGAACTCCGACAGGCACAAGGCGTAACGGTTCTCCCGATCATCGTCACCACCTGTGCATGGCGAGACGACGATCGCCTCAAGGATATCCTTGCATTACCCAACAATGGACATCCGCTCGACCTTTCGTCTAACAGGAACACCGCCCTACATGAGATTTATGAAGGCGTAAAGCGCGCCGTAGACGCCCGACGACTAACAATACGGCCCCCGTTCCTCGAGAACATCCGTCGCACTGGGTTCATATCCAAGCACCGTTCAGACATCAGATCCGATGAGATTTTCGTGTTTCCAAACCTACTCCGGTTCGACGGTGACACCGAGTCCCGCATCGAAGAGCCGGAGCAAGTCTGGCAAAAGCGCAACCGCGTACTGATCCGTGGCGAGGACCAAAGCGGCAAGACCGGTCTCGCCACCCATATCTTTGTCCGCCTGTCCTCCCAGGACCAACCGGTTCTCTACCTCACTGGCGACGACATTCAAAGCAAACGGCGACATGAGCAAACAATACAGGCATCATTTGGAGATCAGTTTGCGGGCGAATTCGCATCATGGTTCAATCGGCCCAACAAGACCTTGATAATCGACGGACTATCTGACCAAACACCCCTGACATTCATTGACTATGCAGAGAGCGTGTTCGACCGCATCCTGGTGACTGTATCAACGGATCATTACCTCGCGTACTATAGAGATGAACCCTTGGTAGCCAACTACACCCATTTGGAAATCCGTCCTCTACGCCATGAACAACAAGAAGCGCTTATCACCAACTGGCTGCGCCTCGGCAACGGCCAAGCACCCGATCACCACGAAGTGGATAAGATCGAAAACCTAGTCAACTCCGTCATTCTCAACCGTAAAATCGTACCACGGTATCCTTTTTATGTGCTAACTATCCTCCAGTCATCTGAACTCCGCCAAGGGGAAGGCACTGAGATTTCCGCTTATGGACATTGCTACCATGCATTGATTACGGCCCAAATGGCCCGTAGCGGGCTGCATGCACACGCTTTCGACAGTGCATTCAATTATCTCACACACCTGTCCTTCGACATGTTCCGGCATCGCGACGTACCATATACTGCTGACCGGTATCACGCCTTCCATCAAGGGTATCTTGAAGAATTTGTAATCAGCGATAGCTTGACAAATAGGTTGATCGCAGAGCGGACTATGTTTGACCGGGGACATCAAGAGGGCGCCTTGAAATTTCGATATCCTTACGTATACTATTTCTTTCTAGGGCGATACTTCGCCCACTACTATGACGACCGAAGGCAAGAGTTCGACCTGATAGCCCGTCGTAGCTTTTTGGAGGAGAACAAATACATACTCATATTTGCCATCCACCACACAAGAGACGAAGACTTGACGGATACCGTGCTAATCCATACGATGGAGGCGCTTGACGACGTGACACCTGCCACATTGACCAAGGATGAAATGCGCGCATTCAGCGGTGTTGTAGCCGAAATCCCACGTGCGATAGCAACGCGGTCGGTTGAAGATTCACGGCGACAGATTAGGGCGCACAGAGATAGGCAAGAGGATATGGAAGATGACGATCTTGCGGTCGATTCGCACACCGAAGCAGAAGCAAACGACTACCGCAATGAGTTTTACCGGCTCCTTAAGAACATGGATATACTCGGACAGATTCTGCGCAACAAATACGGCAGTTTCACGCGCGCGAGGCTGAAAGATATCGTCGAGACGATAACTGAGGCCGGGCTTCGTCTCGTAAGCGAGCTTGTCAACCCGGAGAATGTTAGCGGCGCGGAGGAGTATTTGGTGGAAGTACTTAGGCGGGATGAAAAGCTTGATCGAACAGTTGGGGCCGAATGGGAGGAGCATGTTCGAAGGGAGGCCCGGATGTTGTTTTTCTGGGCGATGTGCGGCACCATGCACAGGACTGCGATCACGGTTGCCAAGCCGGAACTGCGGGAAATCGTTGGCGATGTGTGCCGATCGGCGGCAACACCGGCGTATTTACTTCTTGACTTCCTTGTTCTTCTGGAGGCTTCCGCGATGCTCCGCCATAGCGATGTCAATCATTTGGAGGAACTATTGCGGACTCTTGATGAAGACGGTAGCGCGGCAGTGCGCCGTCTCTTGTCATTGGCAACCCAGCATCACTTGAACGCGCATGATGTCGATTTCAAGGTCCGGCAGAGGGCATATAGTGCACTAGGGCTGGCTTATCGTCCGAGCCGTGGCAAGCGGTAAACTGGTGACCTATCGCCAGATCAGGGCGTTGCGCAGCCCTGACTGTGAGTTCCACTGTTGACGAGGTCCTGTCCGTCAGTTCCACAACGGACTGATTGAACGGAAAAGGTCCTTTGTGCGCGTGTGGCACCGGCGGATCAGCTAATCATTGGTTCGTTCCCCAATGAGCCACGGAACCGAGTCCGCCGGATGTGCAATCCGCTAGAGACGAGTCACACAGGTTGAGGCTTTCCATCCGGGTGCCGTCGGCCGCCGGGGCGGGGACGACCTGGATCGGATGTCTTTGTGGTTGGACGCGCACGCGGAGCTCCTTGAGGATGTGGCGTCGGATCTTGGCGGGAGTACGGCCGGGGTCGGGCCGTGGGGGTCTGTGCAAGACGGTTCCGCGCTGTGCGCTGCTAAAGCGGCTTCGGCAGGAGACGTTCCGGGGCCTGGCGTTCCTGCTGCGAAACTCTCGCTTTGGGCGGAGGTTCGCGCGGGTGGACGCGCTGCGCCCTCGGTGCAAGTCGGCGCTTCAGACGAACGCCCGGTCGTCGGGGTGGGGTCCGGGGAGCGGGTTCGGGTGGGCAGCACGGTGACGCGGACGAGCATCCTGGAGCCCATCGGACAGTTAGCTGCTGTGGGACGAGTTTCGGGTCCTGACGCGGCTGTTCAGGGGCGGGAAGCGTTCGGCGTGGTGACGGCGTCGTTCCGGGACCACCTCTGTTTTGGCGAAGCGTTGGGCTGGAGGTTCGGACGCAGCGCGGCGGGGCAGGAGAAGGTCGTGGGGTGAATTTGAGCCGCACACGGACATGGTCGACAAGGGCGGTCGCCGCTCGCGTTACGGCCACAAGCTGAACCTGGCAACGGGTCGCAGCGGGCTGGCGCTGGACGTGGTGGTGGAGGACGGCAACCCGACCGACAGCGTCCGCTGCCTGCCGATGCTGGAGCGCCGTGGCGCGCTGGGGCGCGGCACCGACCCACGCGGCGTCCGACGGCGGCTACGCCTCGCGCGAGAACCTTGAGGCGGCGAAGGCGCTCGGCGTGAGGCACGCGGTGTTCCAGAAGATCCGCGGCCTGAGGGAGGAACAGATGTCGCCGCCGTCGTGGATCCGGCGCCAGCTGCGCAACTTCCGCGCCGGCGTCGAGGCCGGCATCTCGTACCTGAAGAGCTGCTTGGGCCTGGGCCTGTGCCGCCGAGTCTGCCGGCGTTCAAGGCGTACGTGCAGTCGATCGTGTTCGCCACAACCTGATCCGCCTCGTCCGGCTGCTGCCCAAACTTGGATAGCGCACTCGAATGCGCAAGGGCCACGTCCAGAGGGAACGCGACGCCGGCCCTTGCCCGCACGTCCGGGCCGCCGCCGCCAGCGTCCCCATGCGACTATCAAGGCGTCAAACGGATCCTCCCGGGCATCAGGAAGCAGCCCTCCAAATCCCGAACGCTCCAACCGTCAACTGCCCGTCGCGAGATACCGCCGAACGGAACTAGCAAGGAGCCGCGAGCCGGTTGTAAGGCGCATTGTGTTGCCGCGACGCAGCGTGGAGAACCGAGGCAAGGTGCGTCAAGCCTTGGCCAACGATGCCTTGGCGCGCGAGCGACGGCGCGACGTTCTCCCCCGGACCGGCTTTGGTCGGCTCTCCTTTGCGTGAGGTCGGGGCCGTGCCTCAACGAGTGGATCGCCCCTCCCCCCCCCGGATTGACGGACATGTTCGTAGGCTGTGGGTAACCGGTGCCCAAGTTGTGCAGAACTGGCTACCTTGGGGTATTCTCTGGTGTGTGGGAGCCCGTCGAACAGCCGCTTTGCTTGTGCGAGTTGTGAGCCCGTGACCGCGGGAGCTGATCGTCCGCTGCCGAGTTTTCGCAAGCCGCCGCTGCATGAGGTGGCACTTTCGGTGCAATTCGAGTCCCTTCCCGACTTAACAGCTGCACATATCGGGCAGTTTTGGGGTCGGCTCCGAAAGCGATTTCCGATCGTTGAGGAACAGCCCCCGTTGCCGCCAATCCCGATTGAAAGGGATGGGGTGCACGTCGGCCAGGAACTGGTCATCAGCACAGATCCACCCCGGCCCCGAATATGGCTCCTAGACTCGGAGCGGCGTGAACTCATCCAGATTCAACACGACCGCTTTACGCGAAACTGGCGAAAAAGTGGTACCGAGGATCGCTATCCAAGGTACGAAGACCACATCAGGCCGAATTTCGAGCATGACTATCAGGCGTTTTGCGACTTTGTGCGCGATGAGGGCATCGGCGACGTCAACGTGCTCCAGTGTGAGGTTTCCTACTTCAACCAAATCAGAACCGTCGAGGGGGTTTGGACTCGGCCGGATGACATGCACCACGCGTTCTGTCTGTACGACCCCGTCGAAACAGGTTCTACGGCGGTGTCCTTGGAGGGATTCCAGCTCCGGCAGAGCTTCAGGATGACCGCAGAGAACGAGTTCAAGGGGCGCCTCTATGCGGAGATCGGACCTGGTCAGGTCGGTGGAGAATCGGTGATTCAGTACCACCTGACCGCGAGGGGGCATCCCGGTACGAACTCGGCTGAAGATGCATTGGCCTTCTTGGACTTGGGCCGTGAGTCAATCGTGAGGTACTTCGCCGCATCGACCTCGCCGGCGATGCGACAAGAATGGGAGATCGAGTGATGCTGGCCTTCAGATGGCACGACGATGCTGCGCGCGCAACCGTGGAAACGGGCGCGTTTGTCCGGGAGCTAAGTCCGATAGGAGCGAATCCCGCAAGACGGCATGTGCTTCAGTTGCCGTCCCCCAATCGACCAAGTTCGACGGCCCTAACGGTTCGACCGGCAGCCTGGCTGGGGAGTGCGGCAGAGCAGTTGGCGAGGATTGCGGCGCTTCAAGAGGATTGGGACTCATATGGGGCGCCGCCCATCAGTCGGGCTAGGATCGTAGCCGCGTGCGATCTGATTCAGGCAGTCGCCGACGACCGAGCTCCGGCCCCCACGCTTGTACCCACCCCGGAGGGGAGCATTCAGCTTGAATGGCATTCGCACGGCATTGAGCTTGAGGTGCTGATGCTGTCCGACACGGAAATGGAGGTTTCCTTTGAGGACCTGCTAGGGGAGCTACCAGAGTACGAAGAGGTACTTAGCTTCGACCTGACGCTACTGACAAAGTACGTGCGCCTGCTTGGCGAGCGTGCCCAGGAAGGCCGGGATGGCTAAATGCCCCAGTGCGACGACCTTACGGTATCGGACGACGAGACGCTGCTTCGACGGGTGCATCCGGATTGGATCATTCGTAACGAGAACACGGGCGTCACGGAAGTCAGCACTGGCGCTTTTTCGGACTCGTCCGATGGAACGGGAATGTCCGCGTCGGCGGCAGGTCTGTTAAGTGCTGCAGGCATGTCGGAGGACGATGCTCTCGCTGGATACGATGGATATGGTCTGGTGGCACTGAGGGTGGGCCAAGTGAGGGAACTAGGTCAGGCTATTGTGAGGCGTCCGACGGACCGCGATCCAGCGCATGTGGAAGTGGTCGGGAAGAAGACCAGGGCAATCAAGAAGGCGTTCAAGCGGGCGGCTGTTTGGGTGGTCTGCCCACCGTAGTCCAATCGAACGCTTCCACAGGCGGGAAACGAGCGCCGGAAAAACGGCTTACGGGGAAGGCATTCCGGGTTGCTAGGGCACCGACAGACGCGTCCTTTGGTGAGTGCATAGTTGGTGCGCCTGACGGTGCACTAGGGAAGGCAGAATGCTCTCCCTCCGAAGGGCCGTTCAGAACTTGTCTGTGACGGCACCTTCCGAGGCGGAGGTCACGAGCCGCGCGTACTTGGCGAGGGTGCCGCGTTCGGTGTAGTCGGCGGGGCGTTGCCAGCGGGCGCGGCGGGCGGCGAGTTCCTCGTCGCTCACGTGCAGGTTGATCTCGCGCCCTTGTGCATCGACGGTGATGCGGTCGCCGTCTTCGACCAGACCAATGGGACCCCCGTCGTAGGCTTCCGGGGTGACGTGGCCGATGACGAAGCCGTGGGAGCCGCCGGAGAAGCGGCCGTCGGTGATGAGGGCCACGTCGCGGGCGAGGCCCCGGCCCATGATGGCGCCGGTGGGGCTCAGCATTTCGCGCATTCCGGGGCCGCCTCGGGGGCCTTCGTAGCGGATAACGACCACGTCGCCCTTCTGCACCGTGCCGTCCATGATCGCCTTCATGCCGGCTTCCTCGCCGTGGAAAACCCGTGCGGTGCCGGTGAAGGTGAGCCCTTCGTTGCCGGTGATCTTGGCCACCGCGCCTTCTGGGGCCATGTTGCCGCGCAGGATGACGAGGTGGCCGTCCGGCTTGATGGGGTTGTCCAGGGGGCGGATGATCTTCTGGCTGTCGGGATAGGGCGCGACGTCGGCGAGATTCTCGGCCAGCGTGCGGCCGGTTACGGTCGGGCAGTCGCCATGCAGGAGACCGGCGTCGAGCAGGGTCTTCATCAGGGGCTGGATGCCGCCGATTTCGATGAGTTCCGACATGGCGTAGTTGCCGGCCGGGCGCATGTCTGCCAGCACCGGCGTCTTGGCGCCGATGCGGGTGAAATCGTCGATGGAAAGATCGATGCCAGCGGCATGGGCGATGGCGAGCAGATGCAGCACTGCGTTGGTGGAGCCTTCGAGCGCCGTCACCACCGTGATGGCGTTCTCGAATGCCTCCATCGACAGAATGTCCGATGGTTTGATGCCGCGTCGCACCAGCTCTGCGACTGCCGCGCCAGCTTGGTATGCATCCTCGCGCTTGCTCTGGCTCACGGCTTCCTGCGCGGAGGAGTTCGGCAGCGACAGCCCGAGCGCCTCGATGGCGGAGGCCATCGTGTTGGCCGTGTACATGCCGGCGCAGGAGCCTGGGCCTGGAATGGCGGTTTGCTCTACCGCCAGAAGCTCTTCGTCGCTGACGGCGCCGGCGGCGTGGCCGCCGACGGCCTCGAACACCGACACGATATCGCGCCGCTCCTCGCCGGTCTGGATGGTGCCGCCATAGACGAAGACGGATGGCCGGTCCAGCCGCGCCATGGCCATTGCGCAGGCCGGCATGTTCTTGTCGCAGCCGCCGATCGTGACGAAGCCGTCGAACCCCTGCGCGCCCACCACGGTCTCGATGGAGTCGGCGATCACTTCCCGCGACACCAAGGAGTAGCGCATCCCCGGCGTGCCCATGGAGATGCCGTCCGAGACGGTGATGGTGTTGAACAGCACGCTCTTGGCGCCGGCCTCGTCGGCACCCATCGCCGCCGCATCCGCGAGTTCGTTGATGTGCATGTTGCACGGCGTCACCATCGACCAGGTGGAGGCAATGCCCACTTGCGGCTTGGCGAAATCCTCGCGGGTGAAGCCCACGGGATAGAGCATGGCGCGGCTCGGTGCCTGCTCCACGCCGTCGACGACGATGGAGGAATAGGGGCGTTTGGGATCGGTCATGGCGACGATTCCTTGGCAGATTGGCGGAGTGTGAGACAAAAGACGTTGGAGTTGCGCGCGTAGTTGTACATGGCTTTGCGGGAGCCGGGAAGCGCCGCAACGTCCACGGGCGCGAAACCGCGTTCGGTAAACCAGTCGCCGGCGCGGGTGGTGAGGGCGAACAGGCGCGCGACGCCAGTTGCCTTGGCGCGTTCGACGACGGCCTTGAGCAGGCGGTCGCCCACACCCTCGCCGCCAACCAGGCAAGCGAGTTCCGCGTTGCCGCCGCCGAGCGGATAGAGGGCGCAGCAGCCGGTGAGCGCGCCGTCGAGTTCCGCCACCAGAAAGTTGCCGATCTCGCGCTCGATTCGATCCCGTGGCCGCGCCACCAGTGCACCGGACTGTTCGAGCGGCGTGATGAGCTCGACGATGCCACCGATGTCCGCGTCGGTCGCGTCACGAACGACGCGGTAGTCCTCGCTGCCAACCTGCGTGCCGGCGCCCTCGGCGGTGAAGAGTTCCTGCAGCAGCGCACCGTCGGCGTTGTGGCCAACAAGGTGTCCGCGCGGCACGCCGCGCCGACAGGCGTCAAGCAGCGCCTGCAGCCGATCCATGGTTGCCTTGCCGTAGTTTGCCTCCGCGCCTTCCTCGGCAAGCAGCTCGCCGAGCCCCTCCACGGTGACGTCGCTCATGCCCGAGAGCTGCGGGATCGCATCGAACACCACGAGCTTGTCGGCACCGAGTTCGACCGCCGCCGTGGCGGCGAGCTCGGCGGGCTGCAAGGTGTACGCCGCGCCAGAGGCGCTGTAGCCCAAGGGGGAGAGCAGCACCACATGGCCGGAGTCGAGCAAGGAACGGATGGCGCCGACGTGGATCTTGCGCGGTGCGCCGCTCGCCATGTGATCGACGCCAGCCACGACCCCTGCCGGCATGGCGGTGACGAGGTTGCCCCCCACGAGTGACACGTGGTTGTTGCGCAATGGGCTCGGCGGAATGCCGGTGGAGAAGAGGGCTTCGAGCGTCGAACGGGCGACGCCGGCTTCGCGTTCGAACTCGCTCAGCTCTTCGGCGCTGGTGGGCCCGTCGCCGTCGCCGGGGATGCCGTGCACGAGCGTCAGCCGCACCCCGAGCACGTGCAGCAGCGCAAGGTCGTGGACGATGGTGCGCAGGTTAGGACTTGCAAGCGCATCGGCCCCTAGCATCACCACGAACAACCGGCCCCGGTGGGCGCGGATGTAGGGCGCAGAAGCACGAAACCAGTCGGCGCGGGGCCAGTCCGTCGGATCGCTCATGGCGGCATTTTCGCTACAGGCAGTGCCGGGCGATCAGCGTGGTGAGAATGTCCAGCATGGGCGGAATCTGTGCGGTTTCGAGATATTCGTTCGGCTGGTGCGCCTGATCGATGGAGCCGGCGCCGAACACCACCGTCTCCACGCCGAGCCGGGAATAGAACGGCGCTTCCGTGCCGAAGGCGACGGTGCCGCAGGCGTTGCGGGAAAGTCCCTCGAGGTCCTGCACCAGCCGCCCCTCAGCGGCGGTCTCGAATGGCGCCAACGGGCGGAACATGGGTTCCACGGTGACCTCGGCTTCTCCCGCGCGGCTCTGGATGCGGGCGCGCAGCGCATCGATCACTTCCTCCGCATCCATGCCCGGCAGCACGCGCAGGTCAATCAGGAGTTGGGCGTGGCCGCAGATGCGGTTCGGATTGTCGCCGGCGTGCATGCAGCCGAGGTTCAGCGTCGGTGTCGGCACATCGAAGTCGAGATGCACGTTGCGCTGCGCCAGTTCGCGTCGGAAGGCGATGATCTCGGCCATCACATCGTGCATCGCATCGAGGGCGTTGATGCCAAGGGCGGGGTTGGAGGAATGCCCGGCCGAGCCTTCCACGTCGATGGCGACCATCGCCACGCCCTTGTGCGCGCGCACAGGTCGCATGCCGGTAGGCTCGCCGATGACGGCGGCGCCGACGCTGCCAATGCCGCGCTCGGCGAGAAACCGTGCGCCGTCCATGGAGGTCTCTTCATCGGCAGTGGCGATGATCGTCAGCGGACGCTTGAGCCTGCTGTCGGCATGGCGCACCGCCGCCCCGAGCGCGAGGGGGAAAAAGCCCTTCATGTCGGCGGTGCCGAGGCCGTAGAGTCGCGAATCCCGTTCGGTGACCTGGAACGGATCGAACTGCCAGAGCTCTTCGTCGTAGGGAACGGTGTCGGTGTGGCCGCATAGCGCAAGCCCGGCCTCCTCCCCGTCACCCCGCGTGGCGATGAGGTTGGCCTTGCCGGGCTTGTCCGGCATCGGCAGCACGTCGACCTTGAAGTCGAGCTCTTCCAGCCAGCCGGCGAGCTGATGCACGACCCCAAGATTGCTCTGGTCGATGCCGGGATCGGTGCAACTCACCGAAGGCGACGCCACCAGCTCGCGCAGCATGTCGATGGGTTCGGGAATGGCCATAGGTGCGGGCGCCGCCCGGATGGTTTGCGAAAGACGCAATCCTATAGTGAAGCTCCACCCAAGTGCATTGGCGGGGATGGTTCTGGCGCGCCGGCACTTGGGGCGAGTTGCACAAACCCGTAGGCTTCTTAAGGTTCGGGGTAGGCTGCCGTGGATGGGTGCGGCGGCTGGGCGGCAAGACGGCTCGCTGCCCCGATGCCGCATGGACGTGGAGACGAGATGGATACAGGCACCCTGGCGGATCGAGACGGCTGGATTTGGCTCGACGGCGAACTCGTGCCCTGGCGCGATGCGAAGGTGCATGTGCTCACGCACACGCTGCACTACGGCGTCGGCGTGTTTGAGGGGGTGCGGGCGTACCGGACCCCGGCCGGCACGCAGATCTTCCGCCTGGGCGCACACACCAAGCGGCTGTTCGACTCCGCCCACATCATGCGCATCGAGATTCCCTTCGCGCGCGAGGAACTCGAGCGCGCCCAGTGCGAGGTGTTCGTTGCCAACGACCTGGACGAAGGCTATCTGCGGCCGGTGGTCTGGCTCGGCACCGAGGCAATGGGCCTCCGGGCAGAGGGCTTGAGCGTTCATGCCGCCATGGCGTGCTGGCCGTGGCCCGACTACATGGACCCGGAGTCCCGCGAGCGGGGCATCTCGGTGCGCACCTCGTCCTACACGCGCCACCACGTCAACATCACCATGTGCAAGGCCAAGGCGAACGGCAACTACATCAACTCCATTCTGGCGCTGCGCGAGGCCGTGGACGCTGGCTGCGACGAGGCGCTTCTGCTCGACAACGAGGGCTACGTGGCGGAAGGCAGCGGCGAAAACGTATTCATGGTCGCAGACGGCGTGATCCACACGCCGGAACTCACGTCGTGTCTGCCCGGCATCACTCGCGACACCATCCTCGTGTTTGCCCGCGAGCAGGGCCTTGAGGTGATCGAGCGGCGCATCACTCGCGATGAGTTCTACATCGCCGACGAGGCGTTCTTCACCGGCACCGCCGCGGAAGTGCTGCCGATTCGGGAACTTGACGGGCGGCGGATCGGCAGCGGCAAGAGGGGGCCAGTGACCGAGAAGCTGCAGTCACTCTACTTCGACCAGGTGCGGGGCAAGCGGGATGCCCACCCGGAATGGCACACGCTCGTTGGCGCAGGTGCGCTTGTGCCGGAAGCCGATGGCGTGGCGTCGGGTTAGGAGGCTGCGCTGTAGAAAAGCGGCGCAGCCTCCTAGCCGGAGTTGCGAGCGAATGCGAGCACGAAGGCCAGCAGTTCGCGCAGCGAACTGCCAACGCGCCCGTCAGGGGCGCGCTAGCGCTGGCCCTGCGCCCTCCTAGCGTGGACGCGGATGTGGCCGGCCTGCAGCCAACCGCTCGCGAAAGGGTGCTGCTGATCTCGCCCGCTTGGGTGGGGGACATGGTGATGTCGCAAACGGTGGTGGCGGCACTGGCAGGGCGCGGTGCAGAGGTGCATTGCCTGGCGCCGAGAGCGACTCGCGACCTGGCTCTGCGAATGCCCGGGGTGGTCGCATCGCACCTCATTCGCACTCGCCACGGTCGGCTCGACTTCGGCGAGCGCAGTCGCGTCGCCATGCGCCTCAGGCGCTTGCGTTTCGAGCGCGCGGTCGTGCTGCCGGGGAGTTTCAAGTCTGCGCTGGTGCCCGCCTTTGCCCGCATTCCGCATCGGATTGGCTATCGCAAGGAGGCACGGGGCGCTTTGCTCACCGATGCCCGCGTCTTGGATGCACAGAAGCTGCCCCGCATGGTGGACCGCTTTGCGGCGCTTGCCGACGCAGACGCCGAGCCACCGCGCTTGGTTGCCGACGCCAAGGCGAGGGTGCAGCGGGCGGCGGAACTGGGCCTTGCCCTCGATCGAACGATCATTGCCCTCTGCCCGGGTGCAACTTACGGCCCGGCCAAGCGCTGGCCCGAAGCGTGCTTCGCGGATGTGGCACGGGCCTGCCGCGACCGCGGCGCGGACGTGTGGCTATTGGGCGGCACTGCGGATGCCGAGGCGGCAGAACGCATCGCCCGTCGTTCGCTGGCGCACAATCTGGCCGGCCGGACTTCCCTCACCGACGCCGTGGATCTTCTCTCCGCGGCCCACGCCGTGGTGAGCAACGACTCCGGGCTCATGCACGTGGCCGCGGCATTGGGTGTGCCGGTGGTGGCGATCTATGGCTCCACCACGCCCGCGTTCACGCCGCCGCTCGGCGAACGCACGGAGATCGTCGCCGAAGAGCTGCCGTGCCGACCGTGCTTCGCCCGCGAATGTCCACTCGGTCACTTGAACTGTCTGCGCCACATCCGTCCCGGTCGTGTGCTGGCCGCGCTCGAGCGGCTCGGCGCGTTCGATGGCGGCTCGGCGAACCCCCTGGCGATGGCATCCCGATGAGAGTGCTGCTCGTCAAGATGTCATCGCTGGGCGACGTGGTGCACACGCTGCCGGCGGTGCGCGATGCGGTGCGGCAGGGCGCGCACATCGACTGGGTGGTGGAGGAAGCCTACGAGCCGGTGGCAGCGCTGGCGCAAGGCGTTCATGCCATTGTGCCGGTGGCGATCCGACGCTGGCGGCGCCAGCCGTTGCGCTGCCTAGGCGAGATTCGCGCCGCCTGCCAGCACCTGCGAAAGGGGCGCTATGACCTCGTGCTGGATGCGCAAGGATTGATCAAGAGTGCCTTGGTGGGGCTTTTGGCCAGGGGGACCGTGCGCGCCGGGTTTGACCGCACCAGTATCCGCGAGCGAGCGGCGACGTTGGCCTATCGTCGCCGTGTGCAAGTGCCTCGCCATGCCCACGCCGCGATGCGGCTGCGGACGCTGTTCGCCCAAGCGATGGATTACGAAGTGCCAACCGGAACGCCGCACTTCGGCATCGCGGGCGGCCGTGCGACCCGCGACCATACGGTGCTGCTGCACGGCGCGGCGTGGAGTACGAAGCTGTGGCCCGAGCGCCATTGGATCGACATTGCAAGGCGCGCGGCTGCAGAGGGCCTGACGCCCACCTTGCTCTGGCAGGACCCCCTCGAACGCGCCCGCGCCGAACGCATTGCCGATGCGGAGCCGAGGGCCGAGGTGTGCGAGCGCATGGACCTCACCGGTGCCATCGACCTGCTCGGTGCCTCGAGGCTCGTGGTCGGGGTGGATACGGGGCTCGCGCATTTGGGCGCGGCGATGGGCCGTCCCACCGTCATGCTGTTCGGACCCACAGACCCTCAGCGCACCGGTTGTCTCGGCGAGCGCGCCGTCAACCTCAACTCCGAGCTGCCATGCGCCCCTTGCCTGTCGCGCCGTTGCCGCCATCCCGATGCCGTCGCGACAAGTCGGCCGGTGCCGCCGTGCCTCGCCGGGATCGCGCCCGAAGCGGTGTGGCGACTGGCCTCGGCGGCGATGCAGCGCGAACGGAGCGGCTAAGAAGGCTCTGCCAACGCTAGGCAAATCCCTCGGAGGCCAGAGCCCGCGTCCCCATGACCCGCGCCGTAAAATGGCGCGGCCGCGCCATTTCCACGGCGCTAGCTCCGAGGGCGACGATGTCCGTTTGGGTGCGCGACGATCTTGCCGGTGCGCTGGCTGGCGACCCGTTCGCCGCGCTCGAAGGGATGTCCAAGGACACGGTTCGCCGTGCCGACAACCGCCACACATTCCGCATGGAAGACGGCGACAGCGCCTACTTCGTGAAGATGCATGAGGGCGTCGGCTGGCGTCAGATTCTCGAAGATCTGCTCACCCTAAAGCGTCCCGTCGTGGATGCCGGCAATGAATGCGCCGCCTGCCGGCGACTTGCCCAGGTGGGCATTCGGGCGCCTCGGGTGGCGGCGTTCGGCGTCCGTGGCGCAAACCCCGCAACGAGACAGTCCTTCGTCGTGTGCGATGCGCTCGAGGGTTTCGTGAGCCTCACGGAGGTGGCGGGACGCTGGCGGGGCCATCCACCGGCGCCTTCGCTGCGCTGGCAACTCACCCGGGAACTTGCCCGCCTCGTCCGGGCCTTGCATGACGCCGGCGTCAATCACCGCGACCTGTACTTCGACCATGTGCTGGCGAACTCCACCGCGCTGCAGGACGGGCGGGTGGAGTTGGCGCTCATCGACCTGCACCGTGCTGGCCTCCGGCGGCGGGTTCCCCGACGCTGGCTGCTGCGCGACTTGGCGGCGCTTTCCTTCTCCGCTGCATACGAGGGCGCAACGAGGACCGACCAGTTTCGATTCCTGCGCCATTACACCGCTGGTTCGCCGGCTCGGGCGCTGCGTTCAGGACCGCGCTTCTGGCGCACCGTTGCGCAGAGGGCCGCGCGCCTTCAGGCAAAGGGCAAGAGGGACACGGCTGCGAGGGCCCGTAGGGGATGAAGGCGGTCCGGTCGCAGCGCATGCGCATGGGCGGTTCCTTCGTGGACCGCCTTCCAAGCCACCTGCTGGTCGCGCTCATCTTCACCATCCCCATCACCACCGCCGGCAGCAACATCCTCGCGGCATTGCTCCTCGTGGCCTGGCTTGCGCGCCGCCGGTTTCGCGCCGATTGGCAGGAGCTTCGCGGCAACCCGGTGGCGCTGGCGGCGCTTGGGTTCTTCGGCCTGCACGTCGTTGGCCTGCTGTGGAGCGCTGATCTCGCGCAGGGACTTGCCGCCACACAGAAGGAGTGGAAGTTCCTCCTCTTGCCGGTGTTCCTGTTCAGCGCCCGCACGGGCCACGCCGGACGCTATGTTGGGGCGCTGCTCCTCAGCATGGCGGTTTGCGTCGCGGCCTCGTTCTGCATCCGGTTTGGCGTGCTCGAACCATGGGGCCGCGCGACGATCGACAACCCGGTGCCGTTCGGAACCCATGTGGTGTATGGCCCCTTGCTCGCGTTCGCGATCTATTTGGCGGCCGAGCGACTGTTGTTTGGGCGCTTGCCGCCGGTCGCCAAGGCGGCCTTGGCGGTGCTGCTTGTGGCGATGGCGATGAATCTCTTCATGACCGCCGGCAGGGCCGGCCACGTGATGTTCTTCGGCGCCCTGGCAATCCTCTGCTGGCAGTTCGTCTCGCGCCGCCGCGACGCCGGTAGCGCACGTGAAGCGACGCGGATTGTCGCGCACTTGGCGGCCGCAGGAGCTG
Organism: Gammaproteobacteria bacterium; assembly: GCA_028824555.1. Classification (GTDB taxonomy): domain Bacteria; phylum Pseudomonadota; class Gammaproteobacteria; order Pseudomonadales; family Azotimanducaceae; genus VXYL01. The sequence goes on along the minus strand of JAPPDJ010000176.1, from coordinate 8,033 downwards.
CGGTGGGCCTCGCCGGCGCGGCGCTCCTGGTCGCATTCCTGACCAGCGACGCCTTCCGGACAGGCGTGACGGATGCGGTGGCGGATTTGCGCAGCTTCGATGCCGATCCGGCGTCGCCGGTGGGAGAACGGGTCGCCTATGCCGCAGCGGGCATGGACGTGTTCCTCGAACACCCGCTGGTGGGCGTTGGCACGGGCGACCTCCCACGGCAAATCGACGAGGCGCTGACGAGCCGGGGCCTGGACGTTCGGCGCCGCAGCAACCCGCACGGCATGTATGTGATGGCGATGGTGCAGTTTGGAATCCTCGGCCTTGCGGCGCTCGGCTGGCTGTTCGTTGCGCAATTGCGCGTGGCGTGGCGGCGGGGCCATAGCAGCGCGCTGATGCGGGCGCGCATTGGCGTGGCCATGCCGTTGCTTTTTGCCCTCATCTGCTTCGCCGAGTCGTACCTCGCGGTGCATGCGACAGCGCTGCTGTTCGCGGCGTTCAGCGGTTTCCTCTACAAGCAGGGCGATGGCAGCGCGGTGGGCGACTCCGCATGTGGGCAGCCGGCGCAGGCCGCATCGACGTGATCGTCTTGGGCCTGTCTGGAGCTCTCGGGCACGACCCATCGGCGGCGCTGCTCGTGGACGGCGTAATCGTCGCCGCGGCGGAAGAGGAGCGCTTCGTCGGCGACAAGCACGCCCACGGGCGCATGGCGGTCGAGGCGGCACGCTATTGCCTGCGTGAAGCCGGGCTCGATGCCAGCGCGGTGCAGGCCGTCGCGTTTCCCTATGCGCCTGTGTCCCCGTTCGACCGGGGCCGCTGGCACTACGCCCGCCGTCATTGGTATGCGCCGGATCGGGCCCTCGACGCCATCTTCAACGGCAACCGTCGCTTCCGCCGCAACCGCCGTCGTGCCATGGCGGCCGGCGAAGAGATCGGCGTCGATTGGTCGCGTACCCGGTTCCTGCCAGTCAGACACCATCTCGCGCACGCGGCGAGTGCCTATCACCTGGCTGGCTTCGACGGCGACGCAGCGATTCTCGGCGTCGATGGCAAGGGCGAGTACGCGACGACTTTCGTCGGTGTTGGGGAAGGTGCGCGCATTCGCACGATCAAGGAGTTCCACGACCCCGACTCGCTGGCCGGGGCCTACGGCGCGCTAACGCAATACCTCGGCTTCGAGATGCTCGACGGCGAGTTTCGCGTGATGGGCATGGCGCCATACGGCGACGCATCCCGGGTGGATTTCCGGCCCTTGCTCGGCTGCCGCGACGGCCAAGTGAAGGTGGACACACGCCTCGTCAACACCGTGGGCTGGCGCCGCCATCGACATCAGGGCAAGGGACGCTACTTCGGCAAGGAGCTGGTGCGGCAACTGGGCCCGGTGCGCGAGGGGGACGCCGCCGACGAACCCTACGTCCACTACGCGGCAGCCATGCAGACGGCATACGAAGAGGCCGTGCTGCACCTGATCGACCACTACCTTGCCGAGACGCTGGCGCGCACGCGGCGGCTGGCATTCGCCGGCGGCGGCGCACTCAACGTCAAGCTGAACCAACGCATCCTCGCGCGGGCCGACGTCGATGAGCTGTTCGTGCAGCCGGCGGCGGGAGACTCCGGCACGTCGCTCGGCGCGGCGGTCTTCGTCGCGATCGCGGCCGGCGACAACGTGCGCCCCATGCAGCACGCGTATCTCGGCCCGTCATTCACCACGGCAGACTGCCTCGCCGCCTTGGCCGGAACTTCCTTCACGGTGGAGCGCCTCGAAAACCCCGTCTGGCGGGCAGCGGAACTCGTGGTCGAGGGGCATCCCGTCGCCTGGTTTCAGGGGCGCATGGAGTTCGGCCCCCGCGCCCTCGGCGCCCGCAGCATCCTCGCCTCCCCGTCAACGACCGGCATAGCCGACCGCATCAACGCCGAAGTGAAGTTCCGCGAGCGCTGGCGCCCGTTCTGCCCGTCCCTGACCGCCACCATCGCCCCGGAGGTGCTTGGCTCAGCGCATCCGGCCCCGTACATGACGATCACGTTCGACATCGCCGAGGGCTGGCGCAAGCGGATTGGGCAAGTGGTGCACGAAGACGGCACAGCGCGCCCGCAGGTGGTGGACCGCGACACCAACCCCCGCTACCACGCCCTCCTGGAACGCTTGGGCACGCTCACCGGCACGCCCGTCGTGCTCAACACGTCCCTTAACCTGCGCGGCGAACCCATCGCCTGCACCCCTGCCGACGCGGTGAGCCTGTTCTCCCGCTCGGGCCTCCAATACATGGTGATGGAAGACGTACTGGTGTCGAAACGAAGCGCATAGGCGTGCCGCCAAGCCAAATGCCCCTGTAGGGGCGGGGCTTGTCCCCGCCCGTCTTGAATTCAACACGAGGAACTCGTCGAAGCGAAGCAGTTCGCGCAAGCGAACTGCCAACGCGCCCGGTAGGGCGCGCCGGGACGGGACAAGCCCGTCCCCTACGAACTGCACAGGAACAGCGCTTGTGGCGCTTGCGGAAGCCGCCATTCGAACCCCTTCGCGGCCCTTGGAAGATGAACAAAGGGCGCGTCGGTTGGCCGATTGTCGGCGGTGCGTGTTACGATTTGCCGATGCCGCATCGACTGCCTTCCGGTTCCGCCGTTCATGTCCTTGTGGTGGGCGACATCATGCTGGATCGCTACCAATACGGCGAGACGACGCGGCTGTCGCAGGAGGCACCTGTTCCCGTGGTGCGGGTCGATTCCACCGAGGATCGCCCGGGCGGCGCGGCCAATGTGGCGCTCAATGTCGTTTCGCTCGGTGCCCGCTGTACCTTGGTGGGCGCGGTGGGCAATGACGATGCCGGCCGCACAATCACGCAGATGCTGAATGCGGCAGATATCGAGACAGACCTTGTCGTCATTGACGACTGGCCCACCGCGGTCAAGCAGCGAGTGGTGAGCAAGCACCAGCAGCTCCTGCGCACCGATTTCGAGGCGTCCACTCCCGCCGCAGCGGCGCGAGAGGTGGCGGAACGTGCCCAGCAGCACTTCCGCAAGGCGGATGCCCTCGTCGTCGAGGATTACGACAAGGGCGCCATCCGCGATCCACAGGCAATCGTTGACGCGGCCCGCCGGCGACGCATCCCGATCATCGCCGATCCCAAGTTCAAGCCCTTCGCCCAATACCGCGGCGTGTCGGTGCTGAAGCCCAACCGCCGCGAGTTCCGCAAGGCCGTCGGCTTCTGGCCCCGCGAATCCGACCTGCCGGCGCGCGCGCGGGCGCTGGTGGACTTCGCCGGCGTCGACGCCATGGTGGTCACCCGAGGCAGCGAAGGCATGACGTTGTTCGAGCCGGATGGTTCGCACCTGCACATTCCCGCGGTTCCCGTGGACGTCTATGACGAAACCGGCGCCGGCGACACCGTGGCGGCCACCCTCGGCATCGGCCTCGCGCTCGGCTGGTCGCGGCGCAAGAGCGCGCGCATCGCCAATGTTGCCGGCGGGATCGTCTGCACGAAGGTGGGCACCGCTGCGGTCACGCTCCCGGAACTCAACTCGGCGTTGGCGTCAGAAGAACGCCCGGACCACGGCTATGTCTCGCGACAACAGCTTCTCGACGTGGTGGCGCGCGCCCGCAGTCGCGGTCAGCGCATCGTCTTCACCAACGGCTGCTTCGACATCCTCCACGCCGGCCATGTCGGCTACCTGGACGAGGCACGCAAGCTAGGCGACCGCCTGATCGTCGCCGTCAACGACGATGCCTCGGTTCGCCGCCTCAAGGGCGCGGGTCGGCCGGTCAACCGCCTTGAGCGGCGCACTCGTGTCCTTGAGGGCCTTTCGTCCGTGGACTGGGTGGTGGCGTTCGATGAAGACACCCCGGAGGCGCTGCTCGCCGAAGTGCGCCCGGACGTGCTCGCCAAAGGCGGTGACTACACCGAAGAAGAGGTGGTTGGCGGCGACTTCGTGCGCACCTACGGCGGCGATGTGCGGGTCCTCAGCCTCATCGAAGACTGCTCTACGAGCGCCATCGTGGAGAGCATCCGCTCCGCCTGAGCCCGACCCGGCACGTGCGCTTGGTTCGCGAGTCAACCCGCGTTTGCGCCGTCGCACAGCGAGTTCGCGTTCTCCACCAAGTGATCGGCGCTTGTCGTGCCGACGAGTATCGAGGCGACGCCCGGAACGGCCGCGATGGCGGCCAGCGCCTCCGGGCGGTGCAGCCCGCGCCCTAGGGGTTTCTTCACAAGAATGCCGATGTCTTGCTCCGCGGCGGCTCGAACCAGTGGTATCTCATCGGAATAGCTGGCGTTGACTGTGCACATCAGCACGTCGGCGAAGGCAAGCGCGGCGGTGCCGTCGGCAAGGGTTTTGCCGGAGAAGCCGATGGCGCGGATGGTGCCTTCCTCGCGCAGGCGGGTCAGGGCGCGGATGGCGCCGGCAGCTTCGATGTCGCCCACATCGCGGCCGTCGCTGTGGATGGACACGATGTCGAGGCGGTCGGTGGCGAGGCGCGTAAGGGAGCGCTCGACGCTTCGAAGCGTGTGGTCGGCGCTGAAGTCGAACCGAGACTTGACGCCGTCGAACTCCTCGCCGGTCTTGGTGGCGATGATCCAGGCGTCTCGTTGCCCGGCGAGGGCCGCGCCGAGGCGGGTTTCGCTGGTGCCATAGGCGGGGGCGGTGTCGAGCAGGTTGATGCCGAGGGACTGGGCCGTGGCCAGGAGTTCGGCGATGTCGTCGTCGCTCGGCAGCTCGAACGGTGCCGCGTAACGGGCGCCGGCGGTGCGACCGAACTTGACCGTGCCGAGGCCAAGGATGGACACCTCCATGCCGGTGCGCCCGAGCAGGCGCTTTGGCAGCTTTAGGCCCACGGCCGTGCCAGCTTGACCGCTTGCCTTCGCGCGTCTTGTTTCCCTTGGAGGACGCATGCAGCGGCCTGCGGCGGTGCGACAGGTTTTAGGCCGGCCACTTCATTAAGGAAGAGGTCGCCCAGGCGCGGGGCCAGGGAGAGCTTGACGGGGAAGCAGAGCAGGGCGTTGCCGCGGGCTGTGAGAAAGGCGTCGTCGGTGCGGCGCGCCGCAGCGAGCGCCGGTTCGGCGCGGGCCACGCGCACCGTTCCGAACCGGGCGTGGGTCAGATCGAGGTGCGGCAGGGCGCGTGCGAGGACATGCTTGGTGGCGTCGATTTGGTCGTCGGCGCTTCGCGCAATCCCGGCGGTTGCGAGATGACCGCCGAGGTAAAGGACCGTCTTGTTGCCAGCTTCATGCGTGGTGACTGTCAGGTCCGGCTCCGTTCCGAAGGCACGCACGAGGCAATGGGCGAATGTGGGCGGGGGGTGTTCGACGACGGCCCATGCCTGATGCAGGGGCCGCAGCACGGTCGTGCTCGTGCCAAAGCCGAGTCGAGGCGCAAGCTCGACATTGCCGGCCCCGGCGGCGAAGACGTAGCGCTGTGCGACGACGGTGGTGGTGGCGAGGTGGATGCCGGCGACTCCTTCGTCACCGCGCCGCACCTGCTCCGGGCCGACTTTCTCGGCCAGAAGACAGCCTTCGATGCCACCGACAAGCCGCGCAATGAGGCTCTCCACATCGACCACGAAGTCGGGGAGTCGGTTTGCCCCGCTGGCCAGCGCGGGCGTGTTGGCTGCCCCCGTCAGCAACCGCGCCGCGGCGCGCTGACGCAGTCGAGCCCGGCGGGTGCAGGCACGCAGTTCCACATGCTCCGCCAGCACGGTGACGCCGCTGAGGTCGAGGTCGCCGCTGCCAGCGACGGCATTCCCCGCAAGGCACCGCCGCCAGCGCGCCGGCATGGCCGTCAGGTGGCCGGCCTTTTTCGCGCTGCCGTTAAGCGAGTACTTGGCGCCACCGTGGATGATCCCTTGCGACGCCATCGTCTGCTCGCCACCCAGCGGTGCCGGTGCGATCACAACCACGGACAGACCAAGGCTCTGCGCAAGACAGGCAAGCCACAGCGAGGCCACGCCGCCTCCCACAAAGGCCACATCGACATGGATCGCGGCCTCGTTCACCGTCCGGCCAACCTCGCGCGGTCTCGGGCCCGGCGCCCTGCTACACTGCCGTCGATGCACGCTGCATCCGCAATGCACCCGCGGTTTCGCGCCGGCCCCAGCCACGCCTGATGTTCCTCTACAACCTTCTGCTCACCCTCGCCCTGCCTTGGATGTGGGGACGGCTGTGGTGGAAGGCTCGCGCGGAACCGGAGTACGCCGCTCGGATGCCGGAGCGGTTCGGCATTCTGCCAAGCCATTTGCCGAAGAATGCCATTTGGTTCCATTGCGTGTCTGCCGGAGAGACCATTGGCGCCGCGCCGATGATCCGCGAGTTGCATGGTCGCTTGCCGGATGTGCCGATTCTGGTCACGACCATGACGCCAGCCGGTGCCGCGAGAGCTCGGGCGCTCTTTGGCGACGCGGTGGCGCATTGCCGTGCGCCTTACGACTTCCCGTGGGCCGTGGATCGCTGCCTGAAGCAACTGCGGCCGCGGGCGCTGGTTCTGGTGGAGACGGAACTGTGGCCGAATCTGGTGGTGCGCACGGCAGCCACGGCGCCCGTGTTTCTCATCAACGCCCGGCTGTCGGCTCGCTCCCACGCCCGCTACGCCATCGTGCCTCGCCTGATAGGCCGCGTCCTCGGCAATCTGAGCGCCGTGCTCTGCCAGTACGAGGACAGTGCCGAGCGGTTTCGGGACCTGGGCCTGCCGGCCCCGCGCGCTCAGGTCACTGGCAGCGTCAAGTTCGACGTCGACCTGCCGCCGGTGTTCGCCAAGGATGCCGGCGTCTGGATCGCCGGCAGCACCCATCCGCCGGAGGAGGAAATCGTCCTCGACGCGCACGCACGCCTACGGACTCGATTCCCCCACCTGCGCCTGCTGCTCGTGCCAAGGCATGTGACGCGGGCACCTGCGGTGCTGCGCCTGGCAACCCGCCGAGGGTTGTCCGCCCGCCTGCAATCGAACGCCAGCGAACAACCCGTGGACGTGGTCGTGGGCGACGTGATGGGCACTTTGGGGGGGCTGTACGGCGAGGCCGACGTCGCGTTCCTAGGTGGCAGTCTGGACGACACCGGTGGTCACAACCCCATCGAGGCGGCGGTTCACGGCCGCCCGATGGTGATGGGTCCGGAACGCCGCAACTTTGAGGAGGTGTGCCGGCGGTTTGAGGACGCCGGCTGCCTACACCTCGCCCGCAATGCGGAAGAACTAGCAGATGCCGTGGCCGAGTGCATCGCGGACCCCGGGCGCCGCCAACGCGAAGGCGCCGCAGCACGGCAGGTGGTGATGGACAACGCCGGCGCGACCCGCCGCACGGTGGATGCGCTGCGTGGGTGGTTGACAGACACGGACGCTCGAACGAGCCCCGTATTCGAGGGGCCGTAGCTAGGACCCAGCGCCGTAGAAAGCGGCGCTTGCGCCGGAGTTGAGAACACTCTCCTCCTGCGAGAAGCCCCCCTTCCGAAATGCGAGGCGCTTTTTCGACTCCCCCGCAAGGGGGGGTGACAGGAAGGGCCACGCATCCCAACAACGGTGGTGGCGCCCACTTGCCTGTCACTCCCCCTTCCAGAGAAACGAAAGGAGGAGCAGGGGGGGCTTTGTTCGGGGATTGTGGCGTACGGGTGTTGGGTCGGCGGCCCCCCCTCCGAGAAAAGCGGGGACGCATTTCTCGACTCCCCCGCGAGGGGGGAGTGACAGGAAAGTGCGCGCCACCACCGTTGTGGGGGGCCTTCCTGTCACTCCCCCCTCGCGGGGGAGTCGAGAAACGGCGTTCCTCGCCGTTTCTCGGAGGGGGGGCCGCCTGTGCGGGTTAGTACGCCGCGGGGTGTTCTCTCCGAAGTCGGGCTTCGTTCGGGGACTGTGGGGTACGGGGTTTTGGGTCGGCGGCCCCCCCTCCGAGAAAAGCGGGGACGCTTTTCTCGACTCCCCCGCGAGGGGGGAGTGACAGGCCCTCGCATCCCCAGCAACGGTGGTAGCGCGCACTTTCCTGTCATGCCCTCGCATCGCCCAACGAGGGTGGTGGCGGGCACTTTCCTGTCACTCCCCCCTCGAGGGGGAGTCGAGAAACGGCGTTCCTCGCC
>JAPPDJ010000052.1 GCA_028824555.1 Gammaproteobacteria bacterium | reverse complement strand
CCGCTGCCCGACTACGCGGCGCTGGTCCGATGAGCGCCGACGGCGACCGCCGCGATCGCCCGCAGGACGTCACGCGCCCCGTCACTACCCCGCCGGCGCCCCTGGGGGGCGGCGGAGTTCCGGTAGTGACGGGGCGCAGATGCGGCCTTCGGGCCAGCGGCGGCAAGCGCTCCGGTAACAAGAAAGCTGGTGCCGGCGTGGTGACGCGGTGCTAGAGTGCCCGGCGTCAATCTTCCGCCATCGCGCGACATGGCCGGGCCGGAGAGCCCTGCATGACGGCGTCGCCGAACGGCGGCGCAATGTGCCAGCTGCAGGCGCAGCATGTGCGGTCGACGCATCGCGAGAAGGCACGGTCGCCATGTTCGCGGCAGCGCGCGGACAGGGGCGAACCACCGACGGCAGGAGAGGCCGCATGGCGCGGAGACGCGCACCGCCGGGAAACCGGTGCGGCGAACCTGGACGTGGTGCGACGCATCGCGCGGGACGGGAGAGTCCGTCATGCCGAATGGCTCCGCGCGGCGCGGCGCGTGCCGAAGGGCTGGCGGGCCAGTTGTCGCAGGACACGCCGCGGCCGCCGCACGAGACGGCGAGGGAATACGCGTCGACGGGCATTGCCGCACGAAGGTGCGGGGTCCGGACACCCTGACGGGTGCCGGGTCGCCCATCAGAACTCAACGAACCATTCCGCTCCCGGCCGCGACTGCGGCCGCGGGGCGCGGCCGATGCGGCGACGCCGCGGGCCGGACCTCCCGCGATCGACTGCATTCAACCGGCGCGGCTCGCACGCGACGCGGCGCGCCCGGCGCCACGTGCTGGCGCAGGCGGCGGAGACGCTGCACGGCTTCGGCCATCGGGGCCTGAGGGCGCGGGGGTTCAAGGGCCGGCACGTCGAGGCGCTGGTGCGCCACTGGAAGGACCGCGGCCTGTCCGACGCCACCACGATGAACCGCATGGCGCACCTGCGCTGGTGGGCCGGCCGCGTCGGCAAGGGGGGCATGGTGAGGCCGAGCGCAGACTACGGCATGCGCTTGTCCACCTTGATCCCGCTGCGCAGGACTTCATGCAGTCCGACCATCAGGCGACCAGCCAGGGAGGCAGATCGACACCGCCGTGGGTCGCGCCAGTGACCGTCTGCCGCTAGGCTGGGCCAGCGGCTGAGTCGCGTGAGCACGGCGGGAAAGTGCTCGCAGAATGACGTAGGGTTGACGGTGGCGTCGTGGGCGGCGTACTCAGGCTCCGCACGAAGGCATCAAGGAAAACCATCCAATGACAACAAGGACTGTCGCTTCGATCCTTTGCATGGCTCTCTTCCTCGCAGGTTGTGCGATCCAGATTCAGGAGACCTCCACCCCTCGAGCGACGACAGAAGATGTCGTTCGGTCAGGTGCGGTGTCGACACCCGGAGGCGACACCGAACCGGTCGACCGGCACGCCGGGGCCGACGTTGCTGGATCACCGCGTGGGGAACCGCAGACGAGCCTGAGTGACGACGTCGAGGAGGTTGTCGTGGTCGGGACCCGCACACGACGATGGCTGCCGTTTGTCGGGTATGGGTGGCCCGACAAGGACTGCCAGCTCTGGATTCGAAGAATGGGTGCAGGAGACCGCCGCTCAATCTTCATTGCCGATCTCGGTCGAAGCGGGCGTGCGTGGCGGCATGTCGCCCGGGCGGTGGCCGACGGGGGCCAAGAGTCCACTTTGGTGACGCTCCCCGGCAGCGACGGCAACCGCCCGTGCACATGGCGCGGCGCAGTCCGCGAGCAAGCCGCCCGGCTGGTCGCGGATCTAATACGCGACGGCACTGGACCGGTGTCGCTCATTGGCGACGATTTCGGCGGTCAAGTTGCATTGGAAGCCGCTGCGCACCTCTCCTCGGACCGCGTTCACAACGTTGTGTTGTATGACGTCCTGCCGCATCCGCCGTCGGTGCAGAACCCAATGCTCAAGGCTTACGCGATAACGCCGGCGACCGCGTTCGCTGCCCAGGCTCGAGTCGCGCCGCCCGGTTGGTGGACGATGTGGTCTGCCATTGACGTGAAGACCGGGCGCGACTTTGTCGAGGACGCCGTTCAGTCGGAAATCATCGAGTCGCTTCACAGGTCGGATGCCGTCACCGTGGCCTATGAGCTCATTCGGGGACTGGGCCCTGGCGAGATGCGACAGCGGATCGAGTCCGTCGAGAGTCCCGTTCTCGCGCTCTGGCCCACGGGCCCGGCGGGGAAGGAGAGAACCTCCCGCGAGGTCGTGGCAGCCCAGTACGCCGAATTGCCGGATGTCGTCTGGCGGACGGTTGACGGCCATGGGGCGGGCGCCATGCTGGAGGCACCGGAGGCCGTCGCAGCCCACATCGAGGCGTTCTGGCAGGACACCGGCTTCCATCGGGACATGGGCGAGATGAACGACGCCCGCTGACGGACACCGTGCATCTGATCCCGGTGCTGGACGAGGGACACCGCCGGTCGCTCGACGAGGCGGATGGCGCGGAGAGCGGCCTGAAACCGGTTTCGCGGCGAGAACCGGTCGGCCAGGGCACTCTCCGCGACAGCACGGCGGCGTCGCGGCCGCGCTGACGCCGTTTCAGGCCACGTACGCTGCCCAGTCGGCCATCAGCGCGCGGCGCCTGTCGAACAGGTCGCTGCGCCGGTAGGCGGCCTCCACGCGATCGCCGCTGACGTGCGCCAAGGCGAGCTCGCAGACCTCGCGCGGCGCGTCCGTGCACTCGGCGGCCCAGTCGCGGAAGCTCGAGCGGAAGCCGTGCGGGACGGCGTCGACGGCCAGCGTGCGCATGAGTTCGGAAAGGTATCTCTGGTGCATGGCGCGGCCGCGCGGCGACGGGAACACCCAGCCTCCGCCACGGCCAGCTCGCGGGCCTCGTCGAGCACCTCGAGGGCGCGGTCCGACAGCGGCACGCGGTGTTCGCGGCCGTTCTTCATCCGCTCGGCGGGAATCGTCCACACCGCGCCGTCGCGGTCGATCTCCTCCCAGCGGGCGTTGCGCACCTCGCCCGAGCGGGTCGCGGTCAGCACCAGGAACTCGAACGCCAGCCTGACGCCGGCGTGCGCGTCGCAGTCCCGCACCCGCGCGAGTGCGGCGCGGACCTCGGCGTGCGGCAACGCCCGCTGGTGCCGCCGCGCCGCGGCGGTCCTCGGCAGCGCCGCGGAGATCGCGTCGCCGGCGGGGTTGTCGGCGCGCAGCCCCTGCGCGACCGCCCACTTCATGACGGCGCCGATGCGCTGCCGCACGCGGCCGGCGGTCACCCGCTTCGTCGACCAGATCGGCAGCAGCACGGCCATGACGTCGGCGCTCGTCACGGCATCCACGGTCTTGGCGCCGAGCCGCGGCAGCGCGTAGGCGGCGAGGCTCGCGCGCCACTGGCGTTCGGAGCCGGCGCGGTCCTTCCAGTTCGGGGCGTGGATGCCGATGACGGTCTCCAGCGCCTCGGCGAAGGTCGGCACGGCCTTGCCCGAGCGCCTTGGATCGCGGCCCTGGGCGATGGCGCGGGCGTTCTCCAGCGCCCGCTCGCGCGCCATGGCGAGGGTGACGACGGGGTAGCGGCCGAGGCCGAGGCTGGTGGCCCTGCCGTCGATGCGGACGCTCTGCGTCCAGGGCTTGTTGACGCCGCCGCGCAGCGCGGGCCGGACGAGCAGGCCGAGGCCGAGCCCGCCGCGGCCGTCGCCGTAGCGGCCGGGGCGGTTGGCGTTGCGGACGAAGGTTGCGGACAGCATGAGGGGTCGATTGTTCACTTCCCGTTCCCTGTTCGGTTACAAGGGGTTGTTGAGAAGCAGTGTGCCCCGGCGGTGCCCGATACGCCAAAAAGTTTATGTTTATCGGCGGGTTAAAGGACTTCCGGCGAAGTCCTGCAACCCCCGAAAACCACCCTTCGGCGGTGGGCTTGTCCCGCGCGTGGGAGTTCCTAGCAGCCGAGGCCTTGGGACATCTGGGCGAAGCTGGTGAGGGGGACGGCGCACATTCGATTCCAGTCGTCGGGGTCGATGACGGTCTGGCGCAAGAGTGCCTGCATGTCGTCGAATGTGCGCAAGGCGTTGCAGTGCACCTTTTGTGGGTCGGCGGCTTGACGGTGGCTGGGCCAAACGTGGTCTTTCGCGTGGCGCCAGAATTCGCTGTCGTAGCTTGAGCCGCAGGAGTAGTGCCAGCCGACGAACAGGCCGTAGCGCAGCACCGTGTTGACCAGAAACCGATTCACCACCGGCACATCCCGCTCCAGATGTTCCGACGGACGGTTCAGTCGCATTTGCAGGATCATGCCGATCTGCAACTGCGCCGACACGATCGCCGTGGCTTCGAGCGGCTCCATGAAGGCCGCCGCATTGCCGATGCGCGCCACCGCGCCGTCGTAGATCTGGCGATGGACGAAGTTCGGAAACCGCAGCACGGCTCGTTGTTCGAAATCTCGCACGTCCTCTGCCTCGAGCAGCGCATCGAAGTCTGACTCGACCTCGGCGAGGGTGGTCACATCGCGGTTGAAGATGTAGCCATAGGACGTGTGTGCCGTGAGGGGAATCACGAACACCCAACCGTGCCGGCGTGCCACCGCTCTGGTGTAGGTGGGCTGCACAGCCACGCCCTCGCGCTCTTGAAGGGCGATTGCCGGGGCGCGTCGAATGACTGCCGTGTTGGTGGGGATGAAGGAGATGTCGATGTGCTCGTCGGCAAGGAGGCCCTTGGGGAAACCGCGCGCATCGAAGACGAGGTCATAGTGTTCGGGTGGCAGGCCATCGAACTCCACCCGCGCTCCCGCTTCGACTTTCGTGATGCTGAGGACCTCTGCGTCGATGTGCTGGGCCGAGGTGCTCTCCTGCAACAAGGCAGCCAAAAGGTCAGCGGAAAGATGATAGGCATAGGACACCTGCTGGGGCGTAAAGTAGTGTGTAAAGTCTTTGTTGCGCCGACCCCAGCCCTCGAATGCAACGCCGTACTTGCGCGTTCCGTTCAGGCGTAGCTGTATGGCCTCGTGCGGGAGTTCGGTCAGTCGCGCGAGTTCCTGCACCAAGCTCGGCCAGCTACCTTCGCCGACTCCGATGACCGGTATTCGAGAGTCATAAATGTGGTGCAGTTCGTGGTCGCTGCCTCGAAGCAGACGCGTCACGCTCGCGGCCGCGAGGCATCCGGCGGTGCCGCGCCCGACCACTGCGATCCTCCGCAAAGACTCCCGACCGAGCATGCTTGTGCTTGAGCCTCCGACGTGCCCTTCGATTCTACCCCGCAAGATGCGCCGTGACGGACGCGTCGTAGGTCGGCCGGACCTCGCGTGGCACGTTGCCGGGCGCACCAAGTCGTGCTACGGTGCGGCCATGTTTCGGCGACGCTTTTTCGCCGTGCGAGCAAATGGCCAAGACAGGAGTGCCGCTCATGAAAAGTGGTGACGAAATGCTGCAGCACATCGTCGAGAAGTCCGCTCTCGACGCGGGGTTCCGGCAGCAGCTTCTTGCGGACCCCAAAGCAACGATCTCCCAGGAACTCGGCATCACGATTCCGGAGTCGATGACCATCAAGGTGCACGAGAGCGACATGCAAACTGTGCATCTCGCCTTGCCCCCGGACCCCAACATCACCGAGGAACAGCTCGAGGCCATCTCGGCCGGACTTTGCTGCTGCTGGTAGGTCTTTAGGGCCTGTTCCCGCGCCCATCGGGCGCGTCAGCCTGTTGGGATGAACGGGCCTTTGGAGGGAGGGCGTCTCGCCCTCCATACGCGCCGCAAGGCGCGTTCCGTTTGGCTAAAGCACCGAACGCGTGCCTGCGGCACGCCAGGGAGGGCGAGACGCCCTCCCTCCAAGGACCCGTTCGTGGCCCTAGGACGGACCGTAGCAGTTTTCGCGCAAGCGAAAACTGCCAGAGCGCCGCGAAGCGGCGCTAGGTTACGGCGGCGGAGAGCACCAAGAAAACGTATGCCTTGGCCTGCCGGAGGGCACCGTCGGCTATGACCAGCTTGATGTGGTGGATGCCTCGCAGCAGCACGTAGCGGCCGGCCCTGCCGAAGAGCGGCGTCGGCGTTGAGGCCCAGTCGGCAAGCGCCGCGAGTTTGTCCAGAACCACGATCTCCTCCTCGCCCAAGGCTCCGAGGAACGGGTCCCAGTCGGTGAGGCCGTCCAGCCAATAGCGCGAGTCCTTGGTGTATCTCTGCTTGACGATGAGGGTGAGCCCCAGGGTGGGGCCGAGCCCGTCCTCCCAAACATCGATGTTCGCTCCACTCCTGACGATGTTGGCGCGCTGGCGAAAGCGGGACATCACGTCGCGAACGGCAGACAGATCACCGGGCCAGCCTGCCTCCTCAAGGTATGTGCAGGTCTCCGCCTGCGACTTGAAGCCCATGACCGCGAGACGAATGGCCCTCTCACGGGACGGAAACACCCCGAACGAGTCGAGCCGCGTGTCCTCGGGCTGCGCGAGATAAGCGCGTTGCACCTGCCGGCGCTCGGCTTCGTTGCTTGCCCAACCGACGGACGAGACCAGTGCGTCCACCACCACGTTCACGTCGTCCACTTGGCCCGAGGCGCCGACGATGGGCCGCTCTCCGGGCCGCAGGAACACGCCCGGAAGGGGGCGCTCGCCCTCGCCGGCCGAACCGATGTCGAACTCCAGCATCAGCTTGGGGCCAACGATTTCGCGCAAGCGCGAGTTGGCGGTGTCCATCTGCCCGAACAGACGCGTGACGATGCCCGCCGTCTCGTCGGCGCCGGCAGCCGCGTGGAAGAAGCCCGCCGTTGCGGTCCCGCTCGCGAGGGAAACGCCAAGGTCCGCCTGCGGCCGACGGTCGTGCAGTGGCAACTCGAAGCCGAACGGCAAGGCTCCCAAAATGATCGGCAGTCCGCCGGCGCATTCAACGATGCGCTGCCACTCGGGTTCGCCCACGAGAACCGGCGAGACCTTGCTGCGGAAATGGCCGATCAGGTCACCCATGGTCTCGCCCTCTTGGGCAAGGCGGTCCTGAGTGAGGGTGATCGCCTCGTCGATGTCCATGTCGGCTCCCTCAGGCGATCACGGGGGCAGGGTTGAGGTCCGCTTCTTCGAGCGGATGGCTGCGCCGGCCCATGGTCACCGGAACGTCGTACAGCCGCCCCGGCGCGAACCGGGCCCAAAAGTGTCGCATCCCGGGCACGATGACCCGCACCACGGGCATGCCGACGTCGGGCCGGGTTTGGTCCAGCACGAGCAACTCCATGCCCCGTGCCTCGACGAGCGCGCGACAGCGTTCCACATCCTCAAGGGTGTCCGTCGTTTCTGGCGCGAAGTAACGCTCGGCGCTGCAGGGCGGTTCGTCTTGCCTAGGCGCAAGCCACGGACAGTCTGCGAGTTTGGCGGTCTTCCACCACCAAAGCGCGAGCGGATCGTCGATCGCCGGGCCACCGGCATTGCTGCCGGGCCGAGGCAGCCAAGTGAGGCACTGGTTCAACTCGCAGACGGCCCGCAACGCCGCCAGGCGCGGGTCGGTGTGGGCGCCGGCGCCGTAGATGATCTCTTCGGCTTCGCCATCGGGCTTCCGCGACAGGGCGACGAACGCCGGGATGTCCATGTCGGCGGTGACGTCGAGCAGCCACAGCTCGCGGTCGTGGCGGGCATAGTAGGCCGGCGCACGGGCGAGGTAGTCGTCGTCGAAACTCGCGAGGTCCACCGCCGCCACCTGCAAGCGGTTGTACCACCAAATGGCGAATGCATCGCGCTCGGCAAGCTCGAAGAACCCTTGCAGCACGGCTTCCGCGATCGTGTTGCCGGCGGCGCAGCCGTTGGAGTCGGCGATCCGGTCCCAGGGGCCGCGCCCTTCCGGCGCCGTGCTGTAGAGCATGGACGTGGGCAGATAGCGATGCCGCTTGTGCGTCAGCGACCACACGGGGCTCCAGTCGATTTCTGCATCGGGATCAAGACGCGGTGGAACGACGTTGTACGGATGCCCCTTCGCGTTGATCTTCTTGGCATCGTCAAGCTGACGCTCGCTGAAAAGCTGCACTGCGTCTGGATGGATCGCCTCGCCGTCGAAGTCGCTGAAGCGCTGGCGGATGCGGATCTCCTCGCCGTGCATTGCGCCTGAGTAGCGCTCCACGGCCTCGCACAAGGCGCTCGCCTCCGACTGCTCGCCGCTGCTGCCCTTGCCGGCACTCTTGCTGCGCAGGCTCTGCCGCAGCGAACTCAGGCTCTGGCTTCTCATGCCGAGATTGCTGCCCGCCCAATGCACGTGCAGCCAGGGGTCGGTGTCTTCGCTGGTGCGTTCGAGCCAAGTCACCACACCGCTGATGGGGCTCACCAAATGACGGTATCGCGCGAGCGTGACTTGCGGCGGCACGGTGCGGGCGCCGCCGCTGGTGGCATGGAGCTTTGGACTTGCCAGCAAGCTGAGCGGCAGCGGTGGGCGATCCGGCCGATACAGCGCCTCGTCGCCGCAGACGGAGCATTGGGGCCGCTGTGTAACCCGATGCTTGGAACTCGCGAATTCGACGACATTCATGGCGAGGACACAGTCGTGAATCGGTGCCGCCGCATCGAGCACCAGCCACTTGATGACCTCGGCGGCAACCAAGCCCCAGAATGCCTCAAGCGTGGCCGGATGGCTCGCGGTTGGCCTGAAGGCAGCGCCCTCGCCAGCACTGCTGCGCAGGAAGTTGTGTACCTCCCGGTGGCCCTGAAGCCGCTCGGCAAGGCAGGCCCAACAGGGGCCGCTTCGCTCGCCAGGAAAGACGGGGCCGAACAGCGGCTCGGTGCCGCGCGGCCGCACCAGCATCCAAGGTTCGCCGAGCTCGAGCTGACGGCGATTCACATCGGCGAGGCGCGACGCCAGATAGTCGTCGCAGACAACCACCGTGAGTTTGGGGGCATCCCTCGCCACCGTCACGCCGGACTCTTGCAGATGGCGGACGAGTTGGTGGGCGTCGCCGAGCACGCGGATGCGCGAATCTGCCAGCCGCGCCTCAGCCCAGCGCGGCGATGCACCCAGCGCCGAGAAGTACGCGGCTCGATTGCGTTCCATGCCGTGCTCGGCAGAGACGACATAGCCCTTGCCCGCAAGGGAAACCGTTGCGCTCAGAATGTTGGTGAAGGCGTGGCTGTCGCCGAGCGCCGCGACGATCTCCTGCTGCGAGTGCCGGCCATCGAGCAACGGCAGCATTTCGCGGTACAGCTCGCCATGCAGCAGGGTGTTGAAGGACTCCGACACCAGCAGAGTCTGCTGCTCGCCGACTTGACGGAACTCAAGATGGGGGGCGAGCGCGGGCAGGCGGACGAGGCCTTGGTCCTCCGGGGTCGTGCGCCGCAATATGCTGCGCGGGGCGCTCGGTTCGGCCGGGACGTTCGCTTGGGTGCCCGACGTGGGTTGTGGGTCGGGGATCACGCGGCTGCAAGTGCGTCGATTTCGGCGGCGGCACCCGATGCGGCCTCATTCACCGCCTGTTCCAAGGCTTCGTAGCTCTCGCAGCCGCAGGCATTGGCGACGACATACTGGACGTTCGGTGTGGCGCTGGCAACGTCGAATCCCTCCTCGCCCACGAGACGCATGATGCCCTCAAGGTCGCGCCAAAGCGTGGCGGCTTTTGCCAGCCTTTCGGCGCCGCAGTTGGTAAGGATCACGGCCGCTGGGGGTGGGGAATCACCGGGTTTGGCATGGGCCTCCGCTAAACGCGGCTCTTGCGTCAGCAGCAACAGGCGTGCCGCCGTTTCGGTGTCCACCAGCCCGCCAGGCATGTTGGCGTAGTTTGTTGCGCCCTTGCCTTGCTCGTCGGTTGCGGCGCGGCTTTGCCGCTCTGGCAGCGGAGCGTTCGCCGAGCGGCGTAGCGCCTCGCGCCCGGCTTCGTCCACGCGACCACCGAATGCGGCATCGCCCCAGTCGAACACGCGGCGCGCCCTGAGACCCAAGGGAACCGCACCGTCAGGTGCCTCGGCCAAACGACCGGCCAACTCGCCAAGCGGCAGTGCGGCAACGGGCTTCGAGTCTGTCGGGGAAAACAGCAGGCTGTGCTGGGCAAGGTCCCGCAATGCCGTGCCGAAGCGCCGGACCAGGCGTTGGCTTTCGCTCGCCTGCCAACCGTCATGCACGAGCAACACGTCGATGGCGCTGTCGGGGTGAATGTCACGGCTCGCGAGGTCTCCCAAGGCGACGATGGCGATGCCGCGACCCGCGCCCGGCCCCGTGCCGGCAATGTCAGCGACCACTGCGGCCGCCACCGTCGCAAGCGATGCTTCGGCGAGATTCGAGAGGGCCATCCTCGCCTCGCCGGGTGACAGGTTGCCGCGCAGCACATGCATGCCGACCTGAAATGCCTTGTCGTTGGCCCAGTTCCGAACGGCCTCTGCAGTCTCCCGGCCATCCGCTGCCGGCAGTTCGCCCGCGAGTTCCGTCAGCTCGGAGGCGCCCATTTCGCGAGTCCAGTAGAGCCGCGCCAAGCCGCGCCGAGCGATGGCCTCAGACTCCGGATCCGGCCCGAAGCCTTGCGGAAGGTCGAGATCGGTGAACTCGCGCTCCTCTAGAGCATCGAGCAGTTGCGGGCTCTGCTCGATCCAGGTCGCGAGCCTGGGCGCGGCGGCGAAGATCTCGACGATCGCCTCGAAGGCGTCAGGCCGCGCGGCCGCGACCGGACTGTCGTAGGCGCTCCAGTCTTCCATGTCGGGATAGAAGTGCCTGCGCCACTGCTCCACGAGTGGATCCATTTTTTCGAACCACCGCCTGGGGCGCAGCACGATGTTCATCATGTCGGCATAGGTTCCGGGCAAAACCGGCGATTCGTCCGCGCCCGCGGCCTGCAGCAGCGGATAGGGCCTCGACGCCATGGCATGGTGATCCGCATGGCGCTGCATGTTGAAGAACATCCAGTTGCTGTATTTCCAGTCCGCGTCCCAGGAATGGCGTGGCGTCGCCTTCTCCCAGCGCCCGCCCGGCAGCCGCACGCGGCGCAGGCCATAGTGCTGGAAGTAGTTGCTGAGCTTCATCGAAAAGACACAGCCGAGGCCCAGGAAGGCAAACACCGGCACTGCCCAGATTCCACCCATCCAGAACACGACTCCATACCAGAACGCGATGCCGATGCCGTAGCGCCAGAAAGGATTGCTGAGATGCCACCGTGGCAGGTTGCGGCGCCGCAGGCGTTCGCTCGCGACCTGCCAGGAGTTCACAAGGTTGCTAACGACTTCCTTCGGAAAGTAGTGCCAAAAGCTCTCGCCTTTGCGGGCGGAGCCAACATCGTGGGGTGTGCCAACCTTCGCGTGGTGTATATATACATGCTCGGTCGCATACTGTGGATAGGACGCTGACGCGAGCAGGAACTCGCCGAGCCGCCGTTCCCATGTGCTGCGCCGATGCACCAACTCGTGACCCACGACAAAGACGGCCTGCGCCTCCATGGTGAGGATGATTGCGAGCGCCACCGCTTCCCAGATGGCGTAGCGCTCGGCGACGAGGATCATCCACATGCCAAAAATCAGAGTCGGCGGCCACAGGAAGGCCCATGTCCAAACCGGTAGGTTGTGCCAAAACAGCCGCCCCTCGGGCGTTGTTGCGGGGTCCATCCTGCGACCGTCTGCCCCTAGCAGCTTATCCAGCGGCCCGGTAACGCTCATGAACACAAACGGCGCAAGCAACCACCAACCACCAAAGACGATTGCGACGTAGAGCAAGGGGAAGATGCCGAGTGGAAGAAAGTGCGGCAGGGCGGTGAGAGGCGAAGGCTCTATGGACTTGCCGGCTCTGGTTTCATTCGTGCCGAGGACGCGTGCGGCTGTCTCTTGCCCCATGGCGGCTCTCCCTGCGCCAGCCCTTTGCAACTCTCAATCTAGGCGATGCTAGCACGCGACCAGTGGCGAAGAAACTCGTAGGGGACGGGACGAGCCAGTCCCCACGGCCCATCCATGTTCCTCCCGCGCCAGCGACTCGGCGTGGTGCGGCGTCGAAATTCAAAGCACGCGTGTGAGGCGCTCGAGTGCCTCGATGCAGAACGCCGTGGTCACCGACTCGGAGCCGTGGCCGATCTGCCCGATCAGCCCCCAGCGCAAGGTTTCGTCGCCAAAGGCGAGCAGTTCCGGCCAGCTCCCGTCGTCGCGCTGGGCGTCCAGCAGGCGCGCGGTCTCGCGCCGTGCGTCAACGCTATCCAAGCCGCCCACGTTGTAGAGTGCCGACATCGCCTGCGCGGTCTCTAGCACGTTGCCGAATTCGCCGGCTTCCCCTGCGAGGGCCAGAATGCGCTCGGTCAGCAATGGCCGCAGGTGGTCGAGGGCCGGGCTTGTGCGGACGACCGTGCGGCTGATCGCGTAGTAGATCGCCACCGTGCTCGGATACCACTTCGAGGTGCCCTCGATGCGGTCGTCGGCGAGCAGGGCATGCAGCCATTGCTGGGCAGCCTTGGTCTCCGCCCCGTCGCCAACGTAGGCGATGACATTCGCGTTCACCACCGGGTCGGCTTCGATGCGAAAGCTCGGTGTAACGTCCGGCTCGTCTTGCTCGAGCACCCAGGTCATGAAACGACCGTCTGCATCGCGGTTGGCGAGCATCCGGGCGACGTTGCGGCCGAGCGCGATCCACGGGTGCGTGCCGACCACCAGGCCACACAGCGCACTGCTGTCGAGGTCTTGGGGCAGGTGGCGGTAATAGCGCCACAGGCCGGGGTGCTCCATGGTGGCTGCGATGTAGTTCCACGTTGCGGCGCGCAAGGCCTTCGCCTGCGGCTCGTCGGAGCTCTCGAGCGCCAAGGTGCAAAGCGCTGAAATGAACGCTGGCCTCTCGTAGTGTCGCGGAATGCTGGGATTCGCCAGATTGAACCGAATGCAGTGCCAAGCGCCGTTGTCGTCGACGGCGGACGCGAGGAACGCGAGCCCACGGCGAATGGACTGTCGCACCTCTTTCGATGACGCGGTCGGTGACGGCGAACTCGTCCAGTCGCCGCTCGGCTTGCGCGCGGCATCGCGGCGAGCGGGCGCCGGGTCGTGCATGGTCTTTTTCAGGAACTCGAGGGAGGCCGCGCCACTCCTTGCTGCGGCACGCTCTTCGGCGCTGCGCTTGCTTCTCGGAGCCAGCACCAGATGCGTCTCGGTGTCGGTCTCCTCGTGCACAACCAACCGATGCCCGTCCGCCAGCGGCGTGCCGAGCTCCTGCTCGATCGCGGCCTTGGCCGCTTCCGGCCCAGCCAGCAGACGACGGCGAAACTCACCGTCTTCCTCGGCGCGCGCCAGGATGCGCGCTGTTGCGTCGATGGCACCCTCCTTCAAACCACTACCTCAGCGCTAGGCAATTTGCCTTGTGACTAGATCGCGGAACACTCCGTCAACCTCCATGAGTTCTCGGAAGGAGCCGACCTGCACGACCCTCCCTGCCTTCAGCACGTAGATGCGATCTGCCTCGCGCAGTGTGGACAGGCGGTGTGCGATGACGACTCGGGTCGACGTCTGCCCCGCCAGGTTTTCCATGACCTTGGCTTGCCCGTCGTTGTCGAGCCAGTTGGTTGCCTCGTCCAAGAGCATGACCGGTGGGCTGCCGAGCACGGCCCGGGCAATGGAGACGCGCTGGCTCTCGCCCCCGGACAGCACGCTGCCGCTGGTGCCGACCACGGTCATCATGCCCATCGGCATGGTCTTGATTTGCTCCTCAACCTCCGCCGTGCGCGCTGCCGCCCATACCTCGTCGGTGGCCGCGTCCGTGTGGTGGCTGACCACATTGTCCCAAATGTCCTGCGGATGCAGGCCAACGGCTTGCGGCACTGCGCCGATCCTGCGCCGCAGTTGCCTCAGGTTCAGGTGCCGGAGGTCTCTGCCGTCGTAGTACACCGCGCCAGCGGATGGACGTTCCATGCCGAGCGCAAGGCGGAACAGAGTGCTCTTGCCGGCGCCGGACTCGCCGGCAATGGCGATGAATTCCCCACGCCTCGCTCGAATCGTGACGTCATCGAGAACCAACGGTCCATCCGCCTCGTAGCGAAACGACACCCGGTCGAACAGAACATCGCCGCCGAGGTGCTCCACCGGCTCTCCTTCAGCCTCGGTCTCCGGCACTTCGGCAAGCAGCGGACGCATCTCGGCAGATGCCGGCAGCATGGCAGCAACGGCGCCAACGGACTCGCCGAGGCGCGCGACAGCCGACTGGAACGTCGTGAAGACGATGAGCACCACCAGGAAGTCCGCGACCGGCACACTGCTTTGCCCGCCCGACATCGCCACCGCGAAGAGCATCGCCGCGACGGCAAGGAATGGCAGTGCGGCGGCAAACGCGCGGGAGTGCCCTTCGATCGCGCCGAGATCGAGTTCGGCCCGCTTCTGCTCGCGGTAACCCTGGGCCCAGATGGCGAAGGCAGAGCCCTCGGCGTTGTCCACCCGCAGTTTGGCAATGCCGCCAATGATCTGAAACAGGTTGCCGGCGACGCGCCGAGTGGCGGCGATCAGCCGCGTCCAAGGACGTAGCTGCCCCAGCCCAACGGCCACGGTGACGAAGAGCGAGGCGACGCTGAAGCCGAGCGCAACCGTGCCGAGGGTGGCGTCGTAGAAGAGAATCACCGCGAAGACGGGCAGCAGAAACAGGACGGACAGGACGCTGTCGGCGACGACGTCTCGGAAACCGTCGCGAAGACTCTGGAAGCTCATGCCGGACATGGCCAAGGCACCGGTGGGCTGGCGGCGCAGAGTGGTTGGCGCCAGGCGGGTCAGGCGATCCCAGAAGGCCGCTTCGAGCCGCGACGCCGAGCGCCCTTCGAGCCGCATCAACGCCGAGCTTTGCACGAGATGCAGCAACGCACCGACCAGGCCAAATCCAGCCAGCGTCAGCACCACCGCGTAGAGCGCGCCACTGCCGCCGCCGGTTGCCACATAATTCGCAACGAACCCGAGAGCCAATGCCGGCAGCAGCTTGACGAGGCCGGCGGGCAGCCCGGCCGTCACCAGCCGCATCAAGTCCCCCGCCGAGCCCTTGAACGCCAGCCGCATGAGACCCAAGGGCTGCAGCGGCCCTGACGGCAAGGGGGCATGGAACATCCAGGCTTCGTTTCTGAGCGCCGCCGCGCGCGCCGGCGTCATTCGCACGCTGCGCTTGGTCACCGGGTCCACTTGTCGGTAGCGCCCGAACATGCCGGGCAGCAGCGCTACCGGTTGCCCGTCGGCGGCGCGAAATGCCAGCAGCGCATTGCTGTCGCCGCGCCACCAACGGCGCTCGGTGTCGAGTCGCACGCGGCGCGCGCGCACGCCGGAAACATCGAGCACATCTTCGACGGAAAGCGCAGCTGCCGCAGACGTCGGTCGGGGAGGCTCGCGGAACTCGATCGCCTCGCGGCGGCCGACGATGCCCAGTGCCGCCAGCAGGGGCTCTTCGCTGGCAACGGTCGGTTGCTCACCCCCAACGTCCTCGCCGATCGGCAGGTCATGGATGTTGAACAGCCGCCGACGGGCGGATTGCTCCGCCGTGTGGCGACTGGCCATCCATGCCCGTTCGAGATTCACCTCGTCCACCAGCGCGAGCCGCCGATTGATGCGCTCCAAGGCGAGGGCAACGGCATGGAACGACGCCAGCGCCGCAAGCAGCCTTCCTTGCCGCGCCAAGGTTTCGGTGGAATCGGCCGAGATCTCCGCTGCGCTCGACAGCGCGAGCCAAGCCGACCGCGTGAGCGGGAGCCTGTGCATCACCCCGTGTTCATCGCTCGTGCCCAAAACGTCCGCAGGGTCCAAGACATCCACATAGGCGCTCTTTCCGCGTGGCGGCTCAAGCCACGCCACGCGACTGTGCGCAGCCAGGATGCCGGGTGCCACCGTCTGCGGCGTGTCGGGCTCCACCAATGCAGTTGGTCGCGGCAGTGGGCTCGCAAAGCGCGACAACACATCCGTCAGGGCGGTCACCCAGGTATCGGCCTGGCGTGCAAGTTCAGCGGGGTCCACTTCCGCCAGCAGCGATGCCGGCAGGCGCTTCAGCAGGGTACCCGGCAATCCCTTGGCAACCATGCAGAGGGTCGTGCCGTCGGCGTCGCTGGACTCGTCCGGAGCGACGCCGGGCAACAGCCCGCCGGAGCTGCGACGCAATGCATGTTGCGGTGCCGCCTGCGCGACGCCCCTCCTTCGCTCGATGAGGAAGAGATCAACTACCCCTTGCTCGATGAACCAGACGCTGCCTGGATCGTCAAGCTCCACCGGCAGGTTGCCGGCGCAGGGCACAACGGTGCCGAGGCGGGCGGCAAGCTCCGCGAGCGATGCAAAGCGTGGGCTTGCCGGTGCAGGCACGGGCCTCACCCGGCGAGGGCGTGATCAGAACGGACCAGGCCGAAATAGCTGCCGCCCTGGTCCTGGACCAGCTCGTCGTGGGTGCCACGCTGCACTTCCACACCCCGTTCGAGCACGATGATGTTGTCGCAGTCCCGCACCGTGCTGAGCCGGTGCGCGACGATCAGGCAGGTCATGCCGCGCCGCCGCAAGGCGCCATCGATGTCCTCTTCCGTGGCGGCGTCGAGCGAACTCGTGGCCTCGTCGAGCAGGAGCATCGTGGGATCGCCCACCAACGCTCGGGCGATCTCCAGCCGCTGCCGCTGGCCGCCGCTGAAGTTGGCGCCGCCCTCCTCGACCCGGGTGGCGTAGCCGTCTGGCCGAACCAGGATTTCGTCATGGATGCGGGCGTCTCGGGTGGCGGCAAACACCGCTTCGTCGGGGATGGCCGGATTCCACAAAGTGATGTTGTCGCGCAGGGAGGCGGAAAAGAGCGCGATGTCCTGCTCGACCATCGAGATGGAGCGGCGCAGGACCTCCTCGGGGATCTCCTCCCGCGGCTGCCCGTCGAAGAGAATCTCGCCGGACCAAGGCTGATGGACGCCGGCCACCAGGCGCGCCAAGGTGGACTTGCCGGAGCCACTCGGCCCGACCACGGCCACTCGCTGTCCCGGCTTGATGACGAGGCTGAAATCCTTGATGAGCGGCGGCCGGCTTTTGTTGAAGCCGAAGGTGACGTTGCGCAGTTCCAGGGCGCCGGTGAGTTGCAGCCGATCGTTGAATGTCGGAATCGACTTCGACTCCGGGCGGCGGCGCTTGATCGCCGGATCCACCGCGGCCGCCGCGATGTCGCCTTGGCGTTGCAGATCGGTCTTGAGTGCCTGCCGTTCGCCTGTGAGCTCGAGGAACCGGCCGACGGGTGCAAGGAACATCTCGGCAAGGACGTAGAAGCCAACGAGCATGCCGAGTGAAAGTTCGCCAGCCACAACCATGCTCGCCCCCACGCCAAGAACGGCGGCGCTGCGGAAGATGGCAATCAGGCCCGGAACGGCGGCGTGGTAGGCACTGAGCTCCGCATGGGGCCGCCGGGCGCGCAGTTCTCTGGCTTGCTGGCCGCTCCAGCGCGCGAAGAAGCGGTCATCGGCACCGGTCATGCGCAAGGTGTCGGCGTGGCTCAGCATCTGCAGCCCGACGCCGATCAGGAGCCCCTGCTCGCGTCGCATCGCTTCGCTGAGTGCGGTCCGGTGCCGAGCGAGCAAACGCGCGGCGAGCCCGTGCAATGCTGCCAGCGACAGCACGACTGCCGTGAGCCATGCGTCCAAGACAAACATCGCCACCAACAGCACCGCAGCCATCACCACATCGAGGGCCAGCAGGAGGAATCGCTCGGTGATGTTCTTCGAGACTCTGTCAATCGACGAGACTCGATCGGTGAGATCGCCCACCATCCGATGGTCGAAAAACTCCACCGGCAAGCTCAGAAGCCGCGTCACGACATCGTTGGCGCCGATCACGGCGATGCGAACTCCCAACCGCTTCACGAGCCGATGCTTGATCGCGGACACGATGTATACGAGAGCTGCGCTCGCCAAGAGGGCCGCCAACAAGCCCCCCCAGGGGCCTTGGCCCTGCAGCACGCCATCCACCAGCACGACCAGCGAAGCGGGAATGACGAGCGCCAGCAAGGCCGCCAAGAAGCCGCAGGCGAGCACTCCCCCGAAAGCGCCCCAGGATCCGCTCAGCACGGCCCGTAGCTGCGAGACGAGGCCCGGCGGCTCGCCGCCGGACCGAAAATCGGCGCCCTTGGCGAGCCTAAGCGCGATGCCGCTGTAGCCTTCGCGGAACTCCTCCTCCGGAATCCTGCGGCGCCCGGAGGATGGATCGTTGATGGTGAAACTGTCCTTGTCAAAGCCGTCAAGGACCACGAAATGGCTGAACTGCCAGAACAGGATCAGCGGCAGTTCGAGCTTCTTCAATTGCTCCGCCCGAACGCTGAGACCATTGCATTCGAGGCCATAGTGTCTGGCGGCGCGGGCGATGCTCGCGGCGCTGCTCCCGTCTCTGCTCACCTCGCACCGTTCGCGCAATTCCGTGAGCGGCACCCAACGCCCGAAAAAGCCGAGCACGGCGCCGAGGCAAGCCGCGCCACACTCGGTCGCATGCATCTGCAAGACGATCGGCGTTGCGATCCGCCGTTGCGGCTCGGCCGAGGCGACTTTGTCGGCTCGGTCAGTCGCACCTCTCGACGACATCGCTACGAATGCCTCACAGCGACGCCGTGCGCTTCCAAACCAGCGCTGCCGGTGCCGTACCGGGGAGCTCCACGACAATCTTGCATGGCTCGCCGGCCAGCGAAGCGAAATCAACCGTGGCCGAGGCGAACTCAAGCTCCATTCGGTAAAGCCCCACCGGCACCCTCGCCGCGAACTCCGCCAAGCCGTCTGCCGGGTTCGCAACCTCAAGGGATGTCACCGTCCCTGGGAGCGTCGCCGGCGAAGCGACGGTTTGCACATGCACCGCCACGGATGCACCTGCCTCCACTTCGGCAGCGGCATCGCGCGCCACCGACACCAGCGCCTGCACCGACCGTGTGCCGTTCGGGGAGACTTCCCCGGCACCGAGCACCACGCCATCCAACGTCAAGCTGCGAGACACGCTGCCAAGAAAGAGCCACATGCCCAAGACCAGCGCCGCGAGGGCAACGCCAAGCACCGCCACAGAGTCCCGCGGTGAGGAAACGGTCAGCAGCCGGTCTAGTTGTTCACGCTCTTCCTTGGCCTCAGCCACCATGTCGTGAAACGAGCCAAAGGGATTGTTGAACACGACCAAGCCCCCAACGAAATGCCATGCGCATCCAGCCTGAGCCTAGGAGGCTGCGCCGCGAAAACCACGAATCGCATTGTACTGCCCGACGCACGCCAGCTTTAGGCGTCGCTATGCGTCGGTGGATACGCGGAAGCGTAAGTACACCGTGCGGCCCTTTATGTCGTGGACGAGACCGTCGAAGCCGGGGCGTAGGTTGTGGCGGTGGATGCCGTCGCGGCCGGTGGGTAGGGGTGGGGGGTCTTTGTCCGTGAGGTTGCGGGTGCCTAGGTAGATGGTGGCTTTGGTGCCAAAGAGGTCTTCTACCCGGTAGCTGTAGCTTGCATCCAGCGTGGTCCAGGCGGCGATTTTGGGTTGGGTGGCGATTTCGTCGTTCTTGTAGGAGTCCACGTAGCGCAGCGTCAGGCCCGCGGTGTGTGCGCCTCGGCGCCAGTTGAGACCCAGGTTCACTCTGAGTTCCGGGGTGGGGGCGAAGCCGTTCAGGTCATTGCGATTGCCGAGTTGGTCGGAGAAGGGTCCGCCGGCGAAGCGCACATCGAAGCGGGTGAGCAGGGTTGCGTCGGCGGTGATGCGGAAGTCGCCTACCGGCGTGGGTGGAAGGTTGTAGTGGGCGTTGAAGTCGAACCCTGCGGTTCGCACGGCGCCGATGTTCTCGTATTCCGTCGTCACTACGCTCAGTTGCCCTGACGAGTCGCGCTGCACGCGGGGATCGTTGGGGCGGCCGTCGTCGCGGCAGTCGTCGTCGACGATGGCCTGGAAGCTGCGGCCTTGGGCGATGACGTTGCGGTAGTCGAGCGTCCAGTAATCGAGGCTCAGCGCCGCGCCTACCCAAGGTTGGACGAGGAGTCCGAAGTTGGCGGACGCGGCGGTCTGGGGCCCTAGGCTTCCCCCTTCGAGACGCGTGCTCAAGGCGAAGTTGTCGCCACGGCCCACGATGTTGCCGGAAGCGTCCACCGTGCATTGGCCGACGCCTTGGCCGTCGAAGCGGAAGGGGTCTGTGATGGTGCGAGAGCTGGCGTTGCCGGCCACCTGAAACACGCTCGGGGCCTGGAAAGATGTGCCCCAGGAGGCTCTGAGGGAAAGCAGGTCGTTGACAAGGAACCTTGCCGCCACCTTCGGATCGGTGGAGCTTCCGGCCTTGTCGTAGCGTTCATGGCGCGCGGCGAGCTGCACGTCGGCGCGATCGCCCAGGTGCGTCAGCGTCTCGACGAAGATTGCCCATACGCGCTGATCCGCCGCCACCGGGAACTCGCGAATCTCTCGCGGGCCACCGCCTGCGATGCTCAAGGGATCCGGCTGGAAGGAATAGTCGAGTGCCCTGTATTGGGTGCCGGCGGCCAAGCTCACCGGCTGGCCGTGCCACTCAAAAATGTCGCCACTCGCCACAAACTCCGCCACATTCTGCGCACTGCCGATGCTCTCGTGGCGTTCATTGTCGAAGCGGGCAAAGGTACTCGGTTCGTTGGCCGCTCGCTTGCCTGTCAGGGCGTCGGCAAGCCCGTCGTCGGCGACGGTCTTCGGCGTCACCAGATCTGGCGCGACCAAGCGAGTGCCGAACGGGTTCCACACGCCTTCGACGATCACCGCGGCGAACTCGGCAGCTACCCAGTAGCGCTCCGAGCGCACGGCGAGATCGGAGCGGGCGCGGGCGATGTGTCCGGTGCCGGTCCAGCCGCCGGGCAGGTCTGCATCGAAGCCGATCACGACGCGTAGATTCTCGAACTGTCGGGGCTGGTAGCCAGAGTTGTCGCCGAACGCCTCGGCACCGAGTGGACGGCCAAAATAGCCAAGGGGCACCGCTTCATGCACCTTCGGCATCCATTCCGCCGGCGCAATCCAGGTGAGCAGGCCGTCGCCGTCAGCATCGGTCCAGAAGTTGAATGGGTGGTTCGCCGGCACGAAGAACTCGTTGGTGCGCTCGACGTTGCCGTTGAACAGCAGCATGTTTCCGACCCGGTCGGTCACTTCGTTGACGGAGTGGCCGATCTCCGCGAACAGCGTGATCGCGCGCGTGAGGTCGTACTCTGCATCCGCGAAGAACTGCAGCCGCTCTTCGGCGGCGATCATGGTGCGCTGGTCCGAGAAGTCCATCCGGCAAAGCGATCCGCTCGGATAGCCGCCGCCGGCGCGGCAGTCGGGATCGGGGAAGCGCGGCGCGTCGAAGCCATTGATCTGAAACGGTGAATAGCTGCCGTCTGGATTGGCAACCGCGCGTCGAAAGCTGCCGGGGGAACCTCGGCCGGAATCGAAGGAGCCCTCGACGATGTCGCCGTCGCCATCCGGGTCGATGGCGCGGGGAATCATCCAGGCGAAGTCGGTGCGGAAATTCTCGTCTTGCTTGAGGCCCGCGCCGTACACGGAGAGGTAACCCCGCGGCGTCTCGAAGCCAGCCGCGAACCCTGCGTCGTAGGCGGTGTTGCTGGCGGTTCGATAGCCACCGGTGAACTCTAGCCCCGAGAATCCCCGGCGCGTGACGATGTTGGCAACGCCGGCGACGGCCTGCGAGCCATAGGTGGCGGAAGCGCCGTCGCGGAGGATTTCCACCCGCTCGATCAAGAGCACCGGCAAGGTGTTGATGTCGAAGAAGCTCTGCCCCACGTCGTTGGAAACCGGGGCAAAGCCGGCGCGGCGGCCGTTGATGAGCGTCAGGGTGGACGACAGCCCAACGCCGCGCAGGCTGAACTGCGACACCCCTTGCAGGTAGTTCTGCTGCGTGGCGATGTAGGAGCCGGTGTTGGCGGTGAGGCTCGGCAGGATGTCCACGGCCTGGGCCGCGCCAACCGACTCGAAGAGCTCCGAGTCGAGCGTCTGCACGGGTGCGCGGCCTTCGTGGAGGGCCGGGCGTTTGATGAGGGAACCGACGACGACGATTTCCTCGATGTCGCCGGTGTATGTCGCCGAAGGTTCGGAGTCTTGCGCCGACGCCGACAGCGTCACGGAAACGGCAATGGAAGCCCAGATGGCGGGCCTTGTCGGTGGCATGGGGGCTCCTTGGTTCCCTGGGCAGGCTTAGAGTTGCGGGCGGTCGCCTTCTTGCCAGAGGGTGCAGACTTCGTGCGTGGCTTGGACGATCAGCAGGTGGAGCGGAATCAGGAGGGCTATGAGGAGGATGTCGGCTAGGCGGGGAGCCATGCCGTCGTAGGCGCCGAGGATGGTGATGGCCATGACGACGACGATGGTGCCCGAGAGGTAGCCGAAGCCCTTGAGGCGAAGTGCCCTGCCGCGCATCTGCTGCATTCGCCAGGTCAGGAACAGGCGTTGCCAGCGGTTGCTGCTTTGCGTGCCGACGCGGAATGCCGAGCGGGGCCATTGCTCCAGCACGTCGCGGGCGTACCAAGGCCACCAGAACGCGGCCGCGACGATGAAGCCGAGGCCGCCGAAGGACAGGCAAAGTGCGATGACGGTTCCGGTGCCGGGCAGCGATAGCAGCAACACCAGCACGGTGAACGCGACGAGGCCAAACATGAGCAGCCAGCCAATGGCAAAGCCGGCGAAGCCCAGGGTGGCGAAGAAGCGTTGGGTTCGGGAGGGCTCCTCCGTGCTCCGGTGTACGCCCAGCACGATGGCGGCGCCGCGCAGGAACATGGGCAGCACGAGGGTCAGGAAGGGGAAGCGATAGGTGGGGTCGTGGAACAGGATGACGATCGCCAGCGCCAGTGCCGTTGGCACCGCAAACCACCGCACGAGGTGCGGGAGGGCGGGGAGGTTCATTGGGCTGCCGTGACGACCCGGACCGGTGCTACAGGCCGAGTTCGCGCCGGTCCAGGGGCTTGAGACGGATGTCCGGATCGGGCGAGGGGATGGCGGAGAGCAAGAGCTTGGTGTAGTTCTCCTGCGGGTTCGCGAAGATTTCGTCCACGCCGCCGCTTTCCACCACCCGGCCCTGGTGCATCACCAGCACGCGGTCGCAGATGTGCTGCACCACGCTGAGATCGTGCGCGACGAACAGATACGTCAAGCCGAGCTCGGTCTGCAGCTCTTCCAAGAGATTGATGATCTGCGCCTGCACGGAGACGTCGAGCGCCGACACCGATTCGTCGCAGACGACCAGGTTCGGCCGCAGGATCAAGGCCCTGGCGATGCCGATGCGCTGCCTCTGACCGCCTGAGAATGCGTGCGGATAGCGCGTGAGGGAGTCGGAGTCGAGCTGCACGAGGTTCAGCATCTCGATCACGGTGTCGAGCCGTTCGGCGCGATCGCCCACCTTGTGGATGATGAGTGGTTCTTCGAGGATTTCGCGCACCGTCATGCGCGGATTGAGGGAGGCGAACGGGTCCTGAAAGATCATCTGCATTTCGCGCCGGAGCGGAATGAGCTGCTTGGCGGCCATGTCCTGCAGTTCTACCCAGCCGCCCGCGCTCTTGAACCGCACGATCCCCTCGTCCGGGTCGATGGCACGTAGGACGCAACGCACCAGCGTCGTCTTGCCGGAGCCGGACTCGCCAACGATGCCCAGCGTCTCGGAGCGGCGCACGTCGAACGACACGTCCTGCACCGCCGGCACGCCGTCGAAGAAGCGCGACACGCCTTCCACTACCAGGATGGTGTCGTCGTCCTCCGCCGGTTCCGGCGACAGCGCCTCTCGGGCAAGGGCTGGTTCGCTCATGCCTGCTGCGCGCTGCCGACGAGCTCCGGCGGCAGGCTCACTTGCCGGCCGTCCGCAAGAGTCTGCATGGGAAAAGGCGTCGTGATGTCCGCATCCCCAACCACCGTGGCGATGGTGGCAAGCCGCTCGCCCTTGGGCGCGAGGCCCGGAATCGCCGCCAGCAGCCCCTTCGTGTAGGGGTGCACCGGCTCCTTGAGCACCTGGCGCACGGTACCGATCTCCAGCACGCGCCCTTGGTACATCACCACCACCTGATCCGCGATCTGCGCCACGACGCCAAGGTCGTGCGTGATGAAGATCACGGAGTTTCCAAGCTCGCGCTGCAGATCCTTGATGAGCGTGAGGATCTCGGCCTGGATCGTGACATCGAGGGCGGTCGTCGGCTCGTCGCAGATGAGCACCTCGGGATGGCAGACGAGCGCCATCGCGATCACCACCCGCTGCCGCATGCCGCCGGAGAACTCGAACGGATACATCTGAATCCGCCGGTCGATGTCGTCGATGCCCACCCGTTCGAGCATTTCCGCCGCCTCGCGCCACGCCTCTGCACGGCTGACCTTGCGATGGCAGAGGATGGCTTCCGCGACCTGGTTGCCCACCTTGTACACCGGCGAGAGCGCGGTCATCGGCTCCTGAAACACCATGCTGATGAGGCCGCCGCGCAGTTCCTGCAGGCGCGGGTCCTTCTTCGTCAGTGAGACGATCTCGAACGGTTCCATCCCCTTGGGTGCGAAATCGATGCTGCCGTCGACGATGCGCCCGGGCGGCTGAATGATGCGCATGATGCAGTTGGCGGTGACGGACTTGCCGGAGCCGGACTCGCCGACGATCGCCGTCACCTTGCCCCGGGGCACCTCGAATCCAACCCCCATGAGCGCATGGGTGAGGCCGGTGTCCGTCTTGAAATCCACCGCGAGGTCCTGGACCTTCAGCACGACATCCACGGCCTGGTCGTCTCCCGCCACGGTTACTTCATCCCACCGGTGCTGTAGGGATCGGCCGCATCGCGCAGACCGTCGCCGAGCAGATTGAACGCCATTACGGCCAGCACCACAGCGACCCCCGGCATCATCTGCCACGGCGTCATCTCGATCACCAGAGGGTTCTGCGCCTGGAACAGGAGCACGCCCCAACTCACTACGGGCGGCCTAAGGCCGATGCCGAGGAACGAAAGCGCGGTCTCGCCCAGGATCATGGCCGGCACCGCCAGCGTCGCCGTGGCGATGATGTGGCTCGCGAAGCTCGGCAGCATGTGCTTGCGGATCACCCTCGGCGTGTCGGCGCCCAACAGCCGCGCCGCCATCACGAAGTCCTCCTCCCGGAGGGCAAGGAAGCGGCCACGCACCTGTCGCGCGAGGGCCGTCCAGCCGAACAGCGAGAGGATGATGGTGACCCCGAAATAGATCAAGAGCGGCGACCAATGCACCGGCAGTGCCGCCGAAAGCGCCATCCACAAGGGCAGCGCCGGCAGGCATTGCAGCACCTCGATCACCTTGTTGACGGATCGGTCGACAATGCCGCCGAGATAGCCGGCGAGGCCCCCCAGGGTGATGCCGAACGTGATCGTCAGTACGACGCCGACGAAGCCGATGGAAAGCGATATGCGGCCCCCGTACACCACCCGCGAGAACATGTCGCGGCCCAGGGGATCGGTGCCGAAGAGGTGAATGTAGCCGCCTTCGTCGGTGGTGAACAGATGCAGGTCTGCATCGAACAGGCTCCACATCTTGTAGGACTCGCCGCTGGCGAAGAACCGGATGGGGAACATGCGGCTGGTGTCTTCGGAGTATTCCCGCATCCACGTGTCCGGGTTCACCTCCATCTGGTAGGCGTACACGAACGGGCGCAGGTGGAAGTTGCCGTCCGCATCGAAGAAGTGGATCGACATGGGCGGGGCGTTGATGGCGTCCTGATTGCGCGTGGTGGTGCTGTAGGGCGAGACGAACTCGCAGAAGATCACGACCACGTACAGCACCAGCAGGAACAAGCCGCTCGCGTACGCTAGCCGATGGCGGCGAAAGCGCAGCCACATGAGCTGGCGCGGCGAGATGGTGGTTTCTTCGGCACGCACGATCGCTGCCGGCGTCGCTGCGCCCGCCCCCGTGGCCGGGTTCACTGCCTCACTCAAAGCGAATCCTCGGGTCCACCCAGGCCAGCAAGAGGTCGGAGAGCAAAATCCCGAACACCACCAGAATCGCCAGCCACATCAACATGCTGCCGGCGAGGAACATGTCTTGGTTCAGGAGCGATTGCAGCAGCAGGGGGCCGATGGTGGGCAGCCCCATCACCATGCCCACTAGCGCTTCGCCGGAAATCAGTGCCGGCAGCATGAGGCCAATGTTGCTGATGAATGGGTTGATGGCGATGCGAACCGGGTACTTGATGACGAGCTTGGCCGGACGCACGCCCTTGGCGCGGGCCGTCACCACATAGGGCTTGTTCAGTTCGTCGAGGAGGTTGGCGCGCAGGATGCGCATGGTGAAAGCCGCCCCGCCGGCGCCGACGATGACCATCGGCAACCAGATGTGGGCGAGCATGTCGGCGAACTTGGCGAAGCTCCACGAGGCATCCTCGAACTCCGGCGAGAAGAGGCCGCCGGTGCTGATGCCGAACCATTCGAAGCCGATGTGCATGAAGATGAGCGCGAGCAGGAACGGCGGCGTGGCGAGGCCGACCAAGGCCAACGTCGTCATCAGGTAGTCGCCGATGGTGTACTGGCGAAGCGCCGAATAGATGCCTACCGGCAGCGCCACGAGCCAGGTGAAGAAGAGTGCCGATATGGTGATGGATAAGGTATAGCCTAATCGCTCCCACACCAGTTCATTCACGGGCCGGGAAAAGAGATACGAGTATCCCATGTCGCCGGTGAGGAAGTTGCCGGCCCAATAGAAATACTGAATCACCATCGGCTTGTCGAGGTTGTATTGCGCCCGCAGGTTCTGCACGTATTCTTCGGAGGTATCGACCCCCTGCGCCTGCAGCCGGTCGAGCATCGAGGAAACGATGTCGCCTTCCGGCAACTGGATGACGATGAAGATGATCACCGAGATGATCGCGAGCGTAGGGATCAGGCCCGCTATGCGGGTTAGGATGTAGGACCTCATTTACGCCTCGTCCGTCCCGCCCAAACCCTACTCGCCGCCCGACTCGTCGAAGTACCAAGTCGCCGGGTGGTATGACAGCGTCCAGCGATTGTCCCAGCCCCAGATGCCGGTGGGCGTCACGTTCTTGAGCCGGTTGGAGACCACCACCGGGTGCGGCGCCTGCCCCACCGTGCCGATGGTCCACAGGTTTTCCGCGGCGGCGTTCAGCAGCGACTTCGCGGCCTTGGTGCGGCTTTCGTCCGTCACCGCCTGACGCAAGTCGTCGCCCCAGGATTGTAGTTGCTTCACCTGCGGCGGCGGTTCTTCGCCCAGCCGTCCGTCGGTTTGGTAGTAGCGCGCCCAGTGGTTCCACATGGCGATGTCCCAGCCGGTGCGGTGGGGGTAGAACCAGTCTGGCACGAGGGGGAAGAGCAGGTCCGTCACCTTGTCGGCGTGCCAAAGCGTCATCTGCATCTTGTTCGCCTGGGCGCGCTCGGACTGAAGCCGCCGCTCCACGGATTTCAGCCTGAGATCGATGCCCACCTCGCGCCAGTATTCCCGCACAAGCTCCATGGTCATGGTTTTCGGCGTCTCGAAATCGAGATATTCGAAGGTGATGGTGAGCTTGGAGCCGTCTGGATATTCGCGCAGGCCGTCGCCGTCGATGTCTTCGAGGCCGAGTTCATCCAGCATTGCGTTGGCGTAGTCCGGGTCGTAGCGAGTGTGCGCTAGCTGAAAGCGTTCTTCGTGCCATTGGCTGGTGGGATGCGCCGTGACCTGACTTGGCTTGCCGCGCCCGAAGTAGATCACGTCGTTCATCTGCGGCCGGTTGATGGCGTGGGACAGCGCCCGGATGAAGCGCCGCTCGCCGGTGCCCCAGAGGAGTTCGCGATACTTGGGATCGTCGAAATTGTAGTTCGGCTGGATGGATACATCGCTGATGTGCAGGCGGGTCCACACGTGCACCTTGTTGACGCCCTTCACCTCGCCAAGCTTGAGCAGCGGGATGTCCTCGGTCTTGAGCGCGAAGGCGGCGAAGTCGAGCTGTCCGGTGGCGGCCTGGAAGGCGATCATCTTGGAGTTCTCCAGCAGGATGATCGCGTCCACCTTGTCGATGTAGGGAAGCTGGCGGCCTTCGGGGTCGATCTTGAAGTAGTAGGGGTTGCGCTCGAGACGCATCTTGGTGGGCGTGCGCTCGATCACCCGGTAGGCGCGCAGCGTCGGTACCCGCACCGCGTCCTCGTTGCCCCAGCCCCGCAGGGCGCCGTACATGGCCATCCAGGTGACGAAACCCTCGTCTTCGATCAGCTCGGCCAACTCCTCCTTGTCGCGGTAGGCGGGGTGGTACTGGCTGAAAAAGTGCGCAGGGTCCGCCATGTGGCTGCCGTACTGGGCGAAGAAGTTGACGAACATGGGATTCGGGTCGGGGAAGACGTACTGGAACGTCTGGTCGTCGATCATCACCACCTTGCCGCCGCGGATGGGGCGGAAGGTCACCGGCGACATCTCCGGATCCATGTGGACATGGTTGAAGCGGAACATGAAGTCTTCGGAGGTAAGGGGATGGCCGTCCGACCACTTCAGCCCCTTGCGCAGCGTGATGGTGGTGACGCGGCCGTCTTCGGAGAGGCTCCAGGACTCGGCTAGGTTCGGCAGCACGTTGCGCATGTCTGCCGAGAGGGTGAGGGCGTGCTCCCAGTTGAAGAACTGCCAGGTGTCCCAGAGCGTGATGCGCGCCGTGCCGCCGTACTTGCCGACGCTCTGATAGGGCTGCGACACCACCGGATCGTCCGGCAGCCGCTCCTCCACCGGCGGCAAGCCGCGCTCGTCGAGATACGGGCTCTGGGAGAAGCTCGTGATGCCAAGCTCGCTCGCCGTCTTCGGCGGCTCGAACCACTCCTCTGGCCAAGGGGGCGAATCCCCCCTGCCCTCGGCACCCGGTGGCCGGCCATCGGCAAAGGACGCTGTCGTCGCGAGTCCGACGATGACGGCACCCAGCACCTGAAGGCGCCTCACACGCACGTCCTTGTGCAACGGGCCAAGCCGCAAGGAGGCACTCGCTTCATGCCCGTCGCCTCGGCGGCGCAGACTCCTCGTGCCGTGGCTCTCGCCCCACTGGCCTTCCCCCAAATGACGACTCGCCTCAAAAGAGCCAAGCGTCGTTGCCGTCATCATGGCCGCACCCATGCGGCGGCGTCAACGAGTTTCGCGCCGGCTCTGGCCTCGGTGGCTGCACGTGGAGAAGGCAAAGGAAGTTGCGTGTAGACGGGCCATTGGAGGGAAGGCATTCTGCCTCCCCTAAGCGCCGATAGGCGCTTTTCGAGGCAAGTGTGCGTCAGTGCGCCTGACGGCGGGCCAAGGAAGGCAGAATGCCTTCCCTCCAGACGCTATGCTGCACCGCACGAAAAAGGAACCAGACAATGGCCACCGCACAACGCGTGACACAAACCGCTCGCACACCTTCCGACCCCCAACGGGCTGAGGCCAGGCCGCGGAACCGAAACCTCTTCAAGACCGGCGATCGCCTCGAGCGCGAGGAGTTCGAGCAGCGCTACGCCCTAATGCCGCACATCAAGAAAGCGGAGCTGATCGAGGGCATGGTCGTGATGGAAGAGCACGTCCACTACGATGCGCACGGGAACCCTCACGCACGTCTCATCGGCTGGCTCACCCACTACGCGTGGAACACGCCGGGTGTCGAGATCGCCGACAACGCCACGGTTCGGCTCGACGACACCAACGAACCGCAGCCAGACGTGATGCTGCGGGTCGTCGCCGGCGGCCGCTCCCGCAACGACGAGGACGACTACATTGACGGTGCCCCGGAGCTCGTCGCCGAAATCGCCGCCAGCAGCGTGCGCTACGACTTGCACGCGAAGCGTGATGCCTACGCCCGAAACGGCGTCCTCGAATACATCGTCTGG
The DNA here is from genome assembly GCA_028824555.1 of Gammaproteobacteria bacterium. GTDB lineage: Bacteria > Pseudomonadota > Gammaproteobacteria > Pseudomonadales > Azotimanducaceae > VXYL01. The sequence goes on along the minus strand of JAPPDJ010000052.1, from coordinate 27,413 downwards.
CGCACGCTCGATGGCGAGATCGACTGGTTCGCGCTCGCCGATGGCGAGTTCCATCCCATCCCCGCCGACCAAAACGGGGTCATCCACAGCCGCGCGTTCCCCGGCCTCGCCCTCGCCACCGCCGCTCTCGTCAAGGGAGACTTCGCCACGGTTACGGCAGCCTTGCGCGACGCGATGGCGACAAAGGCCCACCGAGCCTTCCTCGCCAGTCTCCAACGCCAGGCAGGCGGCTAGCGGAGCCGATGCCCCGCGACACCTTCGTCATCGTCGTCCACGCCTTGGTGTTCAACGCCTCAGGCCACCTGCTGCTGCTCCGCCGAACCAACACCGGCGTCATGGACGGCCTCTCTGCCCCACCCGGCGGCCATCGCCAACCAAACGAACGCCTGCTCGACACCGCCATCCGCGAGTCCCGCGAAGAAGCCTGCATCAACATCACCGCCGCCCACCCCGTCGCCGCCCTGCCATTTGCCACAGGCATCAACTTCCTCTTCCAAGCCACCGATTGGCACGGCACCCCCCAAATCGGCGAACCCAGCAGATGCGACCACCTTTGCTTCGTGAACCCCCGAGCTCTGCCAACTAGCACCGTCCCATGGCTCGCCCCCGCCCTAGCGCTGCGAAACCAAGGCCGTTGGTACAAGGATTTCACCTAGCAGCCTGTCGGACTAAGGCGATGGGACGGTCCTCGGAGCGAAGGCATTCTGCCTTCCCTGCGCCGCAAGGCGCCTTTGGCAAGAGCACGTCAGTGCGCCTGACGGCGCACAGGGAAGGCAGGATGCCTTCCCTCCGAAGACCCGCCTTGCACATGCGCTAGCCGGGCTGGGATTCCGTATGCCTCGTATCTGCGGTCTCGCCGAGATCGAGATTGAGTGGGGGCATCTCGCCCGTCATGGACTCACCTGCCGCGGCCGGCGTACTCCCTCGTCCGGCGATCGGGAACTTCCCGGTAAGATGGGCGAAAGGCGTCGTCCGGCGTCGGATAGTGGAAGGACACAGCGCATGAATCACGACATCGTCATTCGCGGCGGCACCCTGGTGGACGGCAGCGGCGCCGAACCCGTCGCCGGAGACCTCGCGGTCAAGGACGGGCGCATCTCGGCCCTCGGTGCCGTCGCCGGCAAGGGCGAACTGGAAATCGACGCTCGGGACCGCGTCGTCACGCCCGGTTTCGTCGACATTCACACGCACCTCGATGCCCAGATGGGGTGGGACCCGGACATGACGCCGGTGAGCTGGCACGGGGTCACGACGGCGCTCATCGGCAACTGCGGCATGACTTTCGCCCCCTGCCGGCCCGAAGACCGCGAGCTGCTGGCGGGCATGATGGAAACGGTGGAGGACATTCCCAAGCAGGCCATCCTCTCGGGACTGGCCTGGGACTGGGAGCACTACGGCGAATATCTCGACTCCATCGAGAAACTCGGCACCGCGGTGAACGTGGCCGGCATGGTCGGGCACGCAGCGGTGCGCTACTACGTGATGGGCGAGCGCTCGTTCGCGGACGATGCGACGGCAGACGAAGTCGAGCGTATGACGGCGATAGTCGGACGCTCCCTCGACGACGGCGCCTGGGGCTTTTCCACCAACCGCTTCGCGCCGCACCGGGCCCCGGACGGCCGCTCCATCCCGGGCACGTTCGCGGCGGTGTCGGAACTCGAGACGATCGCCGCCGCAGTGGGTGGGAAAGACGGCCTCATGCAGGCCGTGGGCGCCGACTTCGATGTCCTGAAGGCGATAGCGGACGCCGCTCGAAGCCGCGTGCTGTTCAGCTACGCGCTCGAGATCTACGACGACGGCGACACCGTCGAGATGGGCGCAGCCGCGGTTCCGGACGTGGAAACCGGACGCCGCGCGGCGGCTTCGCTCGATTCCTTGTGCGGCGAGCGCGACATCACGGCCATTGCCCATGTGCGCGGATCCGGCTTCGTGCTCGGCCTGCAGTCGAACCTGCCGGCCCAAGGCGGCGCTTGGGATCGACTCGCGGCGCTGGATCTCGACGGCCGCCTGGCGGCTATCGCCGACGCCGACACGGCGGAGGAACTGGTGCGGGAAGCGCGTCAGGCCAGCGCCGGCCGGGTGCGCCCCGAACGCTGCTTCTACATGGGCGCGGGCGAAACGCCGGACTACACGGGCGAGGCGAGCCTCGCAGACCAGGCGGCGGCCGCGGGCGAGCACTGGTCCGAGACGTTCCTGCGCCTGTCGCGGGAGACAGGCGGACGGGCGCTGTTCAATTACCGCATGTTCGCGGGGAGCCTCAAGGCGCAGGCGCGCCTGTTCGAGAGTGACCACCTGTATCCCGGCCTTGGCGACGCCGGCGCGCACGTATCGCAGATCATGGATGCCGGCTGGCCCAGCTTCATGCTCTCGCACTGGCATCGGGCGACGGGCTTCTACAGCCTCGCACGCGTCATCGAGCGCATGACGTCGGGTCCGGCGCGCGTGGTGGGACTGAACGACCGCGGGATCCTGCGCGAGGGCATGGCGGCCGACGTCAACGTCATCGACCTGGACCGCGTCGCCGAACTGCAGCCGCGCCTAGTGCACGACTTCCCGGGCGGCGCGCCGCGCTACATCCAGCAGGCCCGCGGTTTCGACGCCACCATCGTCAACGGCCGCCTCAGCCTTCGGGACGGCGAGAGCACGGGAGCACGCTCGGGGCAGGTGCTGCGGCGGGGCACACCCTGATCCGCAAACACCGCGTATCGAAACCACCATAACTCCCCATCTCGCTTACACATGGTGGGTCGAGGGGCCGTAGGGGACGGGCTTGTCCCGTCCCGTTCCAGGTTCGTCGAAGCGTCAAGCACGGGACGGGACAAGCCCGTCCCCTACGAAGAGCCGCCTTGGATCGTAGGGTTGCGGTATCTGTTCCATGCGAGGACGGTGTGGCGACTTACGGCAAACGCGAGCATCGTCGGTCAAGACCACGTGGTGACCCGCCGAAAGTTCGCCAAATCACCCGTTGGAACGTCGACAAATGCCCCGTTGAAACGTCGCCAAATCACCCGTCGTGTTTTGCGGTCTACAAACCGCCTCGTTGATCAGCCCAGGGCTCGCTGGATTTCCTTGGCGATGAGCCAGAGGCGGTCTTGCCCCCAGGCGTGCACCAGCGGTTCGCCTTCCGCGTTCAGGAGGCGGAAGCTTGGGACGCCCCAGAGGCCAAAGCTGTACATGGCTTGGCGGTTGGCCTCGATGAGGGGTATCCAGTCGTCGTTATCGACGATTTGCGCGGCTTCGTTCCAGGGGAGGCCGGCCGATTCCACCACGTGGCGCAGGCCACGGTTCGTGTTTGTGTTCACGCCTTCGCGGAAGGCGGCACGGAGGAATGCGGAGATGAACTCGATGCCCCTGCCTTGGGACGCCGCCCACGGATAGAGGGAATAGCCTCGCTGGACCGGATTGCCGATGGGGTCGCGGAACTTGCCCCAGTCGGTGATTCCCCGTGCCCGCGCCTCGCGCGCGGCGTCGGTGAAGATGTACACGCCCTTGGCCCTCGTCGCGGGCACGCCGCGCATGACCATGGGCAGCACCGGTCGCACCACGAGTCGCACGCCGGTTTCGCGGGCGAGGGCCACGGTGGCGTCGAAGGCTGCGGCGGTGTAGGGGCTGCGGATGGACGGGTAGGTTTCGAGGGTGAGGGTGCCGGTGTCCTTGTGCGGGCCGGTGGGGGTGTCGGGCCTCGGCGCGATCATGCGGGCCCTTGCGGGCGCGATGGAGGGCGAGACGCCCTCCGTCCGTGTGGCGCCAGGCTGGTGGCGGGCATCCGTCCGTGTTGAGTCGGGCTGGTGGTGGGCGCTCCGCGTAGAGACGGGTTGGCGGCGGGCGCCTAGTTCCGTCAGGCGCGCTTCGAGATGGCACAGGCGATCGACACCCCAGTACCACTCGCCACCGTAGTGGAACATGGCACCGGAGTAGTGGCCGAGTTGGTCTCTTCGCGCCGAGCCAGACTCGGTGCACGCCTCGGCGGTGGGGGCGTCCGTTGGCGGATTGGTTTCGGCCAGAGTCTTGAGCGCCGCGTCTGACTCGGACCAGAGCGCGTCTCCGACCTCTGGAGCGACCTTGGCGAAGTCTTCATCGTCTAGCCCCGCCAGAATCTGGCTTGCGAGCGACACCTGCTCTGGCTTCGGTGCGCCGGCATCGGGCGGGAACGTCAAGCCGTAGTGAGGAGCGATCTTGGCGGCGTCGTAGCGCGAGAGGGGCAGCAGCAGATCGGGCTCCGCGGCGTTCTTGCCCTGGGGACCCGGCACCAGATGGCAAACCAGCTTGATGTCATAAGTTTCGATCAAAGGCACAAGCAACTGCGCCGCCAAGTGGCTGTAGCCGTCGTCCACCTGATGGAAGTACTCCACCACGTGCGGTGCCCCACGCCTCCGCCGCGCCGCCTCGGACTTGGCCCGCCTTGTGGTGACGCGGCGCTCGGAAGCGACATAGGCGAGCAGCCGGGACGTTGCCCACCGCATGAGCCGGGGCGGATTCGCGGTGGCGAACCCGCCTTGGTCCTGAAAGTCAGGCCGCTCGGAGTTGTCATTCATCCGTTTCCCACTAGGCCCTCCCAGAGAGGGTTTCAGTGGCCCACGATCCTGGCGGCCGTCAGGCGCTCGATCTCGTCCGCATCAAGGTGCAGCAAATCGTGCAAGACGTATTCGGTGTGTTCGCCGAGAAGCGGCGGGCGGCGGTGCGTGACGCGATGCTTGCCATCGCGCAGCACCGGCACGCCGGTGTAGTGGCGGGTGCCGGCCACGGGATGGGAGAGCGCCGGAAAGAACGGCGTTTGCTCCGACGCCATGTCGTTGCCGGTGACGACGCGGGAGGCTGGGATGCCGGCGGCACGCAGCGAGCGTTCGGCGTCCGCCACGGCTTGCGGTCGCAGCCAAGCCGACAAGGCAGCGTCGATGGCGTCCTCTGCGGCGAAACGGCCCGCTTTTGAGGCAAGTGCCTGGTCGCCGAGGTCGAGGCCTGTGGAGTTGATCACGTCGCACAATGCCTCCCATTGCTCGTCGTTCTCCACCGCCAGCGTCAGCCACCGCTCCTCGTCCGCCTGATCCGCGCAGCGATAGCAGCCGTGCGGTGCCATGTCGGGGCTGCGATTGCCGAGCGGGGCGACATCCTCCTCGCTGTGGAACTGCTGCAAGTGCCGGTCGGCGATGAGGAACGCCGCCCCTTCCACTTGCGTTGCGTCGATGAAGCAGCCTTCGCCGGTCTCGCGCCGCCGCATCAGCGCGCCGATGAGCGCCACCAGCGCCTGCTTGCCGGCGATGTGGTCGGGATGGTTCAGGGTCGTGCCCACGGGGAACGGATCGTCGGGATGCGCCCATTGGTGGGTGACGCCGGCGAAGGTTTGCAGGTTGGGGCCATAGGTCTGGAAGCCGTCGTATGGGCCGGTGCCGAGGCCTTGGCTGCCGAGATAGATCACATCGTCGCGGATGGCGTTTGCGCCGGTGTAGTCGAGCCCCCATCGGCGCACGATCGGCCCGCGCATGTTCTCCATGATGATGTCGCACTCGGCGGCGAGCTTGTGCGCAATCTCCACCGCTTCAGGATGCGTCATGTCCATCGCCAGGCTCTTCACGCCGAGGTTGAGTTGGTTGAACGTGGGGCTGGCGTTGGCGACCTCGGAATTGCGGCGCAGGAAATCCACGTGAACGTGCGACTCGAGCTTGATGACCTCCGCGCCCAGAAGCGCGAGCAGAGACGCAGCTTCAGGAACGACGGCGCCAACGCCAAGCTCCAGAACGCGTACGCCGGCAAGGGGGAGGGCCGGATCGGCCTCCTCTCGTGGCGCTTGAATCGCTGGTTCCCGCGCCGTGAGCCCGCGTGCCTCCTCACCATGTTCGTCGAGGGCGGGTGCTGGAGCAGGCACCACATTCAGCGCCTTGGGTTCGAGCAGGAACGGCGTGCGCACCATCTGTTGTGCGCCGAATTCGGGATCGATGGTCTTCTCCAGGATGCCGCGCGCGCGGGTGTGGGTGTCGTCCTGAAACTGTCGCAGCGAAAGCACCGGCGAGATGGTGAGGCCCAGCCTTTGCCCTTCGAGGAACGCTTCCTCCGTGGTCTTTGCGCGCATGAGTTCCTCGGTGAGGAGCTTGAGCGCATCGGCGTTCTCGGCGCGAAACTTGGGATCGACGAACGGCCCGGAAGCGAGCTCCTCCGGGCTCCCTAAGAGTTCCACCAATGCCCGCCACTGCTTCGGCGTGCCGGCAAGGCAGCGAACGTAGCCATCCTTGGTCTCGTAGATGGGAAAGCCGTTGGGTCCGAGGCGCGCCGCCTGCGTGCCTTGCCCCACCGCGTGCGTTTCGTGCGAATGCAGGATGCGCGTCCACGGGGTGGTGGCGGCGGTCGCGGCCTCTCCGTACGGAATCTCGTAGCGCGCGTGGTCCGCACCGCCGCGAACGGCAAGGAGACCCACTGCCGCCATCACCGCGGCATACGTGCCAGCGCCATCGTGCGCCAGCCACGAAGGCGCATTGCAGGGTGGCTGATGCGGCCACCCACTCGACGCCATGCCACCACCGGCCGCGAAGCCAACGATGGAGGAAGTGCCGAGGCCCTCTGTATCGGTGACGGTGGCCGCAACCGGCACGCGCGACTCGGCGACGATTGCGTGGAAGGCCGAGCCATCGGCATCTAGCAGCACGTCGGCGCTGTCGCAAAGCGTAAGCAGCGCATCGCGATCTTCGGCTGAATCCGTGTCGAACACGACGCTTCGCTTGCCGGCATTCCGCACCAGAAACGCCATGCTCCCCCGGCTCGACTCCCCAGCTCCAGGCACTCGAGGCAAGCGTCTACGCGTCTCCACGCCTTCTGGCAGTTCAACGAGATAGACGTCAGCCCCAAGTCGTGCCCAAAGCGCCCCGGCGTACTCGGTTAGCGGGTGACCAATCTCCACCACCCGAACACCCTCGAACAACCCGGCCATGCAAGTCCCCCCGGCAAGCCGCACCTCTCGCGAGCAGTTTGTCGCATCCGTCGCAGTCACGGCAAGCCTTTGCGGTTCCGGTGGCTCAGGCGTGGCCGCCCGAAAGGTTGAGGCCGACGACGCCGGCGATGATCGCGACCAGGGACATCACCTTCACCGCGGTCATGGACTCGTGGAACACGGCGATGCCGATCAGGGCGACCAGGGCCGTGCCGGCACCGGCCCAGATGGCGTATGCGACGCCGATTTCGATGTACTTGAGGGCCAACGCCAACAGATAGAACGACACCACATAGCAGACCACTAGCGCGACCGTCCATTGCCAAACCTCGAAGCCCCGCGAGAGCTTCATGGCGGTGGTGCCAGCAACTTCGGCGACGATGGCGAAGGCGAGCAGAATCCAAGCGTTCATGGCGCGTGTACCTCGTTGGCTGTGGCAAGGCTAGGAGGCTGTGCCGTAGAAAACGGCGCTGGCTCCTAGCCGGAGTGGTGAGCGTAAGCGAACCCGTAGGCGCGCGCCCGCAAGGGCGCGCTAGGCGGCGGCGAGATTCGCATATCGTATGGTCTTCTGTGGTGGTTGAGGTTGGTGATGGTTGGCGAAGACAGTCTCTACGTGGGTATCCGCGGGCACGTCGTGCGGGTGCGCAAGCGCGACGGCGTGGAAATCTGGCGAACAAAGCTGAAGGGCGGTTCCTACGTCAACGTTGTGCTGGAACCAGACGGCGTATTTGCATACACCCAAGGCGTGCTCTATGCCTTGGACACGCTCAGCGGCGAAATCCGTTGGCAAAACGGGCTCCCTAAGCTCGGCTACAGCCACGCGATCATAGGCTCGGCAAACCAGACGCCGGTGACCGTCGCGGCAGTAACGCAAGCCGCCGCGCAAGCGGCCAACCAGGGAGCCACGCCCCACCAGTGAGACGGGAGCCGCGTTCAGTCGTCGGGTTCAACGCGGACGAGGCGAAACTGCACCGGGTCGTAGAAGCGCTCGATGAAGGCGTTGATGTCGCTGAGGGATAGCGCGGCTGCGCGAGTGGGGAGGCTCTCGAAAAGACCCTCAGGGAAGGCCAAGCGCCGCTCGGTGAGATGTTCGGCCAGGATTCGGCGGGGCGTCTGGCGTTGGAACAGGCGCCGGCCGGTTAGGTTGCCCACCGCGTCGTTGCGTTCGTCCTCTGTGATGCCTTCGGCATGGAAGGTGGCAAGCGTGTCGCGGAAGATGCGCTCGGTGCGGTCGGCATTGGCGGTGTGGGTGAAGGTGCGGATGGTGTGCACGAGCGGACGGTGGATCGTGCCGTAGCTGCCTGCGGAGACGGTGTAGGTCTCGCCGGCGTCGTGGCGGAGGGCCACGTACATGCGCGAATAGAAGTGGCCCGTGAGCACGTGGCTGGCGATTTGGAAGGCGGGGTAGTCGGGGTGGTGCTGGGGCGGGGCATCACGGACCAGAGCCAGGTACACCTGCGTCAGTCGCGGCAAGGTCACGGTGGTTTCGCCTGGCCTCGCGGCGAGCGGCCGCAGTGGCAGCAGCGTCTCGTGGCGCTCCGTGGCCGTGGTCGTCAGCGTTTCGCCCGGCAACGGTTGGGGAGGCGGAAGAAAGCCATCGAGCTGCGGTTCGAGTGCCGCTCGGTCGATGCTTCCGGACACGGCGATGACGCGGCCCGGCGCCCGCAGCACGGCATCGCGGGCGCTGACGAGCCTTGCCTCGTTCGTGGTGCCGCCAGCCGGCTCCTCCCACGGGCGTCGGCGCGGGTCGTCCTCGGCCAGCAGCAGGCGGGCGCTCGCTTGCGTCAGCGCGAATTGCGGGTCCTTGCGATTGGCATCCCAGGCTAGGTCACGTTGCTTGTGCCAGCGGCCGAGTTCCGAGGTGTCGAAGTCGCGATTTGCGAGCACGTCGCGCATCAAGGTCAGCAGGGCGCCGGTGTCCTCGGCAAGGCATGTTGCCTGCAGCCAGGCGGAGACGGTGGCCATGCCGACATCGAGCTCCACGCCGAGCCGATCGGCACGAGCGAGGAGGCGACGTTCGGGATCATATGCCTGGATAGAGAAGGCGTCGGCGGCGTGGTTGTCGTGCGCCCAGGCGGACCAGTTGCCAACGGGGAACTCCAGGCGCACGTGGACCAGAGGCGTGCGATGGTCTTCGAGCAGGAAAACCGTGTCGGTGCCCATCTGCCATTGTTCGATGGTCGGCGGCGCCGTTGTGGCGTGGGCTGCGAAGGTGGTGGCTGCTGCCAGCAAGCTGGCCAGAAGCTTGGCCCGAAGTCGGGGCACCTTCATGGCGCGAACAACGGATAGAGCCAGCCGAAGGCGGCGATGTACCAGGGCACGTGCTCGGGCTTGAGGAACACGCGCACGCCTTCAGCACTGCCGATGTGGCGTTGCCAAAGGGCCTCCACGTCGGCGCGGGTGACTCGGCGGATGTGTTCGGATTGTTCGAGCGCGTAATGCACGTCGCCGTAGCGCCAGTGGGCGGTGCCGATGGCACGGGCCATGTCCTCGGCGTAGTAGCGTCGCTCCAGGTCGTCCACCAAGAGCGCGCGCTTGGCGGCGGCCACGGTTTCGTCCGTCAGCCATTCAAGCCGCGACATATCCGCCAAGGTCTCCTCGATCAGCCGAAATGCCGTCGTCTCGCGCCGATAGGGAAGATAGGCCGCCCCGAAGGCGAGCACGTTGCCGCGTCGGAAGAACAGACCCTCCGTCATCGCGAACACGGCCATGCGGCGACGCCGCACCAGTTCTTCCTCGAACGGGTCCACCGCGCTCCTTGCCAGCATTTGATGCAACACCCGCACCGCCTCCCGATTGGCAGCATCCGTCGGCAGCGGGAAAGCCACCGCCGCCACCTTCACCGGCGGCAGGTCTTCAGTGAAGGAGACTGCCCGGCGAAGCTCCCAGCCGTACACGTCGGGGATGTCCGGCGGTGGTGCTCCCCGGGCCGGAACGGTGCCGAGGGACTGCCGCACCTTGTCTAGCGTTGCTTCCGCATCCACGGGTCCGACGATCACGAGATGGGCATTGCCAGGGCCATACAGGGACTCATAGAAGCGCCGGGCGCCGGCGAGGGTGGCGCGTTCGATGTCCTCCTGAGTACCGACGGGACTGATGGCATACGGGTGGCCGGCCAGCACCGCCCCCTGCACGCTGGTGCCCACCCTCGTCAGCGGGTTGTTCTCGATCCTGAGGCGCAGTTCCTCGGTGACGATGCGCTTTTCGTTGGCGAGGTTCTCCTCGGTCAGGTTGAGGTGTGCCATGCGGTCCGCTTCCATGGCCAGCACCTGGTCGAGCCCGGCCGGGGCGAGAGCCGAGACATAGACCGTCTCGTCGAGCGACGTGTAGCCGTTCCACGAACCGCCGCTCTTGGTGTGGTGGCGCATCAGTTCGTCCTTGGCGAAGTTGGCGCTGCCGCCAAACATCAGGTGTTCGAACAGGTGCGCGAAGCCTCGGCTGTCCTCGGCTTCATTGGCGGAGCCGACGTGATACCAAACCTGCGTCGCCACCACCGGCATGTTCGCATCGGCGAGGATGGAAACGGTCAGACCGTTTTCGAGCCGCTCGTGCAGGACCTCCGGCGTTGGCGGGCTGGCCGCGACCGTAGCGGCGACCAGCACCCAGAGAGCGGCAGCGGTGCAGCGGCTGCCGTAGGGGCAACCCCTCACGTCCGTTTTTTCACTGCGGCAAGCGAAGCCGAACGCCGGCAAAGATGCCCCGCGGAGCGCCGGGGCTGACGAAGCGTGGGTTCTCGAAGTCGCGGAACAACGGCACGTCCACTTCCGCCGGCGACTCACCGATGAGGCCGAAGCTCTCGTACTCCTCGTCGAATGCGTTCTCGATGCGCAGGAACAGCTTCGCGCTAGGCGTCGCCTGCCAGATCAGGCGCAAGTCCAGCACCCGATAGCCCGGCAGGCGGGGAAGCTGGTTCGACTCGTCGCCGCGCAAGTGCTGACCGCCGTGTGCGACGAGATCGAAGCCGATCTCAAGGCCGCTACCCACGGCGTAGTCGACGCCGAGCTTGAAGGACTGGTCCGGCAAGCCCGGGATGCGGCTGCCCGAGCGAACGAGGACTTCGCCGTCGTCGTCGGCGAAACGATGGTTCGGGCTCAGCACGTGGAAGTCCTGTCCGAACGTAGCGTCGAGCCGGGTGTAGGCGGCACGCCAGTCGAGCCGATCGAGCGACCCGTTCAGTGCCAGTTCGACGCCAGCGCGCCGGGTTTCGTCCACATTGGCGAAGAGGCCCGTGGCGCGGCCGGTGGTTTGGAACAGGATGTCGTCGGTGTTGACAGAGTGGAACAGCCCCAAGTGGTAGCTGATACCGGCCACCAGGCCCCGGGCGCCGGCCTCGAAGCCGCGCGTCACCACGTCGTCCAAGGGGGGATCGGCGAGAAAGGCGTTCGGCAGTCGGCACTCGAATTCGTCGTCGTCGCCGAACTCGGCGGCGCGCTCGAACACGTGCTCGTTGCAGGCGAGTTCGATCGGTGTGGGGGCTCGCGAGGACATGCCGACGCCGGCATAGAGGCTTGCCGAGTCGGTCACGTTCCAGACCGCCCCAAGGTGGGGATTGACGCGGAAATAGTCGTGCTCGCCATCGAGTTCCGGGCGTTCGCCGGAGCGGTCCTCAAGCGTGACGCGGGTGTCGTTCATGCGCGCAGAGGCGGTGACGGTGAACGCTTCGCTGGCATCGACAGAGGCGGTGAGGTAGAGGCTCTTGGTCTGGGTGCGCGTGTCGATGCGGGTGGCGAGATCGTCGACGAAGGTGCCGGTACCGAGACCCTCCGTGCTGCGCGTGTCCGGGTTCAGCTCGGCGAGTTCGGTCACGGAGTGGAAGTTGGTGTCGCCGCGATACCAAGCGACGCCGGCGAGCGCGCGTGCCGGGGCGCCGAACAACTCGCCGGTGTAGGTGGCATGCACGTCCCCGCCGCGGCTGGTCTGGCGGCGGCGGCTGATGTTGTTCACGGCGTCGTCTGCCAGTTCGCCGGTGCCGGAGAGATCGTCCGTGAGGTCGTCCACGTCGAACTCGTCGTCGTCAGCGGCTTCATTGAGGAAGTCCTCGAGTGCCTCGGCGTCCGCGAACTGGCCCTCGCACACGTCGTCGTCGTCGAGGCCAATCTCCTCGAGGTCGTCTTCTTCGAGCCCTTCGATCAAGCGGTCGTCACCTCCCAACTCGCACTCGGCGAACTCGCTGGCATCGCCGTTGAAGGCATCGGCGCCGCCGGAGCGGTGGAAGAGGTTAGCGGCCACCTGGATGCCGTCCGACAACTCGCGGGAGGCATCGAGCGACAGCATGGTCATGGTGTTCTCGGTGCGATCCGGGGCGGTGAAGATGGCCTTGCGGTCGAGGGCCAGGAGTTCCATCGGCACGGCACCGTTGCCGAGCAGGTCGCTGGTGGCCCGATGCGCTCGGAGGTGCATCTCGGAACGTGCGCCGCGCCAGCCCACGCTGCCAAAGGCGTTGCCGGCGCTTGAGGCGGAAAGATCGCGCCAACCGTCTTCATCGAACCCGTGAGCACCGATGTGATAGGCCAAGGCACCAGACCCAACCGCGCGATTGCCACCCACATCCGCCGCCACCACGCGCCGACCGTGCGAACCGCCCCATGCCTCGAGCCCCATACCAGGCGAGCGGAACCCATCCTTCATGCGCAGGCTCAAGGCGCCGCCGAGAGTGTTGAGTCCGAACGCCGGGTTGGCGCCGCCCATGAGCTGCACGCTGTGGATCGCCGTGACGGGCATCAAGTCCCAGTTCACGGTGTCGCCGAGCGGCTCGTTGAAGCGAGCGCCGTTGACGTGTACTGCGATGCCCTGTGCGAGGCCCAAGAGGGGCGAGGCGGTGTAGCCGCGATACTGCAGATCGGGCTGCAAGGGGTTGTTCTGGGCATCGTTCAGGCTGACGCTGGTGAAGGTGCGTTCGAGGAAGTCGGAGAGGTCGAGACTGAGCGAGCGATCCACCTGTTCGGCGTCGGCGGCTTGGCTCGCGTAGGGCAGCTTGGCGGCGGGCATTCCGCTGCGGTCATCCGGGGCTGTCGCTACGACGACGATTTCCTCGATCAGGGCGTCGTTGTCCTCAGCGGCCGTGTCGCCACCTGTGGCGAAAGCCGTGGCGCAGACTACTGCGACGAGCGCTGCCCAGATGCGGGGCGCTGCCTTCCACGGAAAGAAACGCGTAACACGTTGATGCTTTAAGGGTTTGACTCGAAGCGAAAGCTTCGGAGGGAAGGCATTCTGCCTTCCCTGCGCGCCAGCGCACCTGCTTTCAATGTGGCAGGTGGGAATGCGCCTATCAGCGCTTAGGGAAGGCAGGATGCCTTCCCTCCGAGGCCCCTCAAGCCTGTTCCTCGCCACGTCAGCGATTCGGCGTCCTCGGCGGGTCGGAAACTCCGGAGAGGCTTGTGGAGGGCTGTTAGTCATCCCAGACGTTTTCCCAGCGTCCCGAATTGGTGGACCGGTACATCGCGAGGGCGGTGCGCAGTTCGCCCAAGGCCCTCTCGGGGGGTGCGGCCAACTCGGTCCCGTGCAGCACAGCGCTGGCGAAATCCTTGAGTTCCTCGCCGTAACTGTCCACCTTGCCGGGGAAGCCCTGCATCACTTCTGTGCCCTCGGGGTGGGTGGCGTTGAAGAGCAGTAGACGGCCTTCCCGACCATGCTCAATGACGATCTCGCCAGCGGTGCCGGTGACGCGGAAGTCCTCGGTGGGTGCCACGGGGCTTGCGTGCAACAGGGCGTCGAAGGTGGCGGTTACGCCGCTTTGGAAGCGGAACAGTGCGTGGGCGAAGGATTCGCCTTCCATCGCCTCAATGTGGCGCCCGGTGACCGCGATGGCGGCGTCGATCTCGCCGAGCAGCATCCGCAAGGGGCGGATCCAATGCGCGCCGCCGTCGATGCTGATGCCGCCGCCGGCGCGCTTGAGGCGAAAGCGCCACGGAACCGGGTCTTCCGGATCGACGCTGAGCGGGTCGTAGAAGCAGGCGCGGGCGGTGATCACCTCGCCAATCTCGCCAGCGTCGATGAGTTCGCGCGCCCGAATCACATCGGGCCAATACTGCGCCTGCTCCGCCACCATGAAGACCGTGCCGGCACGCTCGGCCGCCTCGAAGATGCGCCCGGCCGCGCCAAGGTCGGGCGCGATGGGCTTTTCGAGCACCAGATGCTTGCCGGCGGCGAACGTCTCGGCCGCGTATTCCTCGTGCAGGTCGTGCGGCAGCATCAAGTCCACGGCATCGAAATCGCCGTCGGCCAGTGCATCGGCCAGCGACGTGAATGCGGCGGCGCCGGTGCGTTCAGCCATGGCCTCGGCTCGCCCCACATCCGCATCCACCACCGCAGTCACGTCGATGTCCGTCGCGACATAGCGAATGCCACGCCAGTGGGCCCGGGCGATGTTCCCGCAACCCACTAGGGCCAGCTTCAGGCGCTTCGATTCGGTCATGGCGTGGGCTCGCGCGTCATCTGGAGGATCCCCGCAGTGCGACCCTGCAAGCCTAGCAGGCTGGCGGACTTCGGACGGCACAAGCTCCGAGATGGTGCTTTCGACGGGCGTGCAGCCGTTCTGACGTCGGGGTGTCGTGGTAAGCGTTCCGTCGCGGGGCGCGGCTATCGGACTATTCTCACCGCGAGCGCGCGGAGCCGCCCCACTAGGCGAGGGGCGGTTGGCCGTGCCGGGGCCGCTCGGCGGCACGGATATCGTTGGGCCGTTTCCGAGGGGAGGCAAGGTACGTTGGACGTCTACGGCATCGACTTCACGAGCAGTCCCAGTCCGAAGAAGCCGATCACCTGCAGGCTCTGCCGACTCGACGGCGAGGTCCTCCACGCGCTATCTCCGAGCGCCTGGACCGGATTTGGGGCGTTCGAGGCAGCTCTAGCGCTGCCGGGACCCTGGATCGCCGGCATCGACTTCCCGTTCGGGCTGCCGCGGCGGTTCGTGGCTGATGTGGGCTGGCCGCAGGCTTGGCGGGACTACGTGCGGCACGCTGAGAGTCTCGGGAAGGTCGGATACGAGGCGGTACTCAACACGTACCGCACGAGCCAGCCGGCCGGGGAGAAGGAGCACCGGCGCGTCACGGATGAGCGGGTGGGGTCGGTCAGTCCGCAGAAGCTGTTCTTTCCGCCGGTGGGCAAGATGTTCTTCCAGGGGGCGCCGAGGCTGGTCGAAGCGGGCGTCGATGTACCGGGGCTTCAGGAAGGCGACCCGGCCCGCACAGTCGTGGAAGCGTATCCCGGGGTGCTGGCGCGCTCCGTCACGAAGGAGAGCTACAAGCACGACAGGGCTCGCCGTCAAACTGCGAGGCAGCGCGATGCCCGATTCTGGATCCTGCGCGCCTTGACCGGCGGCGAGTTGGCGGCCCGTTACGGCATCACGGTGGAAGCTGACGACCCGGAACTGGTCGACGACCCGACGGGCGACAGCTTGGACGCACTTTTGTGCGCGGTGCAGGCCGCCTGGGCGTGGCGAAACCGAGAGCGGCTGTTCGCGAGTTCGGGAGTCGAGCCCACCGAAGGGTGGATAGCTGACCCCAAAGGGGTTTGAGGGCCGCCCATGCTATGTTGGTTCGTCGTCGCCAAGGTGAAGTGAATGAAGGGACCGCCCAGTCAGCCCACAGCGCGACGTGGAGTGTCTTTGCTGGCCGTCGCGCTCGGCAGTGCAACGGTAGGAGCACTTGTCGCCATCGGTGTGTGGTTGGGGCTTGGATCATCTGGGCCATCAATGCGGGTCCAGTCCCTGCCGAACGACACAGTGTGCAAGGACTACTGTGATGCGGCCTGGGAAAGGGTCGACCTGGTGACCGAGGCGGCGGAGGTGGTCACGGCGCGTATCTCCATCGCAGCGATCCGCCAGCAGTACGGTGACGAAGTGTCGCAGCTCAGCGACGAGCAGATCGCCGATGCCTACTGGCGCGAATACTATTCCGACCTTTACACCCGCGACGCCTTCATGGCGCACATGCTGGATCCGCCGACAGATCGGCCGACGAAAGCACCGAGACCGGCGGCCAACATCGGGGGTCGCTCACCGGAGCTGTGTCTAGCGAGTTGCCGGTTGTGCGGCAAGCCAATGTGCCTCGCCGGGCCTTGATCCTCTGGAGTTCCGATCCAACAGGAGTTCGAAGCTCTTCGTCCCCGACACACAGGCATTTCGTCCATTAGTCCCTGGCGGCAATGTCTCACGCGGCGAACCCGTGGTGTGGGGTGCATTCAGCAACACAGACCGCCGCTCTCCCTCCGCCGAAGCTGCGGCAGGGCTATTCAGCCATCCTCGCTGATGACCCCACGCGAGCAGGATTGCCGCGGGTACATTGCACGTGAGAAAACGCCCACAGAGCCTGTGGGACGGAAAGTTTGTGTGTCGGGAGGCACTTCTACTGCAAGCCTATCAGCGAGCGCGTCGTGACTCCGGCATCCGCACGCGGGCATGTTCAGCGTGCAAAGTCGATATCGTCGAAAAGTGCCCGCGACGCGGCGACAACCTCACCTTACCCATATCCCAAACCTCAGTCTCCGCCGGAGTCGACTGCATGTCCAGCCCAATTGCCATTCCTTCCTATTCGTCCATTACGTTCCGTCGAACCTTGGCATCGCCCCGCCTCTTGGAATGTGCGATTGCGCTGTCGATCTGCGAGATCACGTAGGACGCTCCGTTGGGCTCGACCGCGTATCCAGGGAACATCTGCTTCAACCCCTTGTATTGGCTTGACAAGTACGCTCGAAACCTTTCCACGCATTCGACCATCCGGTACGACGGCGAGTACCCGAGCCTATTTTCCGACTCGACGAATCGGGCGATCGCTGTTGCACTCTTTCGGTCAAACATCGACGTGACCGCGAGCACTCCGTACAAGTACTCCAGGCGTTCGCAGAGAATCCGGACGTGAATAAACCCTGACGCGGTCACCTTGACGGCGTCGTCGACATCGACCCGGGAGATGTTCATATGATCTGGCTCAATCAACTGTCTCTGCACCAAGAAGCCGCACGCGGACAGCACATCCTCGCGGATATAGCCAAGTGGCTGCAGCGCGTCGGCAATGTCAGCCACAGTGTGATAGCCCTCAAGGCCAATCGACCCTTGCTTTTTCCTGTTCCGGTACAACCAAAACACTATCTCGACGAAAAGGAAGTTGGTAGGCCGTTCCCATTCGTCATCCACAAAAAACACATTTGTAACAAAGCCGCTGGCGTCATTGAAGAATCTATACTCTGTGCGCATGAGTATCTTCAGCACCATGTACTCAGGAATGACCACGGCGCGGGAGCTAATCGCCGCCGATGTTATGGTTTCCTCGCGGAGATGCCCAGATGTCAGAATCGCTACAAACATCTCGAGCGCGCGACGCACGTCTCGCCCGGCGATTCCTTGGAGAATCCTGGCGACGTTGTTCTGACGTTCAAACAACTCAAGATAGATGCCACTAAGGAACTGCCCGAGTAAGGTCTTTGGATACGATACTTTCGTGCCATTGCTGAGGTGGTACTCTTGCCGGCTGTCCGCCCTATGCACGAGATAGTCGAGACTGAGCTCGAGGCGTCGTTTGACGACGTCGAGGAAGCGTGGAGGCGTAATATGGAATGATACGCCCGAACGAAATGTATCAAGAGGTGGTCGATTCTTGTATCTTTCGTAGGTCTCGTCACGCATCTGGAGGATCACGAAAGACCGACTCTTGCTGAGAAACCACAGCGCGAGCTGAAAGGCCGCGAGCTGGTTCTCGAGGTCGAGCCGATCGACGTTATCGAAAACTGCAACTACGGTTTCGTGCTTGTCGGACGAAAAGTACCGGCAAACTGAGAATGCTAGTTTCTGGGGATCGTCCAGCCAGCCTTGAAGATCGCTAGCCCGTGCCTCTTGGGCACGCGCTGCGGAAGCTCGTTTGTACTGGGCATACACGCTCCGGCGTTTCTGTATGTCGTGGGAGAAAAACCGCCGGGTGTTCTCGGGTTCGAAAAGGTCGAACTCGGGGTTTTCATCTTGGAAACTGCTTAAAAAGGCCTCGCACACCCAGGTCTCGGCGTTTTGCAGCGAGGCCGGCGCGCCGTTGAAGTCAACGAAGGCCCAGTGTGTATATTCGGACTGCGACGGGGCCTGTAGGAGCTCCTTGAAGCGGCGGGCAAAGAGGGACTTGCCTACACCGACGCCACCGGTGATGAGCTGCAACTGGCCATCGGCGGGATGCGTTTCGTTATAGTCGTGGATTGCGGCCTGCAGTTTCGGCTCCTTCCGGCGGGTCGGCTCTAGATCCAACGTCATGGAGCCGCGTGCGCCCACTCGGTCCTTGAGTAAGGACTCGAGAACCCGATCATACTCTGTGACAGCGTCCGAGCTTACGTACGCGCGTTCGTAGATTTCGGGGTCGCTGTCCTGCGATTTTGATGTGAAGTATTTTCTAAGTATAGGAGAAAGACCAGCTGCAAACGTGTTAAACGGCTTCTTCGAATTTATCACGGCTTGACCGCCAGCGAGGCTGTATGGTCGGACACGGTCGCGATTGGATAGCGCTTTCTGGCATTCTTCTGCGTTCGCGAGGATCCTATCGTGCGCGCACAGCTCTTGCAGCTTCGAGAGGGCACTGGTACCGGGCCGTAGGTCTACGACGGCTAAGGCGGCCTCGGGTTGGCTGTCCCAGTGGCCGACGAGCAACGCCTCACCGTTGCACGAAAGTACGAGACCACAGGGGTTCAGTCCGGTTCGATAGGACTGGTTCAGGTGTCGGGCATACAACGACGCTTCTCGGTAACCGACTGCGACATCGACATCGGGGGCCTTGGCCTCAACGACTAGGAGGGGGAGGGCCTTCTCCCATACAGAGAAATCGGGGTAGTAACCGCCCGCGCTGCCTGCTCGTTTGTCAAGCGGCGCAGCTGCAAGATACTCCTTGGCACGTATCGATGCAGCGGGGATTCGAAGGAGAGCGGGATGGGTTAGGAGCGGAAAAAGTACCTTCTGCTCCACGTCGGCTTCAGTCGCCAGGGTCGTGACCAACGGGAACGACACTGTCTGACTGTATTCACCTTGGCTCATGATGATGCGGTCTTAATCATGGCGCGCGTTTCCTGCTGGTGCCCGCGCTGCCGCTTGGTAGCGGCTTCAACGGGCGCAGTCCCCAGGAACTCTTGGTCGGACCTTCTAACCTAGGCGATGCCACGCGTTACGACCACTTGTTCACCAGCTTCCAACCTAACATACACGTCGAGTGCTCGTGGAGCAATGGCTTGGCCGGCGAGGGTCGATTAGATGCGAAGTGCCTTGGTACACACTCGATCCCTGAAAGCAACGCTCTGCGGCCGCTGCTCGGGGGCGAACCCGCGTTAGGGCACATGAACACTCCTCCCCGACACACAAGCGTTTCGCCCCTCGGTCCTAGGCGGCAGTGTCTCACGCGGCGAACCCGTGGTGTGGGGTGGCGTTCAGCGCCACAGGCCGCCGGTTCCCCCTCCGCCGAAGCTGCGGCAGGGCTCTCCAGCCATCCTCGTTGATGACCTCACGCGAGCAGGATTGCGGGGGCATTGCACGGGAGAGATCGCCGGCAGGGCCTGTGCGACGGAATGTTCGTGTGTCGGGAGCCATTTCTTTCAATCCCGTGCCAGTGCGCCTGGGCTATGCTCCGCAACCCACTAGGGCCAGCTTCAGGCGTTGCTGCGCGGCCACCATCACTGCGGCTCCGGAGCGGCGTAGGCCTGCGGGTCGAGCAGGTGCCGAGTGAGAAAAAGCGCCGCCTCGTCCATCGTCGGCTGCACCCACGCTGGCCAACGTGCCCAGCCGTGCGGCTGTCCGGAATAGATGTGCATCTCGGCCGGCGCGCCTGCCTTCGATAGCGCGTTGTACATGTTGATGCTGGCGGAGACCGGCACCACGGTGTCGGCGTTGCCATGCAGGAAGAACGTAGGCGGGAAGTCCTTGTGCACATATTCGATGGGGCTGGCCTTGAGGGCATCGTGGCGGCTGGCGGATTCTCCGAGCAGTGCTGAGGCGGCGTTGGCGCCGGAAAAGCGCTCGCCGGTGTGGAACGCTACCGGCGGATACACGGCCACTACGGCGGCCACCGAGGTGTCGATGCCGGCGTTGCCGCCGTCGCCCTCAAACTCGGCGACGGTGGGCGTGCCCGCGAGCATCAGCGCGAGGTGGCCGCCGGCGGAGTTGCCGGCCACCGCGATCTTGTCGGGATCGACGCCGAGCCCAGTTGCGTTGGCGCGAAACCAGCGCATGGCCGCCTTCACATCGTGAATCTGCGCCGGCCAAGGGGATTCGGGCGTCAGTCGATACTCCACCGCGACACAGGTGAAGCCGTGCCCCACAAGGGCGCCGGCCTGCGACGGCAGCATGTCCTTGGAGCCCATGCGCCAGCCGCCGCCGTGGATCATCAGGACGCCAGCGCCGTTTGCCTGCTCGGGCCTGTAGATGTCGGCTTGCAGGTCGCGTCCGCCGCCGCGGGCAACTGTCACCGCTTCGCGCGTCATTGGGGACCCTTCCGTGTGCATGCAGCCCAAGAGCGTAACCCGTTCCACCTCGCGTCGGGGCGAAGTGGTTGTGGGACGGTAGGGAATGAATGGTCAGCCGGGGGCGGGGGCGCGGGTGCCGTGCTGGATGTAGTGTTCGAAGTCCTCGCGGAAGTACTTGAGGGCGCTTTGCAAAGGCTCCATGGCGCCGGGGGCGTGCAGGCAGAAGGTGTTGGTGGGGCCGCCGATGAATTGGGCGTTGCGGGCGAGGATGTCGAGGTCGCCCTCCTCGCCGCGGCCTTCGAGAATGTCGATGAGAAGCGACTCCACCCACGGCAGCCCCTCGCGGCAGGGCGTGCAGAAGCCGCATGACTCCTGGGCGAAGAAGTGCTCGAGGTTGCGGCACATGTCCACCGGGCAGATGGAATCGTCCATGATGATCATGGTGCCGGTGCCCATGCGGCTGCCGGCGGCTTGGATGGTGCCGTAGTCCATGGCGAGGTCCAGGTGTTCCTCCACGAGGAAATCCGTGGAGGCACCGCCCGGCAAGAAGCCGCGCAGCTTGTAGCCGTCCTGCATCCCGCCAGCGTGCTCGTCGATGATCTCCCGTACGGTGGTGCCGATGGGCAGTTCCCAGAGTCCAGGCTTGTTGACCCGGCCGGAGACGCCGTAGAGCTTGGTGCCGGCGTCGTCGGTTGCGCCGAGATCGTGATACCACTCCGCGCCGTTGCGAACGATGCCGGGCACGTTGCAGAACGTCTCGACGTTGTTGACGATGGTGGGGCGGCCCCAGGCGCCGCTCGCCGGCGGGAACGGCGGCTTTTGGCGCGGTTGCGCCCGCTTGCCTTCGAGGGCGTTCAGGAGCGCGGTTTCCTCGCCGCAGATGTAGCGGCCGCCGGAGCGGTGGATGCGCAAGTCAAAGTTCGTTTCGGTGCCGAAGATGCCCTGGCCGAGAAGGCCCTTGGCGTAGGCATCGGCGATGGCGCGTTCGAGTTCGGCGCCCGGCTCGTGGTATTCGCCGCGCAGGAAGACATAGCCTTGTTCCGCGCCGATGGCGTGGGCGCCGATGATCATGCCCTCCACGAGCACGTGAGGGTTGTAGGTGATGAGGTAGCGATCCTTGAAGGTGCCGGGTTCCATCTCGTCGGCGTTGCAGACGAGGTATTTGAGGCCCACCTCCGGGCCTTGCGGGACGAAGCTCCATTTCATGCCGGTGGGGAAGCCAGCGCCGCCACGCCCGCGC
Organism: Gammaproteobacteria bacterium; assembly: GCA_028824555.1. Lineage (GTDB taxonomy): Bacteria > Pseudomonadota > Gammaproteobacteria > Pseudomonadales > Azotimanducaceae > VXYL01. The sequence goes on along the minus strand of JAPPDJ010000052.1, from coordinate 5,838 downwards.
AGGTTCGCGTCCTTGACGAGATCAATCACGTCGCTTGGCGCCATCTCGGTGACGGCGCGTCGGGCGGCGTCGTAGCCGCCGTGGGACTCGTAGTCGTCGAGGCCGACCCGGCCGCCCACCGCGTCGATGATGCCGATCAGGGGGCGAACGTAATCCATTCTCTAGCGTTCCTCGTGGCTTGGTGTTTGGCCGAGTTGCGGGGAGCGACGGGCAAGCGCTACTCGAAGCGCGAGAACACGGCTTCGAGGTTGTCGGCATCGACAGGGCCGATGAGCTCCTCGTCGATCATCAGGGTCGGCGCCCGGTCGCAGGCGCCGAGGCAGACGATGGGCAGCAAGGTGAAGCGGTCGTCTTCGGTGGTCTCGCCGGTGCGGATGCCGAGGTGCTCCTCGATGCGCGTGCGGAGGCCATCCGCGCCCATGACGTAGCACGACACGCTGTCGCACACCATCACCACATGCCGCCCCACCGGCTGGCGGAAGATCAGGTTGTAGAAGGTGGCGACGCTGTCGAGCGCCTCCACCGACATGCCGAGCAGCCGGGCGATGGCGGCGAGACTCTCGTCCGAAATCCACCCGCGCCGCTTCTGCACGATCATCATGGCGTCGATGGCCGCCGACTGGCGGTCCGGCAGATGCGCGCACTCGTGCTCGATCTCGTCGATTTCCTCGTCCGAGAGCACCTGCACGAAGGACTCGACCGGCTGCCGCGCCGCCTGAGTCACCGCCCGTCTCCTGACAAACTGACCTCGATCACAACCCTTCGCGGCCTCGGTTTACGGTTCCCAAACACTGCTTATGCGCCTCCGTCGCGCAAGCCGCGCACGATACCCGCGCCCCTACCCCCAAGCAAGTGATTGGGGGCTGTGGGTGGTGTCTCGCCCTGACCTTTCCGGCTGTAGCGGATGGCGCTGGAGACCGGCGATCGTGTTCCGACTGGGTGCCTGCGCCTCTGGACGGAGGGCGTCCCGCCCTCCATCGCGCCCGCAAGGGCGCGTATCTTGGCGGTGCAGCGAGTGTTCTGCGCGCCTTGCGGCGCGCTGGAGGGCGGGACGCCCTCCGTCCAGAGGCGCCAGGCGCGGTGCAGGTCAAAGTGAGACACCACCGGCTGTGGGACCCTCTGCCCGACCGGGCACGACCTACTAGGGGCAAAGCTCAGGGCGCCCTTCTTGGCTGGCGCAGTCAAGGCAGGCGGAATGCGGTGAGTCTCGCGGGTTCGAGTCCGGCGCCGGTGGCGAGGACGATGAACTGTCGGCCGCCGGATAGGTAGGTCATGGGTGGGGCGGAGAGGTGGCCGCCTTGCACGGGGTGTTCGGCGATCAGTGCGCCGGTGGCCTTGTCGAGGGCCCGCAGGGTCGTGCCTTGATTGGTGCGGTGGCCGTGGAAGAGCAGGTGCTTGGTCACCAAGAGGCCCGGTGCGTTGCTCGTCTCGCCAAGGTCGGGCAGGTCGAGGCCCTCGAGGAGGGGGTGACCTTTGGGGCCGCGGCCGTTGGCCACTTGCCAGGCGATCTCGCCGGTGTCGAGGTGATAGGCGGTGATGCTTGACCAGGGCGGCTTCACCACCGGCAGGCGCTCCACGTTGACGAACCTCGGCCGGATGCCGAAGGCGATGCCGTTGCGCTTGAGGCGTGGCATTTCTTGGGCGGTCATTAGGAGCGGTGCCCGGCGCGAGGCGACGTAGAGCATTCGGGTGTCGGGGTCGAACGCGGCGCCGCCCCAGTTGGCGCCGCCGCCCCAGCCCGGAACCGCGATGGTGCCATCGGTGGAAGGCGGCACGAACAGGCCGCCGGTGCGGATGCCCTTGAGTCGCTCGCGGACGAGCTTTTCGATTTGTGGGGTGAGGTCGTTGATGTCGTCGTCGGTGAGGCCCTGCATCTCGAACGGCGGCGGCCACGTGGGGAAGGGCTGCGTCTTTGACGCCTGTTCGCCTTCAAGGTCGCTCGGCGGCACAGCGCGTTCCTCGATGGGCCACAGGGGCTCGCCGGTCACGCGGTCGAAGACGTAGAGATAGCCCACCTTGCTCACCTGCGCCAGTGCCTTCACCGGCTTGCCTTCCACGACGATGTCCGCCACCACCGGCGCGGCTGGCAGGTCGTAGTCCCAGATGTCGTGATGCACGGTCTGGAAATGCCACTTGCGCTCGCCGGTGCCGGCGTCCACGGCGACCACGGAAGTGCCGAAGAGGTTGTCGCCCGGCCGCATGGCGCCGTAGAAGTGGCTCGACGGGGCGCTGACCGGCAGGTAGGCGATGCCGAGCTCCGGGTCGCAGCTCATCATCGTCCAGACATTGGTGTTGCCCATCCAGCGCCAGGACTCCTCGCCCCAGGTGTCGTTGCCGAACTCGCCTTCCTGCGGGATGGTCTTGAAAACCCACGCCTGCTCACCGGTCTTGACGTCGAAGCCGCGCACGTCGCCCAAGGGGACGTTTGTGCTCCAGTACTCCTGGTAGTGCGATGTGTCGGAGGTCTGGTTGCCGAGGATCACGATGTCGCCGCAGAGCGCCGGGGCATAGTTCCACGTGTTGGCGTCGCGGGCCAGGAGGCGGCGCAGGCCCTTCGTGAGATCGACGCGGCCCTCCTCGCCAAAGTCGGCGATGGGCTTGCCGGTGTCCGGCGCGAGTGCGATGAGCCAGCCGTCGCTGGTGACGAGGAGCACGCGGCCGCCGTCCTTGTCCTGGTGATAGGCGAGGCCGCGGGTGGAGAAGCCGAACACGGGAGGCCTTGGGCCGTCGCCGGTGCCGGGATCGTAGGTCCAAAGCGTCTCGCCGGTCAGCGGATCGAGTGCGGCGACTGCCGAAAACGCAGTGCGGATGAAGACGCGCCCGCCCACCATGAGCGGCGTCGCCTTGAAGCCGTCTGGCACCGTGTTGCGGTCGGTGCCATCCACATAGCGACGATTGTCGAAGGCTTCCCACACCCAGGCGACGGCAAGCTCGCCGGCGTTGGCGGCGGAGATCTGATCGAGAGGCGAGTGTTTCTGGGCGCGCAGGTTGCCACCGTAGGCAGGCCAGTCGCCGTGCATCGTCGTGTAGTCCACCGGCCGCGAAAGGTCGGTTGGCTGGGGCTTGATCGGGGTAAGCGCCGCTACCGACGTCGTGTCGGCCGGCAATTCCTGCGCTTGCCTAACCTTCTCGTCCCGCGCCGCCAGCCAAGTCACATCAACCTTCGCCGCGCCGCGCCGCTCGCGCTCCCGAACCAGCCACTCGCCACGTTCATTGTGGGCCTCGCCGCCGGCCGGCGACTGATGGCAGAAGCCGCAATCCTTGGCGCCGTACTCGAGCGCTGGCACGAGCAGTTCGGGGCTCGCACCAACGGCGCCGGCAAGCGAAACGCAAACCGCAACGAGGCAAGCGCCTACCCAAACATGGCTGTTGCGCGAGCGTGTCCCCTCGATAGGCGCGGAGGTTAGGAGGACGAGTACGTGCTCAGCGCGCCTTGCGGCGCGTGGGAGGGCAAGATGCCCTCCCCCCCAAGACCCTCCTCCGCGCGTTGAGGGGCGACCCGTGGCGCGGACAGGCGCGTCTTTCGAACTCAAGAGTCCTCCCCGGTGGATGCCGAAGGCGCTCCGCTGTCGCTGCCCGAGGCTTCCGCCCTTGCTGCGATGGTGCGGTCGATGATGTATTGTCGCACCAGTTCCGCCTCGGCCTCGGTCACCGCATCGGCGAATGCCTCCATGCCGCGGTCGCGGTAGAGGCCGCCGCGGACGATGGCTTGGAAGCGCTTGTGGGTTTCTTCCGTCATCAGGCGCAGGTCCGCGTTCACCGTGCCCACCGCGCCCAAGCCGTGGCACCAGAAACAGACGCGGTTGTAGATGCGGCGGCCCTCTTCCACCTCGTCCGCGCTGGCCGTCAGCGGCGGGGGTTCGGGAATCTCCACATCCGGCGCGGTAGCTTCGGGAATCACTGCGTCGCCGCCGAGCCGGAACACCAGCAGGCGGCCATCGTTGTAGCGATTGCGGACGCCCCCGGCGGCAAGAGTGGCGACATACTGCACGCCGCCGACTCGATAGGTGATCGGCGCCGAGTCCGCGTTGCCATAGGTGTCGAACTCCCACAGGAGCTCGCCGTCTTCGGTGTCGAAGGCGGCGAACTGGCCGGCGCCGTCGCCTTGGAACACCACTCCTCCGGCGGTCGCGAGCACGCCGCCGTTGTAGGGCGTGGCGCGCTCGACGCTCCATACCTCCTCGCCGGTGAGCGGATCGAACGCCTTGAGATAGCCATGCGTTTCCGGCGCTGCGGGGCCACCTTCCGGCGGTCCGAAATCCACGCCCAAGCTCATGCGGGTGGGGCTCAGCTCCCACTCCCCGGTTTCCACGAACTCCTTCGGCAGGGAATAGAACGCCGCCATGTCCTGCACCGCGAAATAGGCGATGCCTCGCTCGGCGTCCACCGACATCGGCTGCCAGCTATGGCCGCCGGCGTTGCTCGGCCACACCCATTGGGGCTCCTCGTCGTATTGCATGTCCGGGTTCTCCACCGGGCGGCCGGTTTCGAGATCCACGTGGGTCGCCCAGTTGAGCCGAACGTAGGGGTTGGCGCGCAAGAGCTGGCCGTTCTCACGGTCGAGCACATAGAAGAAGCCGTTCTTGGGCGCCTGCAGCAGCACGGGCCGGGTGACGCCGCCGACGTCCATGTCGAGCAGGGCAATGTCCTGGGCGGCATTGAAGTCCCAGTTGTCGGCCGGGGTTGCCTGATAGAACCACTTCATGCGCCCGGTGTTGGGGTCCACCGACATGATGCCGCCGAGGAAGAGGTTGTCGCCTCCCTCGGGCGAGCGAATCTTGCGCGGCCACGGTGCGCCGTTGCCGGTGCCGAACAGGAGCTGATCGAACTCGGCGTCATAGACGATGGCGTTCCAGACCGTGCCGCCGCCGCCGAACCGCCACCATTCGCCGGTCCAGGTCGCGGCCGCCGCTTCGAGTTCCGGGTGCTCGAAGGGCTTTGCGGGATCGCCCGGCACCACGAAGAAGCGCCATGCCAGTTCGCCGGTGTCGGCGTCGTAGGCAGAGAGATAGCCGCGCAGGCCAAACTCCGAACTGCTCTGGCCGATGAACACCTTGCCGGCGGCGGCTCTCGGCGCGCCGGTGATGGTGTAGGGGTTGCTGTGGGTGGGGGGAATGTGACTGAGGTCGATGCCGTCGGTGGTGTCCACGTCCCACGCCTTCTCGCCGGTGGCGAGGTCCACGGCCACCAGGCGGGCATCGAATGTGGCGAAATAGAGCCGACCGCGATAGGCCGCCATGCCTCGATTCATCGCGCCGCCACAGCAGGAATAGCGCATGGAGCGCTTGTCCGTTGCCGGATCAAAGCGCCAGATTTGCTCGCCGGTGGCGGCGTCGAGGGCGTAGGCGACGCTCCACGGATCGGTGAAGTACATCACGCCGTCGATCACGAGCGGCGTCGACTGCATGCGGTGACGATTGCCGAGGTCGCGATACCACGCGAGCCCCAATTCGCCGATGGTGTCGCGGTTGATGTCCGTGAGGTGCGAAAACCGCCGCTCGTTGTAGTCGAGCCCATGCGCAAGCCAGCTTCCGGGCTCGGCCTCTGCCGCCGCGAGGATGCGCGCCTCGTCCACCCATCCCATCGGCGTCGCCGTGATCTCGAGTTCGGGTGGCGGCGCTGTCTCGTCGGGTGAGTCGCTGCAGGCTGCCAACACAAGCAACGCAGCGAATGTGGCAACGCAAGGCAACGGTCGAGCCCGCAACTCGTGCATGGACACCCTCTCTCCCTCAAGGCGCGAGGCATCGTAACGCCATTTGGCCACACAGATGCGCGCCTCCCCCAGACCCAGAACAAAACCTCCACATGTCACTCCCCCCTCGCGGGGGAGTCGAGAAA
>JAPPDJ010000042.1 GCA_028824555.1 Gammaproteobacteria bacterium | reverse complement strand
TCCGGACAACACCGAATCGAGGCAACCGAAAGGGTACAGGGCGTCCCGCCCTCCATCACACCGTAGGCGAGCGTTGCGAAGCACTGCAGACGCGCTCGTAGAGCGCACAGGCGCGCGGCACACTCGCTGCACGCGCACGGGAATTCTGCAAAGGGGCTCGGCACGCCTAACGGCGCGCGTGGAGGGCGGGACGCCCTCCCTCCGACGGCCCCCCCCAAAGGTGCAGTAGAAGTCAAAGTGAGACACTACCCGGATTGAGCAGCGCTTGAGGGAGGCCAGCAGCCATGAGTGAAACGACCCCCGTCGGCATCGTGCAGATGTGCGCCACATCGGATGTCGAGGCGAATCTCGCGTCCGCCTTGGGGCTCGCGCGGGAAGCTGCCGAGGCTGGTGCGAAGATGGTGTTCATGCCGGAGGCTTTCGCCTACATCGGCAGCGAGCGCGAACGTCGCCAATGGCTTGAACCGCTGCCGCAGGGCGGCCCGATCCTGACTCGCTGTCAGGCCTTGGCGCGGGACTCGGCGGTGCATCTGGTGTTCGGCGGCTTCCACGAACAAGCCGCCGATGGGCGTGCCCACAATACCTGCGTGCACCTTGGCCCGGACGGCGAGATCGCGGCGCTTTATCGCAAGATCCATCTGTTCGATGCGGACTTGGCCGACGGCACGCGCCTGCTCGAGTCACGCGGCACGGCACCGGGCGATCGCGCGGTTGTCACCCAGACGCCGTTCGGCGCCCTTGGTCTCACGGTCTGCTATGACATCCGCTTCCCGGCGCTGTACCAACGCCTCGCTGACTTGGGCGCAATCGCCCTCACCGCGCCGAGCGCGTTCACCCGCACCACCGGCCGGGACCATTGGGAAGTGCTCATGCGGGCACGCGCTATCGAAACCCAGTGCTACATGATCGCCCCGGCGCAGCATGGCGACCACGGTCATCGGGGGCGCCAATCTTGGGGCCACGGCCTGATCGTGGACCCTTGGGGCGACGTGATCGCCTCGTGCGAAGGCGGCGACGGCTTTGCGGTGGCAGATGTGGATCCCGCGCGGGTGGCCGAAGTGCGGGCGCAGTTGCCAAGCCTTGCCAACCGCCGTGCCTTCTGCTGAAGGCGCGTCCTTGTAGCCGGTGTCTGCGTCCCCCGGTCCGATCTCGGCCAGCAATCCCCTGCTGATGCTCGCCGCCTTTGTGGTGGTGGTGGCTGGCATCAAGGCTGCCGAAGAGCTGATGGTGCCGTTTCTGTTGGCGGCGTTCCTTGCCACCATCGCCGCCACCCCCGTGTTCTGGATGGCACGGCACCGGATTCCCGCCGGCATCGCCATCGCCGTCGTGGTGGCGGCCTTGATTGCCGTCCTGGTGGGCGTGGGGGCGGTGGTGGCAAGCAGTGTGGACGACTTTCGCGAGCAGATGCCGTTCTATGGGGAACGGCTGAATGTGCTCGTGGCCAGCGGCACGGCACTCGCGCTGCGGCTTGGCATTGACCTGTCCGAGGTTTCGGCCTTGGACGGTCTCGATCCGTCTGGCGCATTCACGCTGGCGGGCAATGTGCTGGCGGGGTTTGGCAACGTGCTCTCCAACGGCTTCCTCATCCTGCTGACGGTGATCTTCATTCTCGGCGAAGCGTCGAGTTTCCCCGCCAAGCTCAAGGCCGTGCTGAAGGTGCCGGAGCGAGACCTGCCGCACTTTCGCCGCTTTGCCGAGAACGTGAATCGCTACATCGCCATCAAGACGGCGATCAGTGCCGCCACCGGTGTCGTCGTTTGGCTGGCCATGTGGATCATCGGCGTGGACTTTCCGGCACTCTGGGGGCTCCTCGCGTTTCTGCTGAATTACGTGCCCACCATCGGCAGTCTCATCGCCGCCGCGCCGCCCGTGCTGCTGGCACTAGTGCAGCTCGGGGCGTGGCACGCGGCGGCGGTTGCGGCCGTGTTTGCCGTCACCAATGTCGGCTTCGGCAACGTCGTCGAGCCGCGCTTTATGGGACGGGGGCTTGGCCTTTCGACGCTGGTGGTGTTCCTGTCGTTGGTGTTCTGGGGCTGGATGCTGGGGCCGGTGGGCATGTTGCTGTCGGTGCCCCTGACGATGACCTTGAAGATCGCGCTGGAAGCCAATCCAGGAACGACTTGGCTCGCGCTCCTGCTCGGGCCTGCGGTGGCGGTGCCGGCGGATGCGCCGTCCGACGAGGCGTCGGCATGAGTTTCGAACGAGTCAACATCGAGCGCATGACCGGCTACGGCTATGGCGAGCAGCCGGACGACGCCACGGTCATCAAGCTCAACACCAACGAGAATCCGTATCCGCCCTCACCGGACGTGGCGCGGGCATTGGCGGCGGTGGACGTCGCGTCGCTGCGGCGCTATCCGCCCGCCACGGCATTGGGCTTCCGGCGGCTTGCCGCTCAGCGCTTTGGGCTGCAACCGGATGAGATCGTGGCCACCAACGGCGGCGACGAGGCATTGCGGCTCGCGCTGACGACCTTCGTGGACCCCGGTGCGGCTTTCGGCATGGCGTCGCCGAGCTATTCGCTCTATCCGGTGCTGGCGTCGATTCAAGACTGCCGATTGGTGGCCGTGGAACTTGGCGACGGCTGGCTGCCGCCGGCGGACTTGGCAGCGCAGCTCAATGCCGAGGACGTTCGGCTGACGTGCCTGGTAAACCCGCATGCTCCTTCCGGTGCGCTGCTCGATGCCGATGCCATTGCCTCGTTGGCGGAGGGCCTCAGCGGGGTCTTGCTCGTGGACGAGGCGTACGTCGACTTCGTGGACCCTGGCTTGCGTCACGACCTGACGGGGCTCGTCCATCGCTTCGAGAACATCTTGCTGCTCAGAACGCTGTCGAAGGGGTATTCGCTGGCGGGTGTGCGCTTCGGCTTCCTGCTCGGCAACCTGGGGCTGATCGAGCCGATCCGAGACAAGACCCGCGACAGCTACAACGTCAGCGTGCTGGCGCAGGCGGCGGCGGAAGCGGCGTTCGCCGATGTAGAACATGCGCGAGCATCGTGGACGGCAGTGCGGCGAGAACGGCAGCGGCTGCGCGAGCGTCTATTGGCGGCCGGATTCGACGTTCCCGCCTCCGAGGCAAACTTCCTGCTGGCAGCCCCGCCAACCGACGCGCCGCCGGCCCAGGCCATCTACGCCGCATTGAAGCGTCGCGGCATTCTTGTGCGGCACTTCGATGCGCCGCGCCTGGCGGGTAGCCTGCGCATCACCGTCGGCACACCGGAGGAGAACGACGCGCTGCTCGGCGCCCTTGGCGAAGTCCTTCGGCCTGGGAGTGAACGATGCTGATCACCCGAAAGGAAATGATGCAGATGCCGGAGCGCCGGCGCGTGCATCCGTTCAACGACAACGGCGTGCGTCATTCGCGCGCCGTATCCGATGCCACCGGCATGACCCGCATCGGCATCCATCTGGTGCGGCTGGAACCGGGGCGCGACAGCACCGCCTTTCACTACCACGATCAGGACGAGGAGTTTCTCTACGTCGTCTCCGGCCGAGGCGTTGCCGAAATTGGCGACGAGACCTTCGAGGTGGGCCCGGGCGACTTCATGGGCTTCACTGCGCCATCGCCGGCACACATGCTGCGCAACCCGTTCGAGGAGGACCTCGTGTATCTGATGGGGGGCGAACGCAACATCGCCGACGTCGTGCACTACCCCCGCATCGGCCGCACCCTCGTCAAAAGCAACGGCCAACGCGTCTGGCTGCACGACAGCGACGGCCACCGCTGAAGGCGCGCGCCCGTTAGGGCGCGCAGGTTCGGCAGCGAACTGCCCCGCACGAGTATCATTCCTGCCATGCGCTATGTGTCCACCCGTGGCAGCACCACGCCGATGGCTTTCTCCGACGCGGTGATGGCGGGGCTGGCGGCGGATGGGGGATTGCTCCTGCCGGAGTCCTTGCCGGACATCAGTGCCCGGCTCGACGACTGGCGTGGCCTTTCTTTCGTGGAAACCGCCGGGGCCGTGTTCCGGCTCTACGCGGACGACATCCCGCACGATGAGCTCGATGCCCTGATTGCCGAGGCGTTTGCCACGTTCGACCATCCAGACGTCATTCCCTTGGTCGAGGTGGGCGACGTTCGGGTGCTGGAGCTGTTCCACGGCCCCACCCTCGCCTTCAAGGACGTTGCCTTGCAGGTGCTAGGACGGCTTTTCGAGCACATCCTTGCGCGGCGTGGCGGCGATCTCAACATCGTTGGCGCCACCAGCGGCGACACCGGCAGCGCGGCCATCGCCGCCGTGGCGGGGCGTGCCCACATGGCCATCTTCGTCATGTTTCCGGACGGCCGCACGAGCCCGTTGCAGGAACTGCAGATGACGGCGGCCACCGATGCCAACGTCCACTGCCTCGCCGTGGACGGCAGCTTCGATGACTGCCAGCGGATGCTGAAGGCGGCGTTTGCCGATCAGGACTTCACGGCTCGCCGCCGCTTGGGTGCCGTCAACTCGGTCAACTGGGCACGCATCCTGGCGCAGATCAGCTACTACATACACGTCAGCGTCAACGCCGACGGACCCTGCACTCTGGCCGTGCCCACCGGCAACTTCGGCAACATCCTCGCCGGCATCATGGCGCGGGAGATGGGCGCGCCCATCGAGCAGTTGATCCTCGCCACCAACGAAAACGACATTTTGGCGCGCTTCTTCGACACCGGCGTCTACGCCCGCGGCACGGTGCATCAGACGCTGAGCCCGAGCATGGACATTCAGGTGGCCAGCAACCTCGAGCGCTACCTGTTCCTGCGCCTCGGTCGCGACCCCGAGCGGGTGCGTGCCTTCATGTCGGCCTTCTCGGAGCACGGTCGCGCCAAGATCGGCGGCAGCCGCAAAGGCGAGAACCGCGTGGACGAGGCCGTCACCGCCGTTCGGGTCGATGCCCAAGAAACCCTCGACACGATCGCCTGGGCCCACGCCAGCCACGGCTACCTGTTGGACCCGCACACAGCGGTAGGCGTCGCCGCGGCCCGCCGAACCGCCGACGCAAGCACCCGCCCCATTTGTCTCGCCACAGCCCACCCGGCGAAGTTCCCGGAAACCGTGGCCCGCGCCACAGGCCAAGACCCACCCCTGCACCCGACCCTGTCCCGCCTGCGGCCAGAAGATGCCCGCCGAACCCCAATCCCGGCCAGCGCAACAGCCCTCAAGGACTACATCGCCAATCAGGACGACCTAGCCCGCATTTCTGATCGGACCTCCTAGAGAGCGCGCGACGAGGCGTCGCCGTACGCGGGGCGGAGCGGAAGGTGGCGAAAGCACCGCTGGCTATCGGCCGACCCTGCCTAGACCACCCACCCCCAAGCGAACCGGGTCGCCACGTGGAATCCCAATGCCAAGAAGCCCATCGTCGCGGCTTTCGAGATCGAGGCGGCAAACCATTGGCGGTAGCCGATCGCCACTAGTGCGGCGACCCACACCTCGACTAACGGAGGCACGGGAAAGCCGAGAGAGTGGGCTCGGTCGAGGCCGAAGAACACGACATCCAGGGCGATAGAGTCCCGCTCCCACCATTGACGTGCCACCGCGCCAGCCACTCTGGCGATGTCGACCAGCAGTGTCGGCAGCGATGCCCAAGCGACCAGACTCACGGAGTCGTGGAAACTGACCCCGTCTCTTGTGACGTTCCCAGCGATCCACAGGACGAAGGCGAACATCAAGAGGAGGACAATGACGGCGGCGGCGGCACTTAGCACGAGGGCCGCAATCATGGTCGGCTGCAAGATGCCCGAGGTAAGTGCCCGTTGTTCGGCGGGAGGGCCCCCGATGACGGCAGCACCCGCGTCGTTGGCGATCAGGGTGTCGAGGGAAACCATGAACGTTGTGAGACCGACCGCAGCCCCGACGACTAGTAGCAGGACTGGGAGCAAGATGGGCCGTTCGTTGCGCAAGCCAGCGAAGGCCCTGGATGGCGCCGCGAAGACGGCGCAGACAGTGTTGAAGCGACTCGTGGGCACATCGCGGATCTGACCACGATGGGTTCGGTGTCGCAAACCCGTCGGACGGACGGGCTGGCTGCAAAGAGCGACGTCCGAGAGCAACGGCTGTTGTGGGCGCTAGCGCGCCGTAGCGAGCCCTCGGAGGGAGGGCGTCCCGCCCTCCATCGCGCCGCAAGGCGCGCAGAACATTCGCTGCACCACAAGGATGCGCGCCCTCGCGGGCGCGATGGAGGGCGGGACGCCCT
>JAPPDJ010000087.1 GCA_028824555.1 Gammaproteobacteria bacterium | reverse complement strand
GCACTATGTCGAGGGGGCCGGAGCGAATGCGTCCGCAGGACGCACGAGTACTGCCCAGCCACAGCGAGTGTATCGTCGTCCGCAGTAGGGCATTCATGAGTAATCCGGGCTAGGACTTGGCGCTGTCGGTGCATGAAGACGAGGTCCTCGACGACCTCAAAGCCGAGGCGCTCGTACAGCCGCTGGGCGGGATTTTCTTCCATTACGACCAGCTCGATGCGTGATGTGACCGGACGGAGGCGTTCCACAGCGAACATCGTCAACGCCGCACCGATGCCGAGTCTGCGATGGTTTGGATGCACCGCCACTTCGTGGATGACGCCGATGCCGTCCTCGGTGCGCTCCCACATCGCGTAGCCCGCCACATGGGCCGCGTCGCAAGCCACTACGAGACCGTCCGTCTCGCGAAAGGACTCCTCGGCATCGGCTTCGTCAACGTCGTCCTCTGGCCAGGCCACAACGTAGGTCGCCATCAAGGCCGCCAACCCGACCTCCGCGAGGTCGGCGAACCGGTAGGGGGTGGGCAGTGCACTCACCTTGGGCGCACCGGCACGGAATTCCATCGTCCTTTGAACCAAGTACGAGCGGAAGCCCTGCTGCGAGAGCGCCGTGCTGGCATCGTCCGTGGCCGATGCCGACGTATGCAGAGCGGTGTCTCCCGGACAATTCTCCACCGCCCAATCGACCAGCGCACGGAAAGCTGGCCCGTCCACGGCAATTGCCGTCAGGTCGAAGCCCCTCAGCACACGCGGTGTGACGTTGGCGAAACCCGAGACCGCACCGTTCGCCCGATGCAGCCGGGTGGATGTCGAGTCCGAACCATCAAGGCGCCGCGCCAGTTCCACGTCCGCAAAGCGTCCCAAGCCACAACGCCAAGGCGTCGACCGCTTCGCCAACGCCAAGATCGCATCCCGGTCCCGCACCTTGTCCACCGTTTCAGCCTCGACGGTCCCCCCCAAGGCCCACCCACGGTTTTGCATAGGTGCACCTCGGCGTGGGGCCTCTCTACGACGATTCCTCTCGCCAAAGTGCCAGCCCCATGGCGAGGCAGAGCAGAGGCAGGGCGGCGTCGATTAGAGCCCAGATTGCGGACATGGCGTCGGCGCCGACCGCGGTGTAAGTGGGCGTCATGTAGTTGAACCAGTTGAAGAAGAACAGGATGCCGATGAACAGGAAGCCGTATAGCAAGGCGTTGGCTGCGACGTAGGCCCTGGTCACCGGGGCGTCGTCGCCTTCGGCGTCCAGGGCCATCTTGCGCCGGTAGCCGAGAATCACGCCAGCGATGATTGCCAAGGCCATGAGGGGATTGATGTATGTCCAGAGCGGGCTGTAGGGGCTGCCTTCACCGGAGACGTGATAGAGCGGCTCCACTACCGTGTGGACGCCGACTACGAGTCCGATGGCGACGAAAAGGGCTCCGATGATTCGCATGGGCATGGTCGCTCTCCTCTTCCAGCCACCCGCCGGTGCCGTCGTGGATGGAACGCGCATCGTACATCGCCCCAGCAGAGTCGCGCGTCAGCCGGCATCGAAACGCTCGACCTTGATCTCGTCCATGCGGCCGCGGGCCTGCCAGAGGTCAAAGGCCATCTGCATGCCGAGCCAAGTGTCTGGGGTGGAACCAAATGCTTTGGACAGGCGGATTGCCATGTCAACGGAAACGCCAGCGCGCTCGTTCACCAGTTCCGAGAGGGATTGGCGGGAAATCCCCAGGTGCTTTGCCGCGTCAGTCACGGACAAGGCAAGTGGCTCAAGGCACTGGCGTCGGACGATGCCGCCGGGGTGCGGTGGATTGTGCATGGCCATTGCGATCCTCCTCAGTGGTAATCCACGTATTCGCCAGTTGCGGACACTGATACCGCGTAGTGTCCCTGCAGCGTGCCCTTGAGTGGATGGAGTTTCGAAACCTGGCCCCCAGACGGATGGGAATGTCAGCGCGAGAGCAGAATCCTACTCCCGAACGCCCGTGGGTCAGTAAGGAGCGAATCAGCATGGGCGGTAGAACCGCTTGCCCCGAGCCCTTGCGATAGGATGGGCGCGCTAGTCGCGGGAGACACCATGCCAGAGGCTGGAGCGGGGCGCGTTGGGCGGGTCCGGATTGCGCTGTATGGGGCGGCAAACCTGCCGACGTCGGTGGTGGGGTTGCCGATTGCGCTCTATGTGCCGGCCTTCTATTCGCAGAATCTCGGCCTCTCGCTGGCCGCGGTGGGGGCGCTCCTCGCGCTGTCGCGGCTCACCGATGTCGTCACCGACCCGCTCATCGGCATTCTTTCGGATCGGTGGCGGACGCCGTTTGGGCGGCGCAAGCCGTGGATGGTGGCGGGCACGCCCTTGATGGTGCTGTCGCTGTGGATGCTGTTTGTGCCCGACAGCGCGGTCTCCGTCGCAGTCTGGAGTGCGCTCGGCGGCAGCGGTGTCGACAACCTGTATCTGTTTGTCTGGATCAGCGCGCTGTATCTCTCGTTCACGCTGGTCGATCTGCCGTACCGGGCCTGGGGCGCGGAGCTCTCGCCCGACTACGACGAGCGATCCCGGGTCACCGGCTGGCGCGAGGCGTTCGGCTATGGCGGCACGATGATGTCGCTCATCATTCCACTCGCGATTGCCTTTGGCCTGGCGCGTCCGGGTGCGGAGAACGCGCTTTATGGCGTCGCCTTTGCCGTGCTGGTGCTGATGCCGCTCCTGACCTTCCCGGCGATTGCATTCGTGCGCGAACCGCCGATCCGGGGCGTGACGACGCCGCACGTCACCTGGGCACGGGGGCTCAAGATCGTTTGGGGGAACGGGCCGTTTCGGCGGCTGGTGATCTGCCTCACGTTCTTCGCCACCGGCATCAGCATGACGGCCTCGATGTCATTCTTCTTTGTCCAGCGGGTGATGGAACAGGCTTTCGACCGCTATGCGATCTTCGTGCTCGCCTACTACATCTCGAGCACCGTCGCGATTCCGGTCTGGTTCCACATCTCGAAAAAACTCGGCAAGCACCGCACGGTCGTCCTCGGAATCGCCTGGCTGTCGCTTTGGAGCTCCTTCATTCCCTTGCTGGGGCCGGACGACTTCGCGCTCTTCTTCGTCATCATGCTGCTGAAGGGTTCCGCCATCGGCGCCCTCGTGTTCCTGCCGACGTCCATGGCCGCGGACATCGTCGATCTCGACACCCTGCGCACCCGGGAACAGCGCACGGGGCTGTATTTCTCCCTCTGGGGCATGGTGAACAAGGGCGCCACGGCGCTGGGAGTGTTCATCGCCACCGCCGGCGCCGCCTACATGGGCTTCGATCCGCAGAGCGAGGCCAACGACGCCACCGCCAAGATGTCCGTTGCTCTCCTGTACTCGATCATTCCCGCGATCATCGCCTGCATCGCGCTGCCGCTGCTGTGGCGCTACCCGTTGAACCGCACCCGCCAGGAGCGCATGCGCGGCTTCATCGAACGGCGCGATGCACGCATGCGCGAGGCGGCCGAGACGGGCACGAACGCATGACGTTGCCGCTAGTCCGCACGGCCATTGCGAGTGTCGTGCTGGCGACTCTGCTCGGCTGCGGGTTTCAGCTTCGGAACTGGGATCTCTCTTCGGCATTCGCAAGCGCGTCCGTGGTGGCGGGCGAAGGTGTCACCTTGGATGACGCACTGGTGCGTGCGCTTGGGCATGCGGGGCTCGCGGTGGTGCCGGAAGGAAGCGATGTGGTGCTGCGGCTGTCCGAGGAGCGGGAAGAACGGCGGAGCGCAGCCGTCACGGCGGCCGGACGGGCGGCGGAAGTGGAGTTGGCGCTGGAGGTGACGTTCTCCGTGCAGGATGCCGCCGGCAACGAACTCGCGCCGGAGCGCAGGGTGCGGGTTGCGCGCGTGCAGCGCATCGACGTCGACAACATCGTCGGCAGCAGCGAGGAAGAGGCGTTGCTCCAGGGCGAGATGCGGCAGGAGTTGGCCTCGCGCATGGTGCGGAGTCTCGCCATGCTGGCCACGGCCCACGGTGCGCAGGCGACCGACGCAGCGGCGCTCGCGGGCGAGTCACAACCGCAGGCCAGCGGCAGGGGCCCCTGATGCAGATCAAGTCGAACCAGTTGCAGCGACATCTCGATGCAGGGCGTTTCGCGCCGATCTATCTCGTCTCCGGCGACGAGCCGCTGCTGGTGGACGAAGCCTGCGCCAGCATCGTTGCCGCCGCCGAGGCGAATGGCTTCTCCGACCGCACGCGGTTCGACCTTGCAGTGGACGGAGGGCTCGAGGAGGCGCTGGCGGGCGCTGCCAATCTCTCGCTCTTCGCCAGCAAGCGCATGCTCGACATCCGCCTGCCGGCCAAGGGGCTCGACCGCAAGGGCAGCGACACCATCCGGCGCTATCTGGGCTCGCCGCCGCCCTCGACGATGCTGCTGTGTCGGGCGGTGGGACTCGATTGGCGCACGAAGTCCTCGGCCTGGCATCGCGCCATCGACAAGGCCGGGGCCGTGGTGCAGGTGTGGCCCGTCGGCGCACGGGAGCTGCCGCGCTGGCTCGACCAGCGCTGCCGCGTGAGTGGCCTGCAACTCGACCGCGAAGCGATCAGCATCCTCGCGGAACGAGTAGAGGGCAACCTGCTCGCGGCGACCCAAGAGATCGAGAAGCTCCGCCTGTCTGGCCGCAAGGGCACCATTGGCGCGGACGAGATGCGCGACGCGGTAGGCGACTCCGCGCACTTCGACACATTCCAGATGATCGATGCGGCATTCGCCGGCCAAGGCGCCCGGGCCTGTCGCATGGCACGGGTGCTGCACCAGGACGGCATCCCCATCTTCATGGTCATGGGCGCACTGGTGAACCAACTGCGACGGGCGCGCGAAGTGGCCGCAGGTGGATCGCCAAGGATGCCGAGGAACCGCGCCCAGCAAGTGAAACGCGCCGTTGAGCGCTTGGGCGCCGACCGCATCGACGCCCTGCTCCGCGCCGCCGCCGTGCTGGACCTGCAATCGAAGGGCATGCTGCGCGGCGACGCCTGGCAGTCGCTGGAGAGGATGGTGGTGGCGGTTGCCGGCGGGGATGGCGACGGGTTGGAAGAACGGGCGGACTACCTGCGGGCAGAGCCCTAGCGCGCCTGCTGGGCGCTAGCTAGCTAGCGCAACGGTCGGGCATGCCTTGGGGAGCCCAGCCGCATCTGGTAGTAGGATGGCTCCGGCTCCCCCGGCAAGCGACATGCAGCGAGGCCCTCATGAAATTCGGCGACTTCCGCAACACCGGCGTTCTCAACCCCACCTTCCAGCGCATTCAGGAACTGGGGCTTGGCGAGAACGTCGTCGAGCTCGACACCTATGGCTTCACGGTCGTGCCGCCCGACAAGGTGGCGGAACCGGCGTTCTTTGAACGGATTCGCGCCACCGTGCTGCGGCTGTGCAAGGAGCGCACGGGTGTTGAGTTCGCCCTCGACAGCAACGGCGCGATGGGGCATTACAAGGCGCAGCCGCAGACGGATGGGCAGTTCCTGCTGTTTTACCTCCTGATGGCGGATCGGGTGTTCGAGGAATGGGTGCTGAACCCCACGCTCTACACGCTGATCGACTACCTGATGCACGGCCAGCAGCAGCTCTCCAGCCTCACCTCCTTCGTCAAGTGGAAGGGCGAGCGAGAGGGTCTCGGATTGCACAGCGACAGCCCGCCGGACCGAGACGGACGCCTGCCAGCATGCTCGGACGTCGCCAACGCCGCCTATTGCCTGACCGACTACACCTTGGAGAACGGCGCCATCGCCATGGTGCCCGGCAGCCACACCCGCTGCCGCCAGCCGGGCGCGGGCGAAGGCGAGAAGGAGGCGATTCCGGTGGAAGCCGAGGCCGGTTCGCTCATCGTCTGGCACGGCAACACTTGGCACGGCGCATTCGAGAAGAAAACAGACGGCCTGCGCCTGAACGTGACGAGCTATCACTGCCACAAGCGCCTGAAGACCCAAGAGGCGTATCAGTGGCGCGTGACCCAAGAGATGTTGGACCGCAACCCGCCGGAGTTCGCTCGCCTCGTGGCGGCCGACGACACCATGGGCTGGGACGAGAGCGGCCCCGACTACAGCCGCACGATGAAGTACGCGTCGGAGGAAACGAAGAAGCTGTTCGCGCGCCGCGGCCGCAAGGCACGGGAGGAGGAAGCGGCTTAGGGCGAGGGTCCTGATCCGTCGACGTTGACGAGGCCCTTGCCCGGAAGTACTAGTAGGTGCTTCGGCTACTGGTCGACACCGATGTGCTCATCGATGTCGCGCTAGGAGGTTGCGCCGTAGAAAGCGGCGCTGGCTCCTAGCCGTAGGTGCGAGCCCTCGGAGGGAGGGCGTCCCGCCCTCCACCGCGCCGCAAGGCGCGCAGAACACTC
>JAPPDJ010000044.1 GCA_028824555.1 Gammaproteobacteria bacterium | reverse complement strand
TTCGTCGAAGCGCAGCAGTTCGCGCAAGCGAACTGCCAACGCGCCCGTCAGGGCGCGCCGGGACGGGACAAGCCCGTCCCCTACGGCCCCTCGGCCCGCCACGGCGAAATCGCAAGAACGTGAATGCCGGGGATCCGTGCCTCACGAAGTGGTGCCAACGAGTGCGGCTCTCAGAGTTGCGCCAAGGGAAGCGTTCAATCGCCCGGGAGAACGCGGGTGCAAAGGCTCTGGTGGCGGGCCGGTTCGGCGTCCCGGTCAATCGCGTTGCACGTCTCGTAGGCGAGGCGGGCCTGGTGGACGACGAAGGCTCGAATTGCTTCAGCGTCCTTCGTGCTCAGGGTCGCCTTGAATGCCGGCATTCCGCCGGTGGCGTAGATGCCTTCGACGACGATTGCGTTCCACGACCGGTGTACCGGAGTGGGACTGTAGCGAAGGTCAGAGAATTCGCTGTCGGAAACAGCTCCGTCGCCGTGGCACGACGCACAATGCGTCGTGTAGAGCGCTGCGCCCAAGGCCAGGTCCTCTTCAGTGGCTTCAAGCGCCGGTGGCTCGGGCACCTCGACCCGAAACTCGAACTCGGCTTCGGCTGGCACCGGCTCCGTCCCCATCGCGCTCCATCCTACCGCCAGGACGACCGCCGATAGCCATGGCCGTGCTGCCGGCGCCGCTGACTCCCGCCACATCCGCGTTCCCGTCATGCGCCCTCCGGCTGCATGTCCGTCGTTCCCCAGTCCTGCGTCGTCTCGTTCAGGCTTTGTTGGCGGTATAGCTGGGCGTAGTGGCCTTGGGCGGCCATCAGTTCTTCGTGGGCACCGAGTTCCACCAACTCGCCGCCGTCGATGACCGCGATGCGGGTGGCGTTGCGGATGGTCGAGAGCCGGTGGGCGATGACGAAGCTGATGCGGCCCGAGAGCACGTTCGCGAGACCCTTTTGGATGCGCTGCTCGGTCTCCGTGTCCACCGACGAGGTGGCCTCGTCCATGACGAGGATCTGCGGGTCCGCGAGGATGGCGCGGGCGAAGGACACGAGCTGCTTCTGGCCGGCGGAGAGGCGGCCGCCGCCTTCCCCCACCTCGGTGTCGTAGCCGTCCTCCATCGCCGCGATGAAGTCGTGCGCGCCGGCCAGCACCGCGGCGGCTCTCACTTCTTCGTCGATGGCGTCGAGCCGGCCGTAGCGGATGTTCTCCATGATGGAACCGCTGAAGACATGGGCGTTCTGCAAGACGATGCCGAGGTTCGACTGCAGCCAGTGCAGGCTGCGGGTGCGATAGTCCACCCCGTCGATCAGCACCTGGCCGCTCACCGGCTCGTAGAACCGGCAGACGAGGTTGACGAGCGTGCTCTTGCCGCCGCCGGTGGGGCCGACGATGGCGATGGTCTCGCCGCTTTCCACCGCAAGGCTCACGTCGCGCAGCACCGGTCGGCGGGCGTCGTAATGGAATGCCACGTTCTTGAGCTCGATGCGGCGGATGGCCTGGGCGCCGCCGTCGTGGGCGATGCGAGAGCGGGGCGGTGCACCGGATTCGTCCGCGGCCCGCTGCGCCGCGATGGCGCGCTTCACGCTCTCGGAATCCTCGATCTCCGGCTGCGCGTCGATGAGGCTCAAGACGCGCTCCGCCGAAGCCTGCGCCATCTGCATCTCGGCGAACCAGTAGCCCATCATCTCCACCGGGTCGAAGAAGTGCCGCGCCCACACCATGAAGACGATCAAGGTGCCGGCGCCCACCAACCCAAGGCTCATCTGCCAGCCGCCCACCGCCAGCGTCAGGTTCACCGACACGGCACTGAAGATCAGCACCACCGGCAGGAAGATGGCCGCCAGCACCATGTTGCGCACCGATGCGCCGTACATGGTGCGGGTGAGGTCGCCGAACTCCGCGCGGTTGGCGTCTTCGCGCACGAACGCCTTGCTGGTGAGCACGCCCATGATGCCCTCGTTGTAGGAGCCGGTGATGCGCGAGTTGGTGGCGCGCACGAGTCGGGCGCTCGTCAGGATGCTGCGGCGAAACTTGGCCGACACCCATGCCACCGCCGGCACCACCGCCAGCACCACCAGCGCAAGCTGCCAGTTGAGCACGAACATGACGACGGCGATGGAGAGCATCATCGTGCCGCCCCAGATGAAGTCGAGAAAACCCCAGGCGAGGATGTTCGTCAGCCGCTCGCAGTCGGCGGTCATGCGCGCCATCAGCCAGCCCACCGGACGGTAGTCGTAGAACGAGAACGACAGCCTTTGCAGGTTGGCGAAGGCTTCCCGGCGCAGGTCGTGGCTGGCGGAGACGCGAATCTGCCCCGCCACCCAGACGAAGGCGGCGACGGAGAGCGCGAGCATCACGTTGCAGGCGAGGGCAACCATGCCCCAGAGCATGAAGTCGGCGTCGGCGCCGTTCTCGGCGACGTCGTCGACGATCCATTTGGCCACCATCGCCGGATACACCGCCTCGAGCACGCCCGTGAGCGCTGCGGAGATGCCGAGCGCGGTCAGCTGCCCGCGATAGGGCAGGATGAAGCCGAACAGGCGCTTCCACAGGTTCAGGTTGACGGACTCGGCCGCGGCGGCCTCGTCGAAGCCGTCCTGGAAATTCTCGTCGTCGTAGTTGTCCACTTCAGCCACGGTTCTCTCCCTGCATCTGGCGCGCCCTTGCGTTGTGCAGGTCGGCGTCGATGGATTCGTCCAAGGCGCCCTGGATTTCACACAGGCGCCGGTACGGCCCCGGCAGCGCCGCCAGCGTGCGGTGGTCGCCGTCCTGCACCAACTGTCCTTCGTCCAGCACGAGGATGCGATCGGCGTCTCGCACCGACGACAGCCGGTGGGCGATCACAAGAGTCGTGTGCCGGCCCTGGCGGCGTCGGAGCGCTGCCAGAATCGCCAGCTCCGTGCCCGTGTCCACCGCCGAAAGGGAATCGTCCAACACCAGCACCGGCGGGTCCTTGAGCAAGGCCCGCGCCAATGCCAGTCGCTGCCGCTGCCCGCCCGACAGCGTGACGCCCCGTTCGCCCACCAGCGAGTCGTAGCCAGCGGGAAAGTCCTCGATGGCCTGATGGATCGCGGCATCGCGCGTGGCGTCGATCAGGTCCTGCACCGGCGCATCGGGGCGCGCAACCCGCAGGTTCTCCTCGATGGAGCGGGAGTAGAGAAACGGGTCCTGCAGAACCACGCCCACCTGCGCCCGCAACCACTTGCGGTCCACCTGCGTGATGTCCAGCCCATCGAGGGTGATGCGCCCTTGGGCAAAGGAATAAAGCCGAAGCAGCAGCCGGATGAGCGTGGACTTGCCGGAACCCGGCGCCCCGACGATGCCCACCGTCTGTCCGGCGGGAATGGCGACGCTCACCTCGCGCAGGACGAAGCGCTTGGGCTCGTAGCCGAAGGTGAGGTCCTCGAAGGCAAGATCGCCCCGCGCGCGGCCGATCTCCGGCACCGGCTCCTGCGTCTCTTCCTCGGTCTCTAGAATGTGGTTGATGCGCTTGAGCGCCACCATCGCCTTGCCGGTGTCGGTGAGCACCCGGCCCAGGTGCCGCACGGGCCAAAGCACCATGCCCACCAGCGTGATGAAGGCGAAGAGCTCCCCAACGGTGATGGTTCCTGCGGCCAGGAATGCGCCACCAGCGATCAGCACAATCGTGATCTGCGCCATGCAGAACAGGTCGCTGACGCCCCAGTACAGCCCCATCAGCCGATTCATGCGGAAATAGTTGTTGCGGAAGGCGGCGTTGCGCTCGCCAAAGCGTTTGATCTCGAACTCTTGCCGAGCAAACGCCCGCACTACCCGAATGCCGGTGAGGTTCTCCTGCAACACCGCCGTCATGGCCGCTTCGGATTCGTCCACCTCAAGGAAGACCCGCTTCACCCGCGTGAAGAACGCGACCGCCCCCAAGACGATGAACGGCATCAGACACACCGACAGCATCGCCAGCCGCTCATCGCGCCAGAACAGCATCGGCGTCATGATCGCGAGCAGTAGCACGGCGCGGCCAATCTCCACCACCTGCGCCGACAGGAACATGCGCACGGTTTCCACATCCGAGCTGCACCGCTGCACCAGGTCGCCGGTGTCCGCCGTGTCGAAGAACGACGCCGGCAGGTGGTGCAGGCGCTCATAGAGGGCATCGCGCAGCTTCCGGGCGATGGCCTCCGAAGCCATCGCCGCCCAGCGACCGCGCAGATAGAGAAAGAGCCCTCCGAGCGCAGTGACGAGCACGCCGGCGAGGGCAGAGACGATCAGATAGGCGATGACCGGTGTGCCGCCGAATACCCCCGCAATGGCAAGCGCGGTTTCCGCCAGGCCAGGTGCGCCCTGCTCCAGATCGTCGGCGGAGAGGGCGTCGAGCGCATACATCCCCACCAGCGGTGAGGACAGCATGAACAGGTTGCTCACCCCCATCGCCAGCACGGCGGCAAGATACCGCGCCCGTTGGCCGCGGGTGATAAACCACAGATTTCGAGGTCGGGCCTGGGTCATGACGGTTCCCTGGCTGGACATTGACGTGCAAGCGACGCGCATGTCAGCGCGTCCCGCGAAGGACGGACGAACCCGGGTGGGGTTGCGGTCAGGCTGTTTCGGGCGGCGCCAAGGAAGGACGCATCGCCCAAGGAGTCAGTTCAGCCCGTTCCGCCAGACGGCGGCGCCAGCGATCTGGCAAGACGACACACCCGGGGCGTCACGGCGAATTTGAACATTGTCCATCGGCATCGCTCCCAAGTGCTGTTGGAGAAGGCGGCGCACTATACGCGCCTGATCGGAAATGAACAATGGCCTGTGGCCTGTCGGGTTTCCGCGATGGGCGCGCTCCTTTGGCGGGAAGGCATTCTGCCTTGCCTCTTGGCACCGAATCGGCGCCTTTGTCGGCAGGCGCGCGGAAAGTACCCGCCTGACGGCGCGTAGGGAAGGCAAAATGCCTTCCCTCCAATGCAGAGGGAACACGAAACATGCAACTCGGTGCCGTCTTGCTGCCCACGTCGGCCAACCCGGTCACGGGTGCCCTGACCGAACGCGCCCACGAGCTTGAGCAGACAGGCTTCGATAGCCTGTGGGCCGTGCAAGCGGCCGGCCGCGGCGGCTTCCTGCCCGATCCGCTGCAAGTGCTTGCCGTGGCCGCCACCGCCACGACACGCCCCAGGCTCGGCACCGCCGTGCTGCAGTTGCCGCTCTACCCGACCGCGGCGCTCGCGCACCAGCTCCTGTCACTCCAGCATTTCGCCGGGGATCGGCTTTGCATCGGTGTGGGCTGCGGCTCCACAGAAAGCGATTTCCGCATCTTCGAGCAGGATTACGCGAGCCGCTTCGAACAGTTCGACCGCCAGTTGGTGGAGCTGCGGCAACTCCTCGCCACCGGCAGGGCGGAAGGCATCGACCTATCGCCACCACAGGTGCTCGCCGGCGGCCCGCCCCTCCTCTACGGCACCTGGGGCAAGCGTGTCGCCCGAGCCGCGACGGAATTCGCCGGCTGGATCGGCTCGGCCCTTTACCGCAGCGACGAACAGGTGATCGCCTCCCTCAAGACCTACCGCGAACATGGTGGGAAGCGAGCCATCATCTCCTCCATAGTCATCGGTTCGGGAGATGAGAAGGCACACCGCGCGCGTCTCGACACCTTCGCGGAAGCAGGCTTTGACGAGGCAGTAGTAATGCTCCGCCCGGACGGACCGAAGGCCGAAGCGGTGCGCGGCTGGGTCTCGCCAGCCTAAGCGCACCCGCTGCCTTGGGAGGGCCTTCTTTTGGGACAGGGCAGTATTCCCCTACCCGCTGAGGATTCGACTTTCGACGCAGCTCCGAATCCGTGGTCAATCGCCGCGCAGTTCCGCCGGCCGAACCTCGGCAGCCGCGGCGCTCTCGAACAGCTCCATGATCGCCCAGAGTTCCTTCTCCGCCCAGCCATTGGCAAGACCGGCCACGAACGGTTGTGTGGCAGCCGTTCCTACAGCCAAGGGCGCGTCAACGCTTTGCGCCAGTTCGACGGCGAGCTTCATGTCCTTGGCGATGGTGTGCAGGCCCATGTTGGCGGTCTGACCGGGCGGCGGGTCGGCGCTGAGAGTGGTTACGCGTTCCACCATGGAGCGGAACATGGGGCTGCCGCCGCTGCTTGCGCTGATGACTTCCTTGAGCGTCTCCATGGTCAGTCCCGCCTTCACTCCGAGGGCCATCGCCTCCATCGCCGCGGCCATGCCGATGCCGGCCAGCAGGTTGTTGACGATCTTCACGGTGGCGCCCGTGCCGGTGCCTCCTACATGGAAGACCTTCTCGCCGAACGCCTGCAGCACTGGCATGGCCTTGTTGAGCGCCGCCCCATCGCCACCAACCATCACCGACAGCGTCCCCTGCTGGCGCTGCTCAATGCCGCCACTCACGGGGGCATCCAGCACCGTCACTCCTTTGGCGCCAGCCTCCTCCGCGATGCGGTGCACGATACTTGGACTGATGGTGCTGAGCTCGATGTAGATGTCCCCAGACTTGGCGCCGGCGAGAACCCCATCGGCCCCAAACGCCACCTCCTCGCTCGCCGCGTTGGACGGCAGCGAAGCAAGCACGATGTCCGATGCCTCGGCAACCTCGCGA
>JAPPDJ010000154.1 GCA_028824555.1 Gammaproteobacteria bacterium | reverse complement strand
TCGCAGCGCTCGAGCGCCACGGCACCATCTCGCGGCAGGAGGCGATTGCACCGGCGTTGCGTCTTGCAAGAGATGGCTTTGCGCTGCCGCACGACACCGCTCGGCAGCTCAATGGCCGCCGGGAGGCGTTCGCTCAGCATCCAGCTACGCTTGCCGCATTCTCGGGGCCCGGTGGCGAACCTCTCGCTGCCGGTGATCTGTTTCGCCAACCTCACCTCGCTGCCACGCTGGAGCGAATATCCGAGCAGGGGCGCGACGGCTTCTACGACGGCGAGACCGCCGAACTCATCGTCCAGGAGATGGAGCGGATCGGCGGATTGGTGACCCGCGAGGACCTCGCCGCCTATCATTCCGCTTGGCGCGAACCGGTGCGAGGCACGTATCGCGAACACGAGATCGTCGCCATGCCGCCGCCGTCTTCGGGTGGCGTGCTGCTCGTGCAGATGCTCAACATGCTGGAGCCGTTCGATGTCGGAGGGTCGGGTTTCGGCAGCGCCGCCACCGTCCACCGGATGATCGAAGCCGAGCGTCGCGCCTATGCCGACCGCGCCGTGCATCTCGGCGACCCGGACTTCTACGATGTGCCGATTGGGCTGCTCATCAGCAAGGACTACGCCTTGGAGCGCTTGGCAGACTTCGACCCCAAGGCCGCTTCGAGCTCGGACGACATCGCGGCGGGTCAGTTACCGCCCGAAGGACCCGAAACCACCCATGTCTCGGTGATGGACGCCGCCGGCAACGCCGTCGCCTACACCACCACGCTCAACTTCTCCTTCGGTGCCAAGATGGTGGTCACCGGCGCCGGCTTCCTGCTCAACAACGAGATGGACGACTTCTCTGCCCGCCCGTTCACGCCGAATGCCTACGGCCTGATCGGCGGCGAGGCCAACGCCATCGCGCCGGGCAAGCGAATGCTGAGTTCCATGACGCCGACCATCGTGCTGAAGGAAGGCGAGCCCTGGCTCGTGACCGGCTCTCCCGGCGGCAGCACCATCATCACCACGGTGCTGCAAGTGATCGTCAACGCCATCGACCACGGCATGGACCTAGGCGACGCGGTTGCCGCCCCCCGCTTCCACCACCAGTGGCAGCCAAACCGCGTGATAGTCGAACGCCACGGCATCTCCCCAGACACCCGCGCCCTGCTAGAAGCCATGGGCCATGAGCAACTCGTCGAAATCCGCTGGGGCCGCGGCATCGGCGACGCCAACTCCGCCATGCGCGCACCCGCTGGCCTCACCGCCGTCGCCGACCCCCGCAACGCGGGCGGCGCCGCGGGGCTCTAGCACGCCTTTGCGGGCGCGCCTTCCGGGGGCGCATCCCCTCACCATCTGCATCGCCCCAAGTCCAGAAAAAACTCGGCTCGGCGCGGGTGAGTTCGAGCCGTGCATGGGGCTTTACAGCCGTTTTTCAAGGTCTTGGAAGTTCGTTCGGCGACTCCATATCCCTTCCTGTCACAGCGTTTCAAGTTGCCAAAGGAGAAGCCAATGAACGTCGTACGATGGAACCCCTTCGCCGAACTCGACGAGTTCTTCGGCCGCCACCACGGCGGCAACGGGTGGGTCGATGGTCAGGGCTGGCGCCCGGCCGTGGACATCCGCGAGACCGACGAGAGCTACCTCTTCGAGGTGGAGTTGCCGGCGATGGACCCCAAGGACGTGGACGTGACTCTGCGTGCCGGAGTCCTGAGCGTCGCGGGTGAACGCAGCGTCGAAGCGGGTGACGGGCAGATGCATCGCCAGGAGCGGCTGCACGGCAAGTTCACGCGCAGCTTCCGCCTGCCGACGGACGCCGACGACGAGGCGATCAGCGCATCCGCCAAGGATGGCGTGATCACCGTAGCCGTGGGCAAGCGCAGCAAGGCCAAGCCCCGCGCCATCGAGGTGCGCGCGGCGTAAGCCACCCTCTCGACGGCCCCCAAATGAGCCTGCGCCGCAATCGCGGCGCAGGCTCTGCTCATTTTGGAAGCACAGCTAGCTTGGGGGGGCCTGCCTCACAGAACCGCACGTCCTGCCGATGTAGAATGCGCGCCCTTCGCCAGCCATCGCTCGGCCCGATCCACCTTCCCCAGGGTTTATCCATGAGTCAGGACAGTTTTTCCTCCCACGCGACGTTGGTTGTCGGTGGCGCGGAGTACGACTACTTCAGCCTCCCCAACGCAGCTGCCGCCGGCGCCGGCGATGTTTCCCGCCTCCCCGTCTCGCTCAAGGTACTGCTTGAGAATCTGCTCCGTGCTGAGGACGGCAGCACAGTCACCGAAGAGGACATCCGCACGCTTGCCAATTGGGCAGTGGACCCGCAAGCCAAGGAGATTGCCTTCCGCCCCGCACGTGTGCTGATGCAGGACTTCACGGGCGTTCCCGGCGTTGCCGACCTTGCGGCCATGCGAGGGGCGGTTGTGGGGGCCGGCAAGGATCCATCGGTCATCAATCCATTGTCCCCAGTGGACCTCGTCATCGACCATTCGGTGATGGTGGACCGCTTCGGCAACAGCGCAGCGTTCGAGCAGAACGTCGCCATGGAGATGGAGCGCAACCAAGAGCGCTACCGCTTCCTGCGGTGGGGCCAGCAGGCGTTCGACAACTTTCGCGTCGTGCCACCGGGAACGGGGATCTGCCACCAAGTAAACCTCGAGTACCTCTCGCGCACGGTTTGGACGAAAACCGGCGAAGACGGACGCACCGTCGCCTATCCGGACACGTTGGTGGGCACCGACAGCCACACCACCATGGTCAATGGCCTGGGCGTCCTCGGCTGGGGTGTCGGCGGCATTGAGGCAGAAGCGGCGATGCTCGGCCAGCCCTACTCCATGCTGATCCCGGAAGTGGTGGGCTTCGAACTCACCGGCAGCCTGAACGAGGGCATTACCGCCACGGACCTCGTCCTGCGCGTAGTGCAGATGCTGCGCGAACACGGCGTGGTATCGAAGTTCGTCGAATTCACCGGCGACGGCCTCGATCACCTCCCGCTCGCGGACCGCGCCACCATCGCCAACATGGCGCCGGAGTACGGCGCCACTTGCGGCTTCTTCCCGGTGGACGCGGAGACGATTCGCTATCTCGAACTCTCCGGGCGCCCGGCACAAACCGTGGCGCTGGCGGAAGCGTACGCCAAGGCGCAGGGGATGTGGCGGGATCCGTCCGCCGAAACCACCTACTCGTCCAAGCTGCATCTTGATCTGTCAAGCGTGCGCCCATCCTTGGCGGGGCCGAAGCGACCGCAGGACCGCGTGGACATCAGCGACATGCGCCGGGCATTCGACGACGCCTTGGCGCTTTCGGGGCACCCCGAACGAGACCGCGTTCCCGTGCCCGGCACAGACTACGACCTTGGCCACGGCGACGTGGTCATCGCCGCAATCACTTCCTGTACCAACACCTCCAATCCCGCCGTCATGCTGGGCGCTGGCCTGGTTGCCAAGAAAGCCGTGGAACGCGGCATCGCCGCCAAGCCCTGGGTGAAGACCTCCCTCGCGCCGGGCTCCAAGGTGGTCACCGAGTATCTGGCCGCAACCGGCTTGCAGGAGTACCTAGACGCCATCGGCTTCGACCTCGTGGGCTACGGCTGCACCACCTGCATCGGCAATTCCGGGCCCCTGCCGGAAGCCATCTCCGAGGCCATCGGCGAGGGCGATCTGGTGGTTTCCTCGGTGCTCTCCGGCAACCGCAACTTCGAGGGGCGCGTGCATCAGGAAGTGCGCACCAACTGGCTGGCATCGCCACCCCTGGTGGTGGCCTATGCCCTCGCCGGCACCACGCGCATCGATCTCGAAAGCGACCCTCTCGGCCAGGATCGTGAGGGCAACGATGTGTACTTGCGTGACATCTGGCCGAGCAACGAGCAAGTCCAGGAGGCCGTGGCGCAAGTCTCTGCGGAGATGTTCGATCGCCAGTACAACGACGTGTTCACCGGCCCCGAGGCCTGGCGCGCCATCGAGGTGAGCCCGGGCGCCGCCTATGCCTGGGAGAACTCCACCTACATCAAGGAGCCGCCGTTCTTCTCGGTGGGCGGCAGCCTGGACCAAAGTGTCGCGATCACCGGCGCCCGCATCCTCGCGCTGCTCGGCGACTCCGTGACCACGGACCACATCTCCCCTGCCGGCGCAATCCAGCCTGCGAGCCCCGCCGGCGAGTACCTGCAGCAGTACGGCGTCGATGTCGTGGACTTCAACTCGTATGGCTCCCGCCGCGGCAACCACGAAGTGATGATGCGCGGTACGTTCGCCAACATCCGCATCCAGAACGCCATGACGCCGGATCGCGAGGGCGGGTACACGCGGCACATTCCCACCGGCGACGAACTGTCGATCTACGACGCGGCGATGCGCTATCAAGGCACAAACACGCCTCTGGTCGTCGTTGCCGGCAAGGAATACGGCACCGGTTCGAGCCGCGACTGGGCCGCCAAGGGCACTCGCCTGCTCGGCGTGAAGGCGGTGGTGGCGGAGAGCTTCGAGCGCATCCACCGCGGCAATCTGATCGGCATGGGCGTGCTGCCACTCGAATTCGCGCCGGGGGAATCGCGGGCGAGCCTAGGCCTCACTGGCGACGAGACGGTGGACATCTCGTTCCCAGACGGCGAGACAAAGATCGCCGCCGGGCAAACGCTGGCCTTAAGCATCCACCGTCCGGACGGCACCACTACGACCACCTCCGTGCGCTCCCGGATCGACACCGAAAGCGAGATCGAGTACTTCAGGAGCGGCGGCATCCTGCAATACGTGCTGAACAACCTCGTCGGCGACTAAAGGACGAGTTCGGCAGTGAGCACCGGGTTCCCGCAGCCCCAAGCGCTCGTCTTCGACATGGACGGCCTGCTTCTGGACACCGAGCGGCTCGCCCGCGACGGATTCATAGCGGCCTGCCAAACCGTCGGCGTCACCCCCGACCTCGACTGCTACCTGCGCACCATCGGCACCGCCAGCCCCAACACCCGCCGCATCCTCGTGGAGGGGCACGGCGATGGCTTCCCGGTAGATGCGGTGGCTGAGGCGTGGAACGAACGGTTCCGCCAACGCGAGGCGAAGGGCAAACCCCTGCCCGTGAAGCCAGGAGCCGCAAGCATCCTGGAGGCCGCCGCTCGGCTCGGATTGCCTTGCGCCCTCGTCACGTCATCGAGCGATCCAGGCGCGGGCGAACGGCTCCATCGGGTGGGGCTCCTGCGTCACTTCTCCTTGCGCATCACCGGCGACAAGGTCACGAACCCCAAGCCACACCCCGAACCCTTCCAGCGAGCGGCGACGGGGCTCGGCATAGAACCTGAGGGCTGCTGGGCATTCGAGGATTCCACCAACGGCGTGCGGTCGGCCGCCGCAGCGGGGATGAATGTGTTTCAGATCCCCGACCTAGTCGCCCCAGAAGAAGCCTTGCTGCGACGCCTGGGCATCCGCGTGCTGCCCGATCTCCACGCTGCGCAGCGCGAACTCGAGGCCACCTTCGCGCCACACCGATAGGGCGCATATACGCCGCTGGTTTTTGCATTGCTGGCGAGGCGCCTTGACCCGTCCCACGCCCCGGCGATCAGGGCGCTCGGCGGGCCGTGCGGCGGTCGCCGCCCCCTAGCACCAGATCGCCGAGCTGGGCTTTGCGCAGTTTCAGCGACCGGCGTCGGCTGGCGGCGATGTTGAGGAGCTGCACGGAGAAGGAGAAGGCCATCGCCACGTAGATGTAGCCCTTCGGCACGTGCAAGTCCCATCCCTCCGCCACCAGCGCGAGACCGATCAGGATGAGAAACGACAGCGCCAGCATCTTGATGCTGGGGTTCTCTTCGATGAATCGGCTCACCGGCCCCACCGCCACCATCATCACCAGCACGGCGGTTACGATGGCGGCGATCATCACCGGCACCTCGTCCACGAGGCCCACCGCCGTGATGACCGAATCGAGCGAAAACACAAGGTCAATGACGCCGATCTGCGCCAGCACCATGCCGAAGCCCCCGGCAAGCCGGACGCCATGGTGCTCGCTCTCGTCCACCTCCAGCGAGTTGTGAACCTCCCGCGTTGCCTTGGCGATCAGGAACGCACCGCCGAAGAGCAGGATCAGGTCGCGCCCGGAAATGCCGTTGTCGAACACGGTGAAAAGGTCTGCCGTGAGCCCCATGATCCACGACAGCGAGAGCAGCAGCAGAATGCGCAGGCCCATCGCCAGCCCCAGCCCCAGGAACCTCGCCCGTGCCCGCTGATGCTCCGGCAAGTGGCTGCAGATGATGCCGATGAAGATGATGTTGTCGATCCCAAGGACGATCTCCAGCGTCGCCAAGGTAGCGAACGCCATCCAGATCTCGGGACTCGCGAGATATTCGAGCATGGCTTGGTTCAGTCGCGCTTGAGAGTGCGCGATGGTCGCAGGTTCGCGCCGGAATTGCCTGCTTGCGCCAAAGCCAGCAGTGCGCGCAGCGAACCCACGCGCTCGTAGAGCGTGCTGGGAGGTAGGCGCCGTAGGAAACGGTGCTGGCGTGCAAGGGGAGTGGCAGGAGGGCTTCGTCAGAGACTGTGGGGTATACGGGTGTTGGGTCGGCGGCCCCCCCTCCGAGAAAAGCGGGGACGCTTTTCTCGACTCCCCCTCGAGGGGGGA
>JAPPDJ010000169.1 GCA_028824555.1 Gammaproteobacteria bacterium | reverse complement strand
AAAGCGCCTCGCTTTTCGGAGGGGGGGCTTCTCCCAGGTGGGAGTGTTCTCAACTCCGGCCAAGCGCCGTTTTCTACGGCGCAGACTCCTAGCCGACGCCCTGCGCCGAGCGAGGACGGGCGACCACAAGGGTCGCCCCTACGGGGCACGCCGTTGGCGCTACAATCTCCCAATGATCATCGTCCACGGCACCATGCCCATCAAGCCCGACTGTCGGGACCAGGCGCTGAGCCTGGCGCGCGAGATGTCGGCGGCGACGCAAGCCGAGGACGGGTGCATTTCCTACGACTTCTACGTCGGCCTAAGCGACCCCAACACGCTCGTCCTGCTCCAGGAATGGGAAAGCATGGAGGCGCTGTCGGCGCATTTCCGAACCCGCCACCTGCGCGAGTTCTTGCGCGAACTCCCGAATGTCGTGGCCGGTGCCATCGTCACCCGCCGCTACGCCGTGCGCGGCACCATCACGGGCGGCGATGCCATCGCGGACGACGAACCGGATGACCTTCCTGACCACCCGCCAGCGCCACCGATCATTCATTGACGGTCCCCGTGGGCGACTGCGCGTGCTTTGCGCGGCCGTCGCGCTCGCGACCATGGCGGCGTGCAATCCGACCGAGGAGCTAGTGCTGGCGGACGGCTCCGAGCAGCTTTGGAGCACGCTGGAGGGCGACTGGCTGCTGGTGAACTACTGGGCCAAGTGGTGCGCCCCGTGCCGCGTCGAGGTGCCGGAACTGAACGAGCTGCACGAGGCCGGCACGACAGTGCTTGGGGTCAATTTCGATGGCCTTGCCGGATCGGAACTGCAGGCAGACATCACCGACCTAGGCATTCGTTTCCCCGTCGCCCTGCACGATCCGCGCGAACGCTGGGGCGCTAGGCGACCGGAGGTGCTCCCCACAACTTTGGTCGTCGCCCCGGACGGCAGCCTGCACGCGGTGCTGGTGGGGCCACAGACTCGCGAGTCGCTGATGGCGGCGATGGGGAACAGTCCGGACGATCCATGAGGGTCTCCCCCGAAACCGCCATAGGCAGGACTTGGGTCAGGGGTTAGCGGGCTGGGTCACGGCTCGAGTGAGGTACGCGGCGGCTTCCTCCAGGGATAGCTCGCGTGTTTCCGAACCATCGCGGCGGGCGTACTCGACGATGCCCGTCTTGAGGCCGCGCTCGCCAACCGTTATGCGGTGCGGGATGCCGATGAGGTCCGCATCGGCAAACTTGACGCCGGGGCGCTCGTCGCGGTCGTCGAGCAGCACATCGACGCCGGCTGCGGTCAGCTCTTCGTAGAGACGCGATGCCGCAGCTTCCACTGCGGTGGACTTCCGCCCGGTTAAGGCGACGATATGCGTCGTAAACGGAGCAATTGAAGTCGGCCAGACGATGCCGCGTTCGTCGTGGCATTGCTCGACCACCGCCGCCACGGTGCGCGACACACCGAAGCCATAGCAGCCCATGATGGGCGTGACGGCACGGCCGTCGCGATCCTGCACGGATACGTCCATTGACCTCGTGTATTTGTCGCCGAGCTTGAAGATGTGGCCCACCTCGATGCCACGGCGGAAGCTCAGTGGCCCGCTGCCATCGGCCGCCATGTCACCGGGCAAGACCTCGCGAATGTCCGCAGCCTGCACGCTGCCGACGTCGCGCTCCCAGTTGACGCCGACGTGGTGCTTGTCGTCCTCGTTGGCGCCGCAGACGAAACTCGTCATGGCAGCGGCGGTGCGGTCGGCGATGATCGGCAGCGAGAGGCCCACCGGCCCCAGTGATCCTGGGCTCGCACCCACTGCGGCTTCAATCTCCGCGTCGGTGGCAAACGTCAGCGGCCGGCGGATGCCGGCGAGGCGCGCAGCCTTGGCCTCGTTCAACTCGTGGTCGCCCCGCACGATCAGGGCGGCGAGCGCCGGCGCTTCCTCGTCCGTCTCGGCGTGGACGATGAGGGTCTTGACGCAACGCGACGCCGGCAGTCGCAAATGCGCGCTCACGTCGGCGATGGTCTTCATGCCCGGCGTTGGGACGGTTTGCATCGGCTGCACCGGATGGTCATCGGCGAGGGCGGGCGCTTCGGCCTTCTCCAGATTGGCTGCATAGTCGCTTGCGGGACTGAAGGCGATGGTGTCTTCGCCTGAACCTGCGAGCACGTGGAACTCGTGCGAGTCGCCGTCGCCCATGGCACCTGGGTCCGCGTCCACCGCTCGAAAGTCGAGTCCCAAGCGGCGCAGGATCGCGGAGTAGCAGTCGTGCATGGCGGCGTAGGCGGCCTCGAACGACGCGTCGTCGAGATGGAACGAATAGCCGTCCTTCATCAGGAATTCGCGCGCCCGCATGAGGCCAAACCGCGGACGGATTTCGTCGCGGAACTTGGTCTGGATGTGATACAGGTTGCAGGGCAGGTGGCGGTAGCTCGTCACAACGCGACGAAAAAGGTCGGTCACGACCTCCTCCTGGGTAGGGCTCAGGCAATACTCGCGGTCGTGGCGGTCGGTGAACCGCAGCATTTCCGGCCCCATCGTGTCCCAGCGCCCACTCTCGCGCCACAGCTCCGCCGGCTGCACCACCGGCATCAGCACTTCCTGCGCCCCGGCACGGGCTAGCTCCTCGCGAACGATGGCCTCGATGCGCTTCAGCACGCGCAGGCCGAGCGGCAGCCAGGTGTAGGCACCGGTGGTGAGGCGGCGGATGAAGCCGCCGCGCACGAGCAGGATATGACTCGCGACCTCCGCGTCCGCCGGAGTTTCGCGTAGCGTGGGGATGAGGAGTTGGCTGCTTCTCATTGGCGGGGCCTCGTAGGGGCGAAGCTCGTCCTCGCCCGTGTTTGCATCTTGAACGGCCTCGGTTCGCGGCAATCCAATCCAGCGAACTGCCAACGGGCCCTCGAGGGCGCGCTTGCACAGGCGTCCACTAGGGTTGCCCCTACGTCAATTTGGCGAGGCCCAATGCACCAGGGCCGGCCCAAGCCGGCAGGCGTGGTTGTGCTGCGCTGCCCCCGAATTCGGGAGCAGTCGCTATGCCATGTCGCGCAGGCGCTTGAGCGGGCGGACGCGGATGACCGTTTGCGCCGGCTTGGCGGCAATCACGATCTCC
Source organism: Gammaproteobacteria bacterium (assembly GCA_028824555.1). GTDB lineage: Bacteria > Pseudomonadota > Gammaproteobacteria > Pseudomonadales > Azotimanducaceae > VXYL01. The sequence continues at coordinate 57,048 of JAPPDJ010000169.1, read as the reverse complement.
TCCCCCGTGGCGGGGTTGCGGCCGGCCTTCTTCTTCTGCGCCTTGCGCTTGGCGCGGCTGATCTTGATGAGCCCCGGCAAGACAAACTCCCCGGCGGCGCGGGAGCGGACGTGCCGTTCGATGACGCTTTCGAGTTCCGAGAGGACGGATTCGACCTGTCCCTTGGACAGTTCCGTCCGCTCGGCCATCTCCTGCACCATCGCCGCCTTGGTCATCCTCTCCTTGATGGCGGGAGGACGCTTCGGGGCCTTGGGCTTGGTCTTGGATTTCGCGGCGGGGGTTCGAGCCATGAGCGCTTCCTCGTGTGCTGTGCCTGCTTCGGGCATCCGGCGTCTGTCGGGAAACGTGGCCCCGAACATGCCGGGAACCGCACCCATCCGATGAAGCCGATCCGTCGGAAACGCTTTATACTTGATTGGTTTGCCAAAGCCAAGATCGCCCCTTGAAAAAAACGCAAATTCGTGCTTTGCAGCACGTCTGCAGGCCGCTTGTAGCCGTCTGACGCGCGTTTCAAAGCGGCGGTGATCCACACGTTGACTTAAGAGGAGTTTCTCGCCAGTGCCTATCTACGAGTACGCCTGCCGTGCGTGTGACCATGCGTTCGAGACCATGCAGAAGGCATCCGAGTCGCCGCTCGAGGACTGCCCGGAGTGCGGCGAGCCGCAGTTGAAGAAGCTCCTGAGCGCGCCCGTTTTCCGGCTCAAAGGCAGCGGCTGGTACGAGACCGACTTCAAGTCGGGCGACAAGAAACGCAATCTCGCCGGCGAAACCGGGACCGGCGACGCGAAGAGCGACTCTGCCGCCAAGCCAGCGGCGGACGCCGCCAGCAATGGAAGCGGCGGTGGCAAAGCCGCCAGCGACGGCGGCGGCAAGGCTGCGAGCGACGGCGGCGGCAAGGCTGCGAGCGACGGCGGCGGCAAGTCCTCCGGCGCGTCCTCGTCCGCGAGCAAGGCAACGACGTAACCGACCCCAAGGCCGCGCCCGCGGCCACCCAAGGAATCACCATGCGACCTCACTCGCGCTCGCATTACTGCGGCGAGATCACCGCTGCCAACATTGGCGATACCGTCGAAATCACCGGCTGGGTACATCGCCGTCGGGACCACGGCGGCGTCATCTTCCTCGACGTGCGGGACCGCACCGGCGTCGTGCAGCTCGTGTACGACCCTGACACCGAGCAGAGCTTCGCGATCGCCGACCGGGTGCGCAACGAATTTGTCCTGCACGCCACCGGCCGCGTTCGCGCCCGACCGGAAGGCGCGGTGAACCCGGACATGGCGACCGGCGAGATCGAAATCCTCGGCAGCGACCTGACGATCCTCAACGCGTCGGCGACGCCGCCGTTCCAGCTCGACGAATACTCGGACGCCGGCGAGGACGTGCGGATGCGCTTTCGCTATCTGGACCTCCGAAGGCCCGAGATGCTCGCACGACTGGCGTTTCGCTCCCGCGCTGCCAGCGAGGTGCGGCGCTTCCTCGAAGGTGAGGGCTTCTGGGAGATCGAAACGCCGACGCTCACCAAGACGACACCCGAAGGGGCGCGCGACTACCTGGTGCCGAGCCGCACCCATCCGGGCCAGTTCTTCGCCCTGCCGCAGTCGCCACAGCTCTTCAAGCAGCTCCTGATGATGGCCGGCGCGGACCGCTACTACCAGATCGCCCGTTGCTATCGCGACGAGGACCTTCGCGCCGACCGTCAGCCCGAGTTCACCCAGATCGACATCGAAGCGTCCTTCGTCAGCGAGCGCGAGGTGATGGACATCGGCGAGCGGATGGTGAGGTCGCTGTTCCAGAACCTCTTGGACGTGAACCTGCCCGAGTTCCCGGTGCTGAGTTATCACGACGCAATGAGTCGCTTTGGCAGCGACGCTCCGGACTTGCGTAATCCGCTCGAGCTCGTCGGCATCGACGACCTCGTGGCCGACGTGGCGTTCAACGTGTTCGCCGGTCCGGCGCAGGACCCGGGCGGACGAGTGGTGGCGCTACGCGGCCCTGGCGCGGCAACGCGGCTGTCGCGACGGGAACTCGACGACTACGCCGGCTTCGTTGCCCGCTACGGCGCCGGTGGACTCGCCTACATCAAGGTCAACGACCGCAGCCAGGGCCTCGACGGCCTGCAGTCGCCGATTCTCAAGTTCCTGGGGGCAGATGTGGCTGAGGCGATCCTCGATCGCGTCGGCGCCGTGGACGGCGACATTGTCTTCTTCGGCGCCGACCGTGCCAAGGTCGTCCACGACGCCATGGGCGCATTTCGCGACGAACTCGGTCGCGTTCTGGACCTGGTGGAAGACCGCTGGGCACCGCTCTGGGTGGTGGACTTCCCGATGTTCGAGGAAACGGGGCACGGTGGCGGCCTGACGCCGGCGCACCACCCCTTCACGCAGCCGGCCGGCACGCCTGAGGAACTCCGCGCAAACCCCGCCGCAGCCTTGGCGCATGCATACGACTTCGTGCTCAACGGCGTCGAGATCGGCGGTGGCTCCCTGCGTATCCACGACAGCGCCATGCAGGAGGCGGTGTTCGACGCACTCAGCATGGGGCAGGAAGCAGAGGTCAAGTTCGGCTTCCTGCTCGACGCGCTGCGCCACGGCTGCCCGCCCCACGGCGGCATCGCCTTCGGCTTCGACCGGCTGGTGATGTCGCTCTTGGGCACGGATGCGATCCGCGACGTGATTGCGTTTCCGAAGACGCAATCGGCGGCGTGCCTGATGACGTCCGCACCGAGCTCGGTGGACGAGCACCAACTGCGCGACTTGCACATCCGCGTTCGGTAATCTCCCTTGCTAGCAGTCTGTCGGACTTGGCAATGGACGGGCCTTCGGAGGGAGGGCGTCTCGCCCTCCATCGCGCCGCAAGGCGCGCAGGACATTCGGTAACGAACAAAAGATGCGCGCCCTTGCGGGCGCGACGGAGGGCGGGCGCCGCCAAACCCCTCGCTAACGCTCGGGGTCTGGCCCCAGCCCCCACCTCCCCAAGAGCTTGCACCTCATACGCGGCGCCTCCGCGCCGCTCCTGCGGCGCAAGCTCTTGGTGCCCTCCCTCCGAAGATTTCCTGCTGACAAACTGCCGACGCGCCTTCAGGGCGCGATAGGGAGGCGAGAAGCCCTCCCTTAAGAGGAGAAGGAGCTCAAGCAGTGGCCGGACATTCCAAGTGGGCCAACATCAAGCACCGCAAGGCGCGGCAGGATGCCAAGCGCGCGAAGATCTGGACCAAGGTAATTCGCGAAGTGACCGTGGCCGCACGCTTGGGCGGCGGCGACCCTGCGGACAACCCACGGCTTCGCGCCGCGGTGGACGGCGCCCTGTCGGTGAACATGCCCCGCGACACCATCGACCGCGCCATCGCCCGTGGCGCCGGCGGCCATGACGGCGGCGATGTCGAGGAACTGGTGTACGAGGGCTATGGCCCCGGCGGCGTCGCCATCCTTGTCGAAGCCATGACCGACAACCGCAAGCGCACTGCGGCGGAGGTGCGCCACACCTTCAGCAAATACGGCGGCAATCTCGGCACCGATGGTTCCGTGGCGTATCTGTTCAGCCGCCGCGGCATCATCGGCCTCGCACCCGGCACCGACGAGGAGCTGGTGATGGAGGTGGCGCTGGAGTCGGGCGCGGAGGACATCGAAAGCGACGAAGACGGTCGTCTTTCGGTCATCACCGAACCCGCCGACTTTGGCCCAGTGCTCGACGCCCTGCGCGAAGCCGGCCTCGAGCCCGAACACGCCGGCACGGTGATGTCGCCAAGCGTCACCAGCCCCTGTGACGAAGGCACTGCAGTGAGCGCCCTGCGCCTGATCGACGCCCTCGACGATCTCGACGACGTGCAGAACGTGCACTCCAACGGCGACTTCCCGGACAGCGTGCTCGATAGCGCATGAACGGCCAGCGGCGCATCCTCGGCGTCGATCCGGGTTCCCGCGCCACCGGCTACGGCATCATCGACGCCACCGCACGCCGCCTCCGCTACGTGACAAGTGGCCGCATTCGCACCGCCCAAGGCCCGTTCCCGGAACGCCTGGCCGACATCTACCGCGGCATGGCGGCGGTGCTCGAGGAGTTCGCGCCAGACGAGTTCGCGATCGAAGAAGTGTTCGTCGCCGGCAATCCGCAGTCCGCCATCAAGCTGGGCCAGGCGCGCGGTGTCGCCATTGCCTCTGCCGTGGCTGCTGGCGTCGAGGTCTCCGAGTACGCGGCCCGCCGCATCAAGCAAGCCGTGGTCGGCACCGGCGCCGCCGACAAGCAGCAGGTACAGCACATGGTGCAGGTTCTGCTCGCACTCGACGGCCCTCCCGCCGAAGACGCCGCCGACGCACTAGCCGTAGCCATCTGCCACGCCAACAGCACTGCCGGAATCGCGGCATCCATGACAGACTCCCGACTTTGATCCTCGGGTTGCGGTCCCGCATGCAAACTCGCCAGACCCTGGATGCAGCCGAGCCGCCTGTGGTGGGGTCACTGCCGTGATCGGTCGCCTGCGCGGGCGCGTGCTTGAACTGGCGGGCACGTCGGCGGTGATCGACGTTCAGGGCGTCGGCTATGAGGTCGAGTTGACGGCGGCTGCCGCAGCGGTGCTCGCGGGCCAAGCGGGTGAGGTCCAAGTTTTCATCCACCATCTAGTCCGCGAAGACGCGCAAACGCTCTATGGCTTCGCCACCGTCGCCGAGCGGGACCTGTTCCGCACCCTCATTCGCATGAATGGCGTCGGCCCCAAGCTCGGCATCGCCATCCTTGGGGTGCTCTCGCCGGCCGAGCTTGCGCAGGCCGTGGCGAACGCTGACAGCGCAGCGATCAGTCGTGCGCCCGGCGTCGGTGCGCGCACTGCCAAGCGGTTGATTCTGGAACTGCGCGATCGCCTCGACGACTTCGAGCCGATTGCCGAGGCACGGAGCGTGCCCGGTTCTCCGGCGAGCGAAGCCGTGCTGGCGCTGGTGGCGCTCGGCTATCGCCGCACCGAAGCGGCGCAGGCCGTCGACGACGTGGCGCATGAGGGCGCAACCGTCGAAGTGCTGGTTCGCGACGCTCTGCGACGCATGGGTTCGGCCGCATGAGCCTGGAACCGGACCGCATCACCTCGGGGGCCGCCAGCAGCGAGGACGGCGAGGTCGATCGCGCCTTGCGTCCAACGCGCCTCGCCGACTACGTGGGGCAGGAAGCGGTCAAGACCCAGATGGAGATCTTCATCGAGGCGGCACGGCGCCGGGGCGACGCGCTGGACCACACGCTGATCTTCGGCCCCCCTGGCCTCGGCAAGACCACGCTCGCCCACATCGTCGCCAACGAGATGGAGGTGAACCTTCGCGCCACCTCGGGGCCCGTGCTGGAGCGCGCCGGCGACCTCGCCGCCATCCTCACCCACTTGCAGGACGGCGACGTGCTGTTCGTGGACGAGATTCACCGGCTCTCGCCCGTGGTGGAGGAAATCCTCTATCCCGCCATGGAAGACCGCACCATCGACATCCTGATCGGCGAAGGGCCAGCCGCGCGCTCGGTGAAGCTGCCGCTCGCCAACTTCACGCTCGTTGGCGCAACGACCCGGGCGGGGCTCCTCACGCCCCCGCTCTATGCCCGTTTCGGCATCGTTCAGCGGCTCACGTTCTACACCGTGGAGGAGCTCGCGCGCATCGTCGCGGCCTCCGCTGCCAAGATGGGTTCGCCCACAGACGCCGAAGGTGCTCACGAGGTGGCGCGGCGCTCGCGCGGCACTCCACGCATCGCCAACCGCCTGCTGCGGCGCGTGCGCGACTATGCCGAAGTGCGCGGCGACGGCAAGGTCACTGCCAGCGTGGCCGACGCCGCCCTCACCATGCTGCAAGTGGATGATCAAGGCCTCGACGCCATAGACCGCAACTTCCTTGCCACCATTGCCGGCAAGTTCGACGGCGGTCCGGTGGGGGTGGAAACCCTTGCCGCGTCCATCGGCGAGGAACGCGACACGCTCGAAGATGTCGTAGAACCATACCTGTTGCAGGAAGGCTATATCATGCGCACGCCGCGTGGCCGGGTGGCCACGGAAGCCGCCTATCGCCTGCTTGGCATCGCGCCGGGCCGCGATGTTCCGCAGGGCAAGCTGGAACTCGAATGACCGAGCCGATCTCCATCCTCGAACTGGTGCTGGGTGCCAGCCCGCTGGTGCAATTCGTCATGGCGCTGCTGGCGCTGGCGTCGGTGGTCTCATGGGCCATGATCTTCCAGCGCTGGTTTGCCCTGAACCGCGTCGAACGGGAGATGGACGATTTCGAGGACCACTTCTGGAGCGGCATCGACTTAAGGACCCTCTTCACCGAGCTGGACCAGGAGGAGACCCCACTCACCGGCATCGAGTCGGTGTTCGTGGCCGGGTTTCGCGAGTTCCAGCGCCTCTCCGAACAGGCGAGCGCCGATCCGGACGCAACCATGCAAGGTGTGCAGCGCTCCATGCGCATCGCCGTGGCACGCGAGGAGTCGCGCCTCGAGCGACACCTGCCGTTCCTCGCCACGGTTGGCTCCACCAGCCCCTATGTGGGGCTCTTCGGCACGGTGTGGGGCATCATGAACTCGTTCCGCAGCCTCGCCAACATGACCCAGGCGACCCTCGCCTCGGTGGCCCCCGGCATCTCCGAGGCGCTGGTCGCCACCGCGATGGGCCTCTTCGCCGCCATCCCGGCCGTGATCGGCTACAACCGCTTCGCCGCCCGCGTGGAGACGCTCACCAAGCGCTACGAGGCGTTCGCGGACGAACTCGCATCCATCCTTTACCGAGCCGCGCATTCCACATGAGTTACGTGGCCAAACACCACCGACCAAGTTGCCGCAGTTGCCCTGCAACTGCCAACGCGCTCGCCAGAGCGCGCCTTTACCGAGCCGCGCATTCCACATGAGTTACGTGGCCAAACACCACCGACCAAGTTGCCGCAGTTGCCCTGCAACTGCCAACGCGCTCGCCAGAGCGCGCCTTTACCGAGCCGCGCATTCGACATGACGGTCCCTTCGGAAGCGCCGCTTGCCCCTTCTTGTCACTCCCCCCTCGCGGGGGAGTCGAGAAAGGCGTCCTCGCCTTTCTCGGAGGGGGGGCCGCCGACCCAAGTCTGCGTACTCCAACACCCCTCTCCCGTCCGAGACCTGCAGGACTAGCAGCGGATGGCTACCCGGCGCCGTCCCATGTCCGAGATCAACGTCGTGCCCTACATCGACGTGATGCTCGTGTTGCTCGTGATCTTCATGGCCACCGCCCCGATCCTGATGCAAGGCGTGGAGGTGGACTTGCCGCAGGCCGACGCCGAGCCGATGCCCACCGAAGACGACGACCCCCTCGTCATCAGCATGAACGGCGATGGCCAGATCTTCCTCAACATCGGCATGACACGAGAAACCGACACCGGCCGCCGCGTCACCATCTTTTCGCTCGCCGAACAAGCCGGCAAAGTCATCCGCGCCCGCCCAGACGTGCCCGTCTATGTCCGCGCCGATGCCGGCCTCCCCTACGGCGATGTGATCGACGTGATGACCGTCCTGCAAGAAGCTGGCGCCGCGAGCGTGGGCCTCGTCACCGATCCGGCCGACTTGCGCCAGGTTCGCGCCGACCGGGAGGAAGAAGCCGCGTGAGCGTCGCCGCCGTGGACGCAGCCCGGGACTATGCGGTGCCCTTGGTGCTGGCCCTTGTCGTGCACGCCGCGGCCCTGTTCGCACTCGCCGGCGGCATGTCGCCTGAGCAAGCGCTGCGCGAGACCATCAAGCCAAGCATGATTGAGGCACGGCTCCTCAGTCTGTCGCCGCCCAAACCCCAGGCCCGCCCAAAGCCCGTCCAGCCCACGGTGGCACCACCAAGGCCAGCGCCGGAGCCAACCCGTCGTCCACGCCCACAGCCGGCACAAGCGAAGCCAGAGCCCGACGCCAAGGCCGAGGCCGAGCGCGCGCGGGCTGAGGCAGAACGGGAACGGGCGGAACGACTGCAAGCCTTGAGTGAGCGCTCCTTGGCCGCGGCATTGAGCGAGGAGGCTGCCGGGCTTGCCGACTCGGCCATCGAAGACGCGGCCATGGACTACATCTACGCCATCCACCGCGCCGTGGTGGAGCAATGGTCGCGCCCGCAGAGCGCCCGCAACGACATGCAGGCCCGCCTGCTGGTGGAGTTGGTGCCATCCGGCGACCTCTTGGCGGTGACGCTCACCGAATCGAGCGGCCATGCGCCCTTCGACCGCTCCGCAGAGGCGGCCGTGCGCAAGGTGGGACGCTTTGAGGTGCCAACCGACCGCGCCCTGTTCGAGGCCCGGTTCCGTAAGTTCACCCTGCTCTTCAAGCCGGAGGACCTGCTCAGGTGATTGCTCGCATTTGCTCGCAGCTACGGCTGCCGGCCCGCGCACTTTCCCGCGGGAGCGGCAAAGTCCGGCCGGCTGCCGGCTCGAAGTGTGCGCCGCGCCGCGTTTGCCTCGCGGCGCTGTCCGCACTGGCTCTCCTCGCCGCCGCCACGAGCCCCGCAGCCGAAGACCTCGAGATCGTCATTTCCGAAGGTCGCGACAACCCGGCCCGCATCGCGGTCGTGCCGTTCGATGCGAGCACGGCGCCCGTGGCCTCCGGCATGGCGGACATCATCGCCTTTGACTTGCTGCGCAGCGGCCAGTTCTCGACCCTGGCGCGGGAAAACATGCTGTCGTATCCAGCGACGCCGGAGGATGTCTTCTTCCGCGACTGGCGCATCGTCGACATGGACTACCTGCTCATCGGTCGCGCGGTCCTGGAATCGAACGGCGATCTGGGCGTCGCTTGGCACCTCTATGACGTCACCGCCGGCCGCGAGCTGCTGTCGCGGCGATTGGTTGCCTCGCCGGTGCACATGCGCGATGTGGCGCACCGCATTGCCGACGACGCCTATGCCGCCATCACCGGTGTGCGCGGCGCTTTCTCGACCCGGATTCTCTACGTCTTGGTGCAAAACCCGGGCACGACCTATGCCCGCTACCAGCTTCGGCTCGCGGACTCCGACGGCGAACGGGCGCGGACGGTGTTCGAGTCCACGGAACCGGTGATGTCGCCCGGCTGGTCACCAGACGGCACGCGCATCGCCTATGTCTCGTTCGAGACCGGCAAGTCGAGCATCGTCTTGCACGATCTCGGCACCGACGAGCGCCGCATCGTCGCCAACTTCGAGGGCATCAACGGCGCACCCGCCTTCTCCCCCGACGGCAACACGCTCGCCATGTCGCTGTCACGCGACGGCAACTCGGAAATCTACACCCAGGACATCGCCACCGGAGCGCTGCGCCGGGTCACTCGCCATCCCGGGGCCATCGACACCGAGCCCACATGGAACGCCACCGGGGACGCGCTGATCTTCACCTCCGACCGCGGCCGCCGTCCGCAGATCTACCAAGTGGACCTTGCGACCCTGTTCGTCGAGCGCCTCACCTTCCACGGCGACTACAACGCCCGCGCGCGGCTGCTGCCGGACCAGCGCCACCTCATCTATGTGCATCGCCGCGACGGCATCTATCACATCGCCTGGAAAGACCTCGAACGCGACGACCTGCCAAGGGTGCTGACCGCCACTTCACTGGATGAATCCCCATCGGTTGCGCCCAACGGCGCCATGCTGATTTACGCCACACAAGACGGCGGGCGCGGCATTCTTGCGGTGGTATCAATTGACGGCGGCGCGACGTACCAATTACGCTCTGCGTCGGGAGACGTTCGCGAGCCCACATGGTCGCCGTTTCTGGACACGACGAGAGTCGTCTCTAGCAGCGAATAGCGTTTGAGTAGCCTGCAACAGAGCAGCTTCGGAGGGAATAAATGACGCGCAAGATTGGCCGCCTACTCGGCGTGGCGGGTGTCGCAGCGACGCTCGTGCTGGTGGGATGCAAGTCCGACCCGGACCCGGTAGAGCCACCGGACGATCCGCCACCCGTGGTCGAGACGACGCCGCCGCCGCCCGTGGAGGAGCCGCCTAAGCGCATGGATGCCGAGGGCAATCCTGTGGATCTGAGCGGCAATCCGCTGTCGCGGACGTTCTACTTCGATTTCGACCAGGCGACGCTGTCGCAGCGGGATCTGGCCGTGCTGCAAATGCACGCCGAGTTCCTGCGCGACTTCCCGGACCGTTCCGTCGTCATCGAGGGACATTGCGATGAGCGCGGCACGCGGGAATACAACCTCGCGCTGGGGGAACGACGTTCGGGCGCCGTGGAGGGCTTCCTCACCTCATCGGGCGTTCGGGCATCGCAAGTCGACTCGGTGAGCTACGGTGAAGAGCGGCCGGCGGATCCTGGCCACGACGAGAGCGCTTGGTCACGCAACCGGCGGGCCGAACTCATCTATCGCTAAAGGCTGCGCCGCTTGAAGGCCGCGCCGGGAAGGCGGCGCGGCGCCTGCTGGCCCATGCGGCCAGCGCGGGTTGGCGACGGCGGCCAGAGGGGTCGCCGTCTTCTGCCGCGCTTTGGTTTGCCAGTCTCGTCCCGTCCATACGGGTGGAAGGTCCTGCATGAACACCCCACCGGTTTCGCTTCTGGCCTCGTGCTTCCTGTTGGTTGCTGCGGCGGTTGCCGATGCCGCCGCTCCCGTGGAGGAACGCAGCGAGGCCGTGCAGCCTCGCCAAGGCACTGCCACGACGTTCCGCGACATCGATCCGCGGGCCCCGAGGCCACGCGTGGAAGACGCACAGGAACGGGCCGGACTGGCAGCGCTCTACTATCGAATCCAGTCCCTTGAGGAGGAAGTTCGGGGCCTTACGGGGCTGGTGGAGGAACTCACCTGGCGGGTGGACCGCCTCGCCAAGGAACAGCGCGAGCGCTACATCGAGATCGACTCCCGGCTGACGGACCTGCGGGCACCGCCAGCGCCGGTCTCGGCGGAATCGGACGAGGGGCTGGCCACGCCGGGGGCGGACCCGAACGAGCCGATGACCGAAGAGGATGCCTACCGTGCCGCCTTCGAGCTCGTCACCACGGCACAAGGCCAGCCGACGACCGAACAGCTTGCTGGCTACCAACTCGCCATCGCACGGTTCCATGCCCTCGTCGCCGATTACCCGGGCGGACGCTACACGCCCAACGCCCTGTACTGGGTGGGCGAACTGCAATTGGCGTTGGAGGAGCTGGAACTCGCGCGACAAGCCTTCGTGCAGGTGATCACGCTGTATCCGGAGCATGCCAAGGTGCCGGACGCGCTCTACAAGCTGGGCGTTGTGTACCACCGGCTCGGCGACACCGGCACGGCCCTCACATACCTCGACCGCCTGATTGCGGAATACCAGGGGAGCGCGGCGTCTAGCCTCGCCGAGGCATACGCCACGGAAATCCGGTGACCGAACGGGACGATACGGCCGCACTGCGCATCACCGAGATCTTCCTGTCGTTGCAGGGAGAAGCCAACACCGTTGGCCGCCCCACCACCTTCGTCCGCCTCACCGGCTGTCCCCTGCGCTGCACCTACTGCGACACGGCGTATGCGTTCAGCGGCGGCGAGAGCATGTCCTTGGACGCCATCGTCAACCGGGTGCAGAAAGAGGGGGCGCAATACGTCACCGTCACGGGCGGCGAGCCGCTCGCGCAGCCCGCCTGCACGGAGCTGCTGCGGCGGCTGTGTGACCTTGGGCTCAGCGTCTCCCTCGAGACCAGCGGCGCGCTCGACATTGCCGAAGTGGACGAGCGGGTGTCGCGGGTGGTGGACCTGAAGACGCCGGGCTCGGCCGAGTCGGCGCGCAACGACTACGGCAACATCGCGCACCTACGCTCGCACGATCAAGTGAAGTTCGTCATCTGCGACCGCCAAGACTACGAGTGGGCGCGCATGAAGTGCGAGGAGTACGCGCTGGCGACACGCGTCGACGATGTGCTCTTCTCGCCCTCCGCCGAGGAGATGGATGCCGCTACGCTCGCGGGGTGGATTCTCGAAGACGGGCTGGAGGTGCGCTTCCAGATTCAGCTCCACAAGCTGCTCTGGGGCGATGTGCCCGGTCGTTGACGCCGCCGGCGACGAAGCGCCGCGCGCCGTGGTGCTGGTCTCGGGCGGCCTCGACTCGGCCACGGTGCTTGCCATGGCCTTGGAGCAGGGCTTCGCCTGCCATGCCCTGTCGGTGGACTACGGCCAGCGCCACGCCGTGGAACTCGAAGCCGCGCGCCGGGTGGCGGGGCGTTGGCCTGACGTGGCGCACCGGATCGTCCCCATCGATCTCGCCGCGTTCGGCGGCTCGGCGCTGACCGACTCCGACATCGCCGTGCCGGAAGAGCCTACGGACGGCATCCCCGTAACCTACGTGCCGGCCCGCAACACGGTGCTCCTGGCCCTCGCCCTCGCCTGGGCCGAGACGCTCAGCGCCCGCCGCATCTTCATCGGCGTCAACGCCGTGGACTATTCCGGCTATCCCGACTGCCGCCCGGAGTTCGTCGCGAGCTTCGAGGCCCTCGCCAACGTCGCCACCAAGGAAGGCGTGGAAGGCAAGCGAATCCACATCGAAGCTCCGCTCATCCACCTCACCAAGGCAGAGATCATCACCCGAGGCACAGCCCTCGGCGTCAACTACGCCGACACGATCTCCTGCTACCAACCGAGCCCCACCGGCGCCGCCTGCGGCCGCTGCGACAGCTGCCGCCTCCGCCGCGCCGGCTTCGCAGAAGCCGGACTCCCAGACCCCACCAGATACCAACCCCCCAACCGTTAACCCCTCCAACACGTTGCCGTCCGTTGCCTGGCGTCCTTGGCGGGTGGCAACTTCCATGGAACAAATCACGAAGCCCGATCACCCTTCGCTGCCTTCTTCGTAGGGGACGGGCTTGTCCCGTCCCGTGCTGGGCGCTCCGACGAACCCAGAACGGGACGGGACAAGCAGGTCTCCCAGACCCTACGAGATACCGATGACCCGGCGACTCTGTTGGACGGAGGGCGTCCCGCCCTCCATGGCAGATCGTGCAGCCCCAACTGTGCGCGAGACACGTCGTAGGGGACGGGCTTGTCCCGTCCCGGCGCGCCCTGACGGGCGCGCAGACGCACAGGGCCTTCAAAGAAAAACGGGCGACGCAAGCGCCGCCCGTTTCTCCGGTTCCTCCGTTACGCGCTGCTGCGCAGCACCTGACCGGCCCGCTCTCCCGTGAGCTCGTCGTCCCGCAGCACCACTGTGCCGTTGCACACCGTTGCCTTGTACCCGGCAGCCCGCTGAATGAAGCGCGGCGCCCCGAAGGGGAAGTCATGCACGATTTCCGGCATGCGCTCCTCCAGCCGGGAGATGTCGAACACGTTCACGTCCGCACGCTTGCCGACTTCGATGGTGCCGCGGTCCTTGAGCCCCAACACGCCGGCCGGCACCGAGCTGATCCGGCGCACCGCTTCCTCGATGGAATAGACGCCGGAGTCGCGGTGCCAGTGCGACAGGATGAAGGTGGACCACCCCGAATCGATCATCTGGCTCACGTGCGCGCCCGCATCGCCGAGGCCAGGCATGGCCCATTCGGTGCGGATCAGCCCTTCGAGTGCCTTGAGATCGACGTTGAAGCCGCGCAGATGGAACAGCGCCTTGCCGTCCGTCTGGTCGCTGATGCGGAGCCACGTTTCCACCGGGTGCTCGCCGAGCGCCTTGGCCTGATGGTAGAGGCTCTGGTCCAGGCTCTGCGTGTAGCAGGGCCGCGCCTGGTCGCCCATGTAGAACCAGCGCTTCATGCCCTCGGCGGCTTCGTCACCCTGGGCCTTCACCTCGTCCACGAGGCGACGGCGGGTTTCCGGATCGCGAATCGCCTTCAGCCGCCCGGCGAGATCGAGCTTGCGCAGCTCGTTCCAGCCGTCGGTGCGGAAGAAATTGTTGGTGGAGAGCCCGCCGACGCCGCCGCCGCTGCGGGGCACGGTGACGGAGGTGACGTTCAGCCCTTCCGCCCGCATGGCTTTCACACGCTCGTCCATGCGCTCAACCCCAATCTCCGCCGCGGTGCTGAAGAGCGCCCCACGAGCGGTGCGCGCCTCGTCGCGGATGAGATCGAGTTCGGCGTCGAAGTCGCGGAAGTCCGACACCGTCTGCATGATGCCGCCGGCAGCGCCGACTTCCTTCGCCACCGCGCGCAGTTCGTCGCGGTGCGCGAACGTGCCGGGGATCGAGCGACCATCCGGCAGCCGGTGACCGGGCAGACGGTTGGTCGAGAAGCCCACCGCGCCTTCCCGCACGGACTGGCCGGCGAGTTCGGCGATCTGCCGCACTTCGTCGTCGGTGGCCGGCTCTTCCACGGCGCGTTCGCCCATGACATAGAAGCGCACCGCACAGTGGCCGACGAGCCCGGCGATGTTGATGGACGGCCCCAGCGCCTCCAGCGCGTCGAGATAGCCGCCATACGACTCCCAGTTCCACGGCAGGCCGTGCAGGATGGCGTTCTTGGGAATGTCCTCCACCGTTTCCATCATGCCGGCGAGGAACTCCCGGTCCGACGCCTTGCAGGGCGCGAACGTGACGCCGCAGTTGCCGAGCAGCGCCGTGGTGACGCCGTGCCAGGACACGGACGTAACCTGCGGATCCCAGCCAATCTGCGCGTCCAGATGCGTGTGCAGATCGACAAAGCCCGGTGCTACGTTAAGGCCATCGGCACGGATTTCCTCGCGCCCCTTGCCGTCCACCTTGCCAACTTCGACGATGGTGTCGCCATCAATCGCCACGTCCGCCTGCACGGGCGCGCTGCCCGTGCCGTCCACCAGCGTCCCGCCTCGAATTACCAGATCGTGACCCATCGCTCCCTCCCGAAGGTGATTGCAGTCAACCCCCGACTATAGGCCAACGCGCCACCGATAACCACGCGTGGAGAAGTCGGCTGCCCAAATCCCCGATTTGACACGCGCCCCCGCAAACCGCCATTCTCCGAACTTCGGTTTGGGGGAGAAAAGGACGGATGGCGGACAAGCCGTTGCCGGCAGTGGGATACCTCAAGATCCCGGAGAACGGCAAGCCCTATCTGCAAGGCTGCAAGTGCTCTTCGTGTGGCGCCGTGTTCCTCGGCGAGCGGGACAACTGCTCGAAGTGCGGGGCGCGGGGCGGCATGGAGGAGGTGCAGCTTTCCAACCAGGGCGAGCTCTATTCCTACTGCATCGTGCATCGCTCGTTCCCGGGCATCGAAGTGCCTTACGTCTCCGCGATCGTCGATCTCGAAGGCGGCGGCACCGTCAAGGGCAACCTGATCAACGTCGAACCAGAGCCGGACAAGATCCCATTCGGAATGCCGGTCGAAGTCGTCTATGACGACGCACTGGGTCGCAAAGATCGGGACGGCAACTCGTACCTTTCGTACTTTTTCCAGCCGCGTTAGCGGTCGATCCTGACGGCTTCAGGGGGAGCCAATCGAACACCTAGGGCAAGCACAAACGGGCCAAGGAGGGCGCAAATGACCGATGCATACGTAATCGGCGTGGACATGATCAAGTTCGGACGGTTTCCGGAGAAGACCGTCCCGCAAATTGGCTCGGAAGCGGCGCTCTTGGCGCTCGACGACTGCGGCCTCAAGATCCAGGACATGCAGGCGCTGTACTGCGGCAATCTGGGCCAGGCCAGCGGCATGGTCGGCCAGCGCATCCTGCAGGAGATCGGCCAGACGGGCGTTCCGGTCATCAACGTCTCCAACGCCTGCGCCACCGGCGCCACCGCCTTTCGCGAGGCTTGGGCCTCGGTGAAGGCCGGGCTCTACGACGTGGTGCTCGCCGTGGGCGTGGAACAGATGGGCAAGGGCTTGCTCGGCGGCGGCGGTGGCGCCACCGGCATCCCGAAGGAGGGCCTGCTCGGCTCCGGCACCATGCCCGCCGTGTTCGCGGAAGCCGGCATGGAGCACTCCCGCAAGCACGGCACCACCTTCGAGCAGTTCGCCAAGGTGTCGGTGAAGAACCACCACCACGCCACCATGAACCCGAAGGCCATGTACCAGATCGAGACTCCGCTCGAGACGGTGATGAACGCCGAGATGATCTCCTACCCGAACACCAAGCTCATGTGCTCGGTGAACGTAGACGGCTCGGCCGCGGCAGTGATCGCCTCGGAAAGCAAGGCGCGGGAACTCGGCCTCATGAACCGCGCCATCAAGGTGCGGGCGAGCGTGCTTACCTCAGACCCGTGGCAAGAGCGCGACCTCGTGATGCCAGACGTGAACACCTGCACCAGGCTCGCGGCCAAGCAGGCGTATGAGATGGCCGGCGTCGGCCCAGAAGACGTGGACCTCATCGAGCTCCACGACTGCTTCGCCACCGCCGAAATCCTGCACTACGAGAACCTGGGCCTCTGCCCCGACGGCGAAGCCGGCCGGATGATCGACGATGGCGAGGTAGAACTCGGCGGCAAGATTCCGGTGAACGTATCCGGCGGCCTGCTCTCCAAGGGGCACCCCTTGGGCGCCACCGGCATCGCCAACATCTACGAAGTCTCGACGCACCTGCGCGGCGAAGCCGGCGAACGACAAGTGGAAGGCGCCCGCATCGGCCTCACCCACGTAATCGGCCTCGGCAGCGCCTGCGGCATCCACATCCTCGAAAAGGCTTCCTAAAGGCCACGCCTTTGCGCCCCCACAGCCCAGCAAGGGCGGGGGGCGCAAAAGCTCGGGGGTCAGACCGCGTCTTGAGCGCGGCTCCGCGTTGACTAACGCCCGCGACGCGGGCAGCTTCGCCATCGACCACTTCTACCGGCTATGCTAACCGGCATGGAGGAACTGCCCCTTGCCGAAAGGCTCGCACGCTTGACCGGCGCCGCACGCCGCGAGGAGGCCCCGTTCGTGGGGCCAGACCGGGGCGAAGCGATCTATCGTGCCTGCCTCGGTGCACACCAGATTCTTGAGGCCCGACCGGACGGACACAAGGTGCTGGCTGCACGGGAACCGCCGGCGCCCGATTACCGGGAAATCTGGACGCGTCTCAATCGTAAGTGGCGCGAAGCACGCAGTCGCTGACGCCGCGGGAACTGGCCGTGGCGGTGTGGATGCCATTCAGCCTCCGGAATCCAACATGCCATTTGGCGGCGTTACTGCATCGGGAGCGTGCGACTTGCGCGATGCCGAAGGGACAACTCGACGCACCAAAACCAACCCGCCTCGCGGACGCGAGGTTTTTGAATGCCCGCGGGAGCTGGTTGGCCCCGCGGGCCTATTGCCTCGGTGGCCGGTTCGGAGACCGGCTCAAAGGAACCCTATCGTCAATCCCCGTCGGACGACGGCATGACCCGGTTCCAGGTCCGAATCGCCAGTACGGACACGACCCCGCCGAACAGCGCCACGCTGATCTGGTCGAGGATGGCGTCGAGGAAGCCGCCTATGAAATGGATGTTCCCGAGGACATCCGTCGCCGCTGCCCCGCCAACCGCGATGGCGACGGCGAGGTATGCCGTCGCATCTTCGGCATCGAGGCACATGACCCCGTAGACGAGTCCGAGAACGACGATCGCCAGAGGCAGGATGTTTTCCGGCACAATGCCCGGCCACAGCCCCTGCACAATCGCTGCGATGACGGTCAGGCCAACGATGATTCTCGTTGCCATTGGTGTCTCCCCATTGTGGTTATCCCATGTGCCAACGGGGTCGCCCGGTCCGGGCGAATGCCCGCAACACGTCCCGACCTATAGCACCATCTGACCCTAACCGCCAGCAGAAAACTGTAGCGAGAGATTTCCGTTTGTTACCGAGTACGTGCGCCGCTAGCCGGGCATTGAATGGAGGCAGCGTGTGCGTAGTTTGCCGGGACACCATGCGTCGTAACTATATGATTTACAGACCTTTATTTATACGGCGGACGTAGCTGGCAAACCCGACACACAAACATCTCGTCCTACGGTCGTGTGCGCGATTTCCTACGCGGGCGGCGCTTGGGGCCGCAAGGCATCGGACGAACGAGGACGTGATGCACGGCGAACGGAGGCTGGCGGTCAGGCGAATCGACCTGCACAACGTCGTCGGGAAGGACTTGCAACCGCACGCTCCGGCCGGCGGGCCGCCACCGTTGGTACGCAAAGATTTCCTCGGGAGAGGCATCCCGCCGGCCACGCCTTCACGATGTGTAATACTTGAACAATCATTTTTCACATCGGGGATGCACCGATGCCGATTCACGACGTAGTCCTCGCCACCGCACAGCGAATCTGCGCTCGTCGTCCCGACGGCATTTTCCGCTTGGCGGAGATCGTCGCAGCGTTGCCGAACCTGAACGAAAGGTCCGTCCGGACGCATGTTGCGAGCCGATGCTGCGTCGATGCACCGAAGCACCACGCCCATCGCTGGCCATATTTCGAGCGCGCCGGACGAGGCATGTACCGCATCTGCGAAGAGTACCGGCCCATCCAAGAACCAGCGCCTTCGGTGGAAGGCTCCGAGAGGGAGGGCCGCGCCGCTGTTCGCGACCTGATCCATGCAGTCATGGTCGAGAGCGAAGGCTTCTACGTCGCCGAATGCCTCGAGTTCCCAATCGTGAGCCAGGGCGCAACGGTGGACGAAGCCTTGCAGAACCTCCGCGAGGCAATTGGGCTTTACTTCGAAGGGGAAGATCCAACCGCGCTTGGCATCGCACCATCGCCACGACTGTCCGTCAGCCTGGAAACCACGATGGCAGCAGGCTGATGCCGCGCTTGAGACGGTTTTCGTCTCGACAGCTCATTCAGGCCTTGCACGGATTCGGGTTCAAAGTGGAGTCGATGAAGGGAAGCCACGCGAAGTTCGTGCGCGAGACGGACGAAGGCCGCCGGGAGGTCTTGATCGCGCCAGTGACCGACCCGTTGGCCATCGGCACGATCTCGGCAATCTACCGCCAAGCAAGCCGGTTCACTCCACAGGAAGAACTCCGCGCCGCTTTCTTCACCCTCCCTGAAACGAGCGGTCAGGCGTGACCGACTTCAACGTGTCAGGGCGCTGAAGCCGCTCGGCCGCTGGCGCTTGATGTTTTCGTTTCACATGCTAGGCTGGATGAAACAGAAATGCTGGGTCGTCGCGAGTGCAAAGGTGCCTCTGGGGCCGAGAACGCCGGTTTCGGCGCCCGTGAAGACAGGGAAGCCATCGGTCGACAAGGCGCTGGCGAAGTCGAGGAAGCACATGGACCAGATGGGCGAAATGTACGAGATATTGGCGGAAATGTCGCGGCCGTCGCCCTTGCCACCCGTGCGGGGAAGAGCCCCGATCGCCAAGCGTCGAGGGGGGGAGGCATGAGTCAGGCAAGTGCGAAGCCGGTGGTGCAGTTTCTCGAGCACCTGCAAGAAGCGGGCGGCTTGAAGGGTACCGACATCGCCAACTTCACCGGCGTGTCGAAGGCGACCGTTTCTCGATGGGGCAGCGGCAAGAAGTCGCCTCATCCCCGGACACAGTTGATCATGTCTGACCTGTCGTACGTCGTGATGAGACTGGGCGAGTACTACGGACATGAGGAGGTGCGAGCGTGGTTGTATGCGAGGCACCCGCAACTGGAGGGCGAACGAGCCATCGACCTCATCCACGACCAACGCACCGAAGAGGTCATTGCGGTGCTTGATCGACTGGACGCCGACGCATACCTCTGATGACGAGGCGAAGGCGCAACAACCTTGGCGCCATTCGGGATCAGTCGCTGCTCGACGCACTCGAGACGGTGCCGGCGGTTCCGTTCGAAGCGATTGTGTGGCGATCGGTACGCACCGGCCAGGATCCCCTCGCGTGCGGGCGCCCTGGGGGACGCTGGGACGACGGGACCCTAGACGTGCTTTACACCTCAGAGACCAGGGACGGTGCCGTCGCACAACGTCGATTCCATCTCTACCAGGGACAGCCTTTTCCACCTTCCAAGGTGCGCTACGAGCTTTTTGAGCTATCGGTCTCGCTCAAGGCAGTGATGAACTTCCCCAGCCTTGACGCGTTGGCGGAGATTGGTCTCGCGACAGAGGGGTACGGGCGGCTCACCTACTTGAGAAGGCAGCAGGAGTATCCCCGTTCACAGGAGGTTGCCGAGGCATGTGCGTTCTTGGGCGCAGACGGGCTGCGAGTCCCAAGTGCCCGCGATTTGCGCCAGAGCAACCTGATCGTATTTTGCGAACAGAGTACCGAATTGGAGATGGCGATCGTGCGGAGTCACGGGACCGTGGATTTCACCAGAGCGGGGCCGTGAGACTGCCGAAGGCTCGACGAGTTGTACCGCAGATTTGCGTGACGGAACTGGGAAGCGGCCGTGCGCGAAGGAGCTGCCGACCCGACACACAGAGTCTCTTCCTACAGTCCTATGCGATTTTCCGACGCTGGCGTTGGGGCCGTAGGGTTAGCCGACGAGCCGTGATGCACGGCGCACCGAAGGCTGACGGTCACGTGATCGACTTGTACGATCTCGTCGGGAGGGCTCGCACCGGCCAAACCCGACACGCCAACACTTCGTCCTACACTCCCGCGGACATTTCGTACACCAACGGCGGCTGCCTCGCCGGCCGGAGGATGTGGTTGCAATCCCCTCCCGACAAGGGCGTTCGGGTCGATCACCTGACCGTCAGCCTCGATTCGCCGCGCAATGCGCCCTCGCTCAGCAGCTGCCCTACGGCCCCGGCGGCGGCGTAGGAATCGCGCACGCGACCGTAGGACGAATAGGTTGGTGAATCGGGAAGTCCTAGGCTTGCCGGCCATTCCTTAGGAACCTCTGATCAAGGCGGCTCCTCTGGGGGGAGGGCGTCTCGCCCTCCCACGCGCCGACAGGTGCGCAAAGAGATCAGAATGGGAAGGCGGCCGGCGTGGTGCGAAAAAACCACAAGTTCAAATCCTTGGGCCGCGTTGCCGCAAAACGCCTGTCGGCGCGCAGGGAGGGCGAGACGCCCAGCCGTCACGGACCAACACCAGCGAAGCGGACTCAAGCAGAGCATTCTCAGCGGCGGCCTCGCGTCGCCCGGAAGGAAACCCCGCCACCAGAGGCGCGCAATTCGGCGGTCATCGCGTCGCCGATCACCGATGCAGTCATGACGCCGAGCCTAGGCGCTTCGAGTCGCATGCTCGCTCCGTCGACGGCAACGAGGCCTGCGCTGAACGTGAAATCCTCCGGAACGACAGTGATGGCGCATACGAGTTCGCCGAGTTCATCCACCTCGAAACGCAACTCAATCGGAAGCCCGTCAATACTGGCCGACCAGATGCCGGCGAAGCGCTCGATCTCGTCGGGTCCGGGTGCCGGCCGCGGGTAGGCGACCAGCGTCAGCGGCAAATCCGTTCCTGGCTGGCGCCAATGCCCGGCGAGGCTGTGGCCGGCGAAGGCACCTTCGAACACCGCACCCAGCGCATCGAACGCCACGCGAACCACTCCGTCGGACACGTTCACGTCACTTGCCCGCCCGCCCGAGACGGCAGGCCGCTGGCGGCCGTCGAGGTAGGCGCCGTAGCCATCGCCTGCGCTGCGGATCACGAGGTCCACGGACAGTTCCGTGCCCGCGCCGGTCACGAGGGTCCCGCGCCATCCGCCATCGATGGACTCGTTGGCCGTACCGACCGCCGCCAGGATCGTCGCCGCGCCCGCGACGAAGGCGCGATGTGCATACTTCATGCGTGCCACTCTGCCAAACTCGCCCGCCGAAAGGCAACGTGACCAGGAGTCGCCCGTGTTTCGCCCCGCCCGAACTTCCGCGCCGCTGGCGCTTGTCCTCCTCGTCACCGGCGTCGGTTCCCTGGCGGACACGCCGCTGCCCGACGCCGCCACCTCGTCGCTGTTCTGGACCCAGGACGAGCGCATTGTCGGGTTTCGCAACTTCGACGTCATCTACACCACCCGCGCCATCGACCACGGCACGGACTTCCTGCCCCTGCGCTCCGCGCCCGCCGATTTCTCGGAGGTCGCGTATCGGGTGGGCGGGGAGGCGTTCTCGGTGGACGATTACCTCAAGCGCCACTTCGTCGCCGGCCTGCTCGTTGTCAAGGGCGACCGCATCCTCCTCGAGCGCTACCGGCTCGGGCACGACGAGACCAGCCGCTGGGTCTCCTACTCGGTCGCCAAGTCGGTCACTTCCATGCTCGTCGGCGCGGCCATCGCCGACGGCTACATCGAGAACCTGGACGAACCGGTGACCGACTATCTGCCGCGCCTGCGTGGCAGTGCCTACGAAGGCACCACTATCCGGCACCTGCTACAGATGGCGTCTGGCGTTGCCTGGAACGAGGATTACACCGATGCGGAGTCGGATGTCGCCAAGGCCGGTGCGGCCAACGGCACGGTGCTGTTCGACTATCTCGCCGGGCTCCCGCGGGAGGCGGAACCGGGCACCCGCTTCAACTACAACACCGGCGAGACCAATCTCGTCGGCTCGCTGCTGCGCGCCGCCATCGGCAACAATGCGTCGAGCTATCTTGCGACCAAGATCTGGCGACCGCTCATGGAGCATCCGGCGACCTGGACCATCACCGAGAACGTGGAGACCGGCGGCTGCTGCATCCACGCGACCCTGCGCGACTACGCCCGCATCGGGCTTTTCGCACTGCGCGGTGGCGTGCTGCCGGACGGCACCCACGTGCTGCCGGAAGGATGGATGCTCGAGTCCACGACGCCGTCGGCCGGCAGCCCCCGCTATGGCTATCTGTGGTGGCTGCGGGAGGAGGGCGCCTATTCGGCGAACGGCATATTCGGCCAGATGATCTGGATCGATCCGAAGGCGGAAGTGGTAATCGTCACCCACAGCGCCTGGCCGGCGGCGGGCGGCGGGGAACTTTCGGAACATCGCTCGGCGTTGACGAACGCCCTCTATCGCCGGACGCTGGCGGTGGATTGAGGCGTGCTCCGCCGGGTTTGATTTCCACCCGATGCCTGAGAGCTGCTCGCCTGCCTACGCGACACAGCAAAACATTCGTCCTCCCGTCGTGTGCGCGATTTCCTACGCTGGCGGCGTTGGGGCCGAAGGGCAGCGGCGAGCGAGCGCGTGATGCACGGCGAACCGAGCCTGATGGTCCCGAGGTCGACATTGCACGACCTCGTCGGGAGGGTCTTGCGCCTGCGTCCTCCGGCCGGGCGCCGCCGTCTCGCGTGCGAAGTGCCTGCAGGGGGTGGGGGTGTAGCCCGAGATGTTTGTGAGCCGAAAGACCAAGAAGAACGCCTCGACGCCGACGGCCTGCCATGTCGCATGGGTGTCAGTACGTCACCGAGTGGCCGATCGCCGCGAGGAAGGCCGCCTCGTCGCGAGGCGAAACAAACGCCCGTCCTCCTGGCCGACTCACCGCCAGCTGCCGCGGCAGACCGGCTGTCCCCTCGTCGCCGTAGCGGATCTCAAGCGCCGCCGTACCGAGCGCGAAGTCGTCCTCGAAGTCGACGAAGACGCTGGCGTCCTTAGCTCGACGAACGTCCACAATCGAACCGAGCGGGATTCGACGCGTCTGCCACTGGCGCCGAAGAACGAGCGTGTCGCCGGCGACGATGTAGCGGCCATAGCGCATCCGAAAGCAGACGGCGGCCCCGACCGCGGCGAGAGCGGCGAGAAGCGCCAGCGCGGTCAGTTCGAGCGGCGTTCGGAGGTGCAGCAGCGTGGCGCCGCTCATCGCGACTGCCGCGAACGCCAGCGTACAGGAGCCCACGTAGAACATACCCCGCCTGCCGAAGGCCGAGTCGAAGCGCGGCCCGCCTAGGGACTCAATCGCCGACGACGTAGCGTCCTCGCTCATGGTCCGGCCCGCTGGCCCATGCCGGTCGCACCGGCGATCTTCGGCTGCATTCACTCAATCCTGCACGGTCGCCTCGAGGGAGCGATCAATGGTAGTTCCGCCAGAGATGTGGTGGTAGCGGGACTCGAGGCGCGTATCGTCTGGAGAGACTAACCAAGGTCCAAGTCTGCCCACCCGACACACAAATGCCTCACCTTACGGTTGCGTGCGCGACTTCCTACGCTGGTGGCCGACGAGGCCGCCGCGGTCGGTGTGCGAATGTCTGCGGCGTGCGGAATACCTGCGTGTCAGAAAAATCGCCCTCAATCATTGAGGAAGCGCTTGCCTTCTTGACCGGATTACGGCGAGCAGCGGCACGCCCTCGACGCGCAGTTGCCTTCCCCAGCAAGACGCGTCCACGGCCCCGGCCGCGTGACCCTTGACGGCATCCACCCAGTCGTCATGGCTTCTGAACAAGGGCCCGTCCCCAGCCATGTCCTCTGCGTCGAGGAACCCTAGGTACCCGAGGACGACGGGAATGCCAGACGCCGCGAGCTTCCATGACCAGGCAAACCGGTTCGACAGCTGGTAGCAGTCGTCCCGGGACAGCGACCACTCCCCGCCGCTGGCGCGCGCAAGCCCGACGTTCCCGTCGGCGATGGCCGAGGCGATGCGCGCGTGGTTCTTCCATCCGTTGTCGGACCCCGGAAGCGACTTCCCCGCAGAGGACAACTCGTTACGGTGTGCCTTGGCCTCAACCAGGACCAGCCCCCGCGTACCCTCAATCCGGCAGGTGGAGGCCAAATCCCAGGTGGGCGTGTTCGCCCCGCGTGCAACGGCCAGCCACCAGTCCTTCAACGCCCGTCTCGCGGAGTCGGAAACGAAGCCCGAGTCCCGATCCAACCGCGCCTCTCGGGCCGGCGTGGCGTCCCATCCCGCGCCGCGCCTCGTTGGCCTGCCCTTTGGCATCCAGTGGTCGTCGGGCCTAACAACAACGTCCGGAACGCCGACCAAGTCCGTCAGGGTGGCCGCGACGGACTCGCGCGTGCCGTCGACCAGGGCGACGCATCGCGGCCGGCTGCCTCGGTTGTCCTTGCCCAATGCCCGGGTCCACTCAGGCGCCATCTCTCGCTCCTCCCGCTGCCTTCATGTCGTCTGAGCAGCCGAGCCACCCCTCGTCAATCGAATCCCTTCAGTGGAGCCGCAGCCGGAACAGACGCAGTCATCCGCCCTATTGCGGAGGATGGGGCGTCGTACTCTTGCTCAGGGTCGAAATCCGACTTTATCGCCACGCTCGCGCTGTTTGTCCTTCCTAAGCGACCGTCTACGTCTACGCGGTGTCGGACGAGCATTGTAGCTGCCTACCCGACACACAACATCTCGTCTCGAATCAGCTGGCCGTGGTGGTAGCGGGACTCGAGGCGCAGTTCGTGCGGGAAGCCTGGACTCCGGGACACGCAGTTCCTCTCTACGACTCCGGGTCGGACTGTCCTTCGGGGTCCAGGCTGCCGAGCTTCCACACGCGTCTCGCAAGGTCGGTGGACCCTCCTGTTCCGCGCGCCTCGCTGCGCAGCTCGCGCATCAACTCCCTCGGGCTGCCGAATGCCCTGACAGTCTCCTTCCCATGGTTGTAAGTTGGCTTCGGCCGCTTCTCCTGGTTGCTACCGAAAACAAGGCAACCTGTGACCTGCGTGTCGGGTGCCCACTCTCTCACGCCTTCAACGTTGGCCGCGATGCGCCGTAGAGTTTCGCGGAACTCGGACCGCGGAACGCGCCCGTGCTTGGTCTCGATCACCCACAAGCCGTCGGACGTGGCAACCAAGTGGTCAATGTCGCCGACTCGGGCAATGTCTTCCACATGGTGCGCCACGGCGCATGCGTCTCGCGTCAGGGCGTACTCAATCGCCTGCCCGACCGTCTCCTCCGCGCGCGCTCCCTTCTTCATGTCCGCCAGCCGCCAGCCGCGCTTCGCCTTGTACAGCGCAGCCAACAGAAACCCCACGCCCGGCAGCAGCAACGACCAGATCACCCACTCCGACACCGACTGACCCCAGCCGCGCGTCGCCCCGAGGACGAGACCCGCCCCGAGAAGCCAGCACATGCCCGCTATGCCGAGCAGGACGGCGTCCAGCACCCGGTCCAGAAGCCGGTACCGAAGCCACTCGCCGGGGTTTCTCTTCAAGCTGTGTTCCTCGATCCTGTGTCCGGTCCGCCGGGCGACGCCCGTCGGTGTGCGCAATGTCTGCGCGGTGTGGGACGAAAATGTCTGTGTGTCGAGACTACGGCCGATGTGCCGGGCTATCAGACCATCGATCAGCCCGGAACCGACAGCAGCAGGTAAATGATGCTCACGTCAACGTCAAAGGCAGTTCCCGCCGAGATTCTGCCCGTCGCCACCAAAGGCGGGTTCCCCACCGCTCCATGGAAGCGCCGTATGGCGTTGTCGACTCTTGCCGGCTCGATTGCCCCATGCCTCCTCATGTCCTCGGTGGAGGACGCAGGCATCGCAATGTCGTACTCAGGACGAGGAATCTCGTGAGGATGTGTGACAAGCAGCAGCGCATAGCGTTCGCCCTCGAAATCCACTCCCTTGAGCCGGTCCAAATCCTCGAGCACCGCGTTCTTCGGGAAGTCGCCACCTTGCACCAGGTCGAATGACATCGCCGCCTTTGCCTCGATGAGCGCAACGGGTACACCGTCGGTCAGCACTGCCACATCGAAGGAGGCGTCGCTCGAACTGGGCCATTCTCGACGGACTTGCGTGTGCCCTTGATCTGCGTACGCTTCGTGGAGCAGGCTCGCTAAGGCACCGCAGAGCAGCGCTTCGTTGCTCGCGGTCAGAGACAGGTAGGCGAGCCGGTTCGGCTTGAATTCGCTGCCTAGTCGTCGGAGCGACGTTGCCAGAGTTGTCGTCACGCTTCTGGGCATGGGACTGCGCCAATGGGCTGCCAGCGATGAGCATAGCAAACGGGGGTCCCACCCCGCCTTGCAGACGCCGCCCGCAACGGCGTTGACGTTGACCGATCCATTTATGGGCGGCTCCGGACCCTGCGCGCGGACCACCCACCCATGACCTTGCGACTTAGAATCACGCTGTCGCGCCCCCTTTTCCAAGGCGCAAGCTCTAGGCACCCCATGCAGATCGGCGTCGTCAGCGACACGCACAACAACCTCGCGAACGTGCGGCAGATCGTTGCACTCTTCAACGAGGTGCAGGTCGCGTGCGTCGTGCACACGGGCGACATCACCCAGGCCAAGACCCTCGACGTGCTCGCGGGGCTCGACATGCCGCTCCATGGCGTCTTCGGCAACAACGATCAGGAACGCGAATCCTTGGATGCCGCCATCGTCCGGCACGGCTTTTCGTTTCGCGAGCCGCCGCTCGAAGTGGAGTGGGCTGGCCGGAGCATCGTCATCGTCCACGATCCCTTGGAACTCGATGGCGTGCTGCACGACGGCCACCATCTGGCTCTCCACGGCCACACCCACCTGTACCGCCACGACCGCAGCGAAGACCAGCTCATCTTCAACCCAGGCGAATGCGCCGGCCACATGAAAGGCCGCAACGCTGTGGGCGTGGTGGATCTCCAGACGCTGACAGGCAGCTTGCTGCGCTTCTGAAGCAGGCTACAGAGCCTCCGCGAACTTCGCCTCCGTGCGGTGGTAGTTCTCCTGGCCCGGGTTCTTCGCCATGATTTTCTGCCACGCGTCGCTGCCGAAGACGCGGCCCATGGTGGCGTGGCGGGTGGCGACGTCTGGCCACTTGATGATCCAGGTCACGGTGGCGGGGCCCAGCTCGTCTTGCGGCTTGCCGGCGATCTGGGGCGGCTCGTCCACGTTCAGCCAGAAGCCGACGAGGTCGAGGTGTTCGCGGATGTAGGGCAGGGCGAGTTCCGTGGCCCATGTGCGGTATTCCGCCAGCAGCGACGGCTCGTAGTGGTAGTTGCGGATCTCGAAGATCATCGGCGTGGCTCCCATTGCCTTTGTTGCGGCGCCATCAAACCACAGCGGCGGTGCGCTTGCCGGGCGGCGGCGTGCGTGCCCCTACAATGACGGCTTGGGAAATCGCCAGAAGTGAGCCAGGGATGAAGGATTTCAGCGGCAAGATCGCGGTGGTTACGGGTGGCGGCACGGGCATGGGTCGAGCCTTGGTGCGGCAACTGGTGGCCGAAGGCTGCCACGTGGCCACTTGCGACATCATCGAGGAAAACCTCGCCGAAACGCTCGAACTCGCGAGGGCCGATGCGGCCCAGGGCGTGCGCATCACCGGGTTTCGTTGCGATGTGGCGTCGGAGGACGACGTGCTCGCATTCCAGGCCCACGTCGCGGACGCCCTCGAAACCGACCACATCAACCTCTTGTTCAACAACGCTGGCATCGGTGGCGGCGGCAGCTTCGTCGAGGGTAGCCGCGAGGAGTGGGAGCGCACCTTCAACATCTGCTGGTTCGGCGTGTACTACACGGCCCGCGCCTTCCGCGAAATGCTCCTCGCGAGCGACGAAGGCCACATGGTGAACACCAGCAGCGTCAACGGCTTCCGCGCATCGCTCGGCGGCAACATCCCGCACACGGCCTACAGCGCGGCGAAGTTCGCCGTCAAGGGCTTCTCGGAGGCACTGATCAACGACTTCCGCTTCAATGCCCCCCACCTGAAGGTCTCCGTCGTCATGCCCGGCCACGTGGGCACAGAGATCGGCATCAACACCGGCCGCATCCTCGGCCACCGCGAGCCCAAGGACTGGACGGCTGAGGACATCGCCGAGGCGCGCAAGCTTCGAGCCGTTGCGGGTGGCCCCGGTGAAGAGCTGGCAGACCTCGACGACGAAGCCTTTCGCGCCGCGATGCAAAGCCGCAGGGAGCGCTACCGAGAGGCCCCAGTGAGCCCCGCCCAAGCCGCCGAGATCATCCTGCAGGGCGTCAAGGACCAGAACTGGCGCATCTTGGTGGGCAAGGACGCCGTGGCCTTGGACGAGGCTGTGCGGGAATCGCCCCTCGAAGCCTACGATCTCGATTTCAGCGCCCGCGTGTGGGCCAGCATCGGGCGTTGATCGCTTGCTCGGTTTCGGTTGAATCGAGACTTGGAAATGCTGCAGGCGAAGCCATTCAGACCAGTTGTGTCCGCGGCCCGGCTTCGGGCAACGAACGCCCTCGCGTTGCGCAGTACGGGTGACCACAGGTCGACCAGCGCGCCCTAGTCCTCGCTCCGTCGTGCGAGTGCCTCGCCTTCCGGCGTGCGGCGGTAGCGCTGGTTTCTACTCGTTGGCTTGTCGGGCATCGTCATCTCGACGAGACCGGCGTTGAGGGCTGGCTTGAGGTAGGTCGTGAGGAAGTTCTGCCGGTCGTGGAGCTTCAGGGCGGCCTGCAGTTCGGCACGGCTCATTTCGCATGGAAGCTCGTGTACCAGCCGTTGGACGCAATCATCAACTTGTAGGGCGCCTGGCCCGGTGTCCTGCTTCGCTCCGGCGTTTTTTTCGTGGTTTTCCAACGGGTTATCTTGTAGGGGATCTTGTAGGGCGGTTTGTCCGGTGTCTTGCCCCGTTTCGGCCTTGCTTTCTCGGCTTTCCAAGGAGTTATCTTGTAGGGGAGCTTGTTCGGTTCCGGCCTCGTCTGCTGATTGGGCGAATTCCGCGTGTGCTCGTAGCCGCGCCAGAAACCATGTGCGGTCCTCATCCGTCTCGAAGCTTGGCGGGGGCGAGCCGTTGTTGCTCATTGCCCGCAGGATCTTCGGCACACCGGTCGAGCGTCCCTCTGCCAGGTCCAACTCCTTCAGGAACTCGCCTATGCGCCGGTTGCGGTAGCGGCGGCTTACAGCCTTGCCTTGTTGAAGGTCCTCCATGCGGATGGAGCGGTCTGCACCGGGATAGCTCAGCACCAAGAGTTCATCCGGCATGATCCGCACCTCCACCGGTTCGCGCTCCTCGTAGGAGCGGTGGTAGATGGCGTTGCCGAGCGCCTCTTCAATCGCGGCAATCGGAAAGTTCCAGAACCGTTCAGCTTCCGGCCTGTGCGGGTGCTTGACCACGGCTTCCTTCACGTAGTTGCTCCCGATGTAGCTCACCGCATCGCGCAGGATCGCCGCCAGCGGCCCGCGGAACTCCTTCTCCTCGAAATAGTCGCCGCCTGGGCCGTCGGGGAACCAGACCACATCGATCTGTGTTGCAGGGAAGAACCCGTGCGGATTGTCGTTGAAGAACAAGAGACCGACGTTCTTGGGGAGCGGGGCTTCCGAGGGGCCGCCGACGATGTTCATGCGTCGCCCCAGAGCCTCCATCGACAGCTCGGGGACTTCCAGCAGGAGGTCGCTGCCGACATCCTGCAAATGCTGTTGGATCAACCGGAAGGAAAGGTCGTCCAGCGAGGCGCTGCGGTGGTAGCGGTCGTCGAACGGCACAGTCGCTGCCAATCCGAGCAACTCGCGCTCATCCTCGCCACGCGCCCGCACCGTGCTGTTGTGCTTGCGGATGTAGTACGCCCACTCGCGGCTGGCCTCAGAGAGACTGACCTTGGTGCGATATGGCCGTGTTTCGCCGCCGGGGGCATACAGCACGAGGATCGTCTTGCCGTCGACCTCGTGGGTGGCGGTTAGTGGATGGTACGAGGGCTGAATGGCGGAGTTGCCGAGGCCCAGCAGTTCCTTCTGAATCCGGTCGATGGCGTCCGGGTTCAAACCCTTCGGCGGCAACACGGGACGACCGTTCCGCTCCTCCACGCCAAGCAAGACATAGCCGCCACCGAGATTGTGGAAATCGTTGGCAAACGCCCCGAGCGTGCGAAGGACGCTCTGTGGGTTCCATCCAGCCTTGTATTCGACGCGCTCGCTCTCGATCGTTCGCCGATGCAAGAGGCTGTCGATGTTGATTGGAAGCCTGACTGTCATGGCGGAGTCGCGGCAGGTGCGCGTTGTGCTTTGCCGCACGAACCTTACCATTGGGGCTCGCGGGCCTTGGGGTTTCTTGCCGACGTGCCCGAAGGGAGGTTCGCCGCGCTCGTCCCAGGTGGAGGGGGCCGTCCAATGCTAGGGCATGCGCGCCTGTCGGCGCTGCGAGGGCAAGATGCCCTCGCCCAAAAAAAGCCCCGTTGCGTCCGAGGGTGGTTCGCTTGCGGGTTGGGTGGGCTTACAATCGTCGCTAGTTTTGACGTGCCGAGACTGCAGCGATGCTTACCGACGCCGACATCAGCCATTACCGCGAGCGGGGCTACCTCGTCGTGCCCGACGTGCTGGAGGCCGGGGCGCTAGCGCGCTTGCGGGAGGTGACGGACGAGATCGTTGCGTCGGCGGCCGGAGTCACTGAGCACACGGACATTCTGGACCTTGAGGCGTCGCATACGCCCGAGGCGCCGCGGGTGCGGCGGATCAAGCGGCCACACACGGCGCATCCGTTCTATCGGGAGCTCGCGGCTCATGCGGGGGTGATGGCGGCGCTCGAGCCGTTGATTGGGCCCAACATCCGGCTGCGGCCGGCGGGGAAGATCAACATGAAGTCGGCGGATTTCGGGGCGCCGGTGGAATGGCATCAGGATTGGGCGTTCTATCCGCACACCAATCAGGACGTGCTGGCGGTGGGCATCCTGCTCGACGACATGGATGCGGACAACGGGCCGGTGAAGTTCTTGGCGGGGTCGCATCGGGGGCCTGTCTATGACCACCACAGCTATGTCGAGGATGAGAGGCTGGGCGCGTTCTGCGGCGCCATCGACATCGAGAAGGAAGGGCTCGACATTTCAGGGGCCGAAGAGGTGTATGCGAAGGCTGGTTCCATCACCGTCCATCACGCCCGGCTTGTGCACGGCTCTTCCATGAACCACTCGAACCGCCAACGCCGCATCCTGTTCTACGAATACACTGCCGCGGATGCCTGGCCGCTGGCCGGAATCGAAGCCCTAGGCGGCGACCTCGCCGACTTCAACGACCGCGTGGTGCACGGCGTCCCCACGCTGCGCCCCCGGCTTGAAGATGTGCCGGTGAAGATGCCCATGCCGATTGCCAAGCACCAAGGCTCCATCTACGAAAACCAGCGCACGCTGTCGAAGCGGTTCTTCGGCGAGCACCACGGACGGACGCAAAAAGCGAACGGTTCAGCCGCAACCTGACGAGGTGCTCCTGAAGGAGGGCGAGACGCCCTCCCTCCAACGGCGCGCACCAACGCACGCTCTCGAGCCGATCTTTGTAGAGCAGCACCGACGGAACTCGAGAGGCGAACGGTTCAGCCGGAACTTGACGACGTGCTCCCTTTGGAGGGAGGGCGTCTCGCCCTCCTACGCGCCGCAAGGCGCGTTGGTCTTCGTGAGGATCAACAGGAAGTCGTGCCTTCGGCAAAGGCCCGTCTCACGCAGAAGGCAGGAGACGCGACCCCAAAGGCAAATGTGTGCCCTTCAGTCCGGCACCCCCAGGCGTTCGTGCATGATGGGGCTGGTGGTGGTGTATTGGAGGTGCACCTTCTCGTCCGGGTTCAGGCGGGCCTTGATGGCGAAGGCGGCGAGGGCCGCTTCGTGGAAGCCGGAGAGGATGAGCTTCTTTTTGCCCGGGTAGGTGGCGATGTCGCCGATGGCGTAGATGCCGGGGATGTTGGTCTCGAACTTCTCGGTGTCGGTGCGGATCTGGTTCTTGTCGAGATTGAGGCCCCATTCGGCGATGGGGCCGAGCTTGGGCGACAGGCCGAAGAACACGAGCGCATGGTCGATGCTGAGCTCCGTGACGGACTTGTCC
The DNA here is from genome assembly GCA_028824555.1 of Gammaproteobacteria bacterium. Taxonomy (GTDB): domain Bacteria; phylum Pseudomonadota; class Gammaproteobacteria; order Pseudomonadales; family Azotimanducaceae; genus VXYL01. The sequence goes on along the minus strand of JAPPDJ010000169.1, from coordinate 24,825 downwards.
GGATGGCGGATGCCCACGGTGTCGATGGCGCCGTTCTGGGCCGCGAATTCCACCAGGTTGCCCACCATGAAGTTCAGCTTCCCGTCGGCTTCGAGGTCGCGCATCTTGGCGACGGAGGCTGGGGCCGCCCGGAAGCGGTCGCTGCGATGCACCAGAGTGAGCGAGCTGGCGTGCGGGGCGAGTTCGAGCGCCCAGTCGAAGGCGGAGTCGCCGCCGCCGAGCACCACGAGGTCCTTGCCGTGGTGCGCCGATGGGTCCTGTACGCGGTAGAACACCTGCTGGTCCACGTATTCCTCGACGCCGGCAACCCGGAGCGGCATGGGCTGGAACGAGCCGACGCCGCCGGCGACGATCACCGACTTCGCAATGATCTCCTCGCCCTTTGAGGTGACCACGCGAAAGCGCAATTCGTCGATGGCTTCCACCTCGGTCACTTGCGCGCTCAGATGGAAGGCGGCGTCGAAGGGCTCGATCTGCTTCATCAAGGCGTCCACGAGTTCCTGCGCATCGCACACCGGGATGGCCGGGATGTCGTAGATGGGTTTGTCGGGGTAGAGCTCGGCGCATTGGCCGCCGGGCCGATCCAAGGCGTCAACGATGTGCGCCTTGAGGCCAAGCAAGCCGAGCTCGAAGATCTGGAACAGGCCGCACGGCCCCGCGCCGACGATGACGGCATCTGTTTCGTGGTTCATGAAGTGTCCTTGCGTTCCTTGCCTTAAGGTTACGACCTTGCTTGCGCTGTGTGATGCCTTCGTAGGGGACGGGCTTGTCCCGTCCCGTCTCGCATTCGTCGATGCGTCTCAACGCATTCCTCGTAGGGGACGGGCTTGTCCCGTCCCGTGCTGGACCTTCGCCGTTGCGTCCAGCATGGGACGATACATGCCCGTCCCCACGGCCCTCCCCGTGTTAGAAGATGAAGCCCCGTTCGCGCAGCAGCGCCACCACCTGATCGGCGCTTTCCTCCAAGCCCAACTCGTCTGTGTGCAGCACGAGGTCCGCGCCGTCCGGTTCCTCGAACGGCGCCGTCACGCCGGGCACGTTGGGTGCCTCGCCGCGTTCCGCGGCGGCATAGAGGCCGTCTTCGTCGCGCTCCTTCAGCACATCGAGCGGCGCCGTGACGAAGACTTCCAAGAACCGATCTTCGCCGATCGTCCCTCGCGCTCGTTCCCGCACGGACTCCTGCGGCACCACGAAGGCGGTGAGGCAGATGAGGCCGGCCTCGTTCACGAGCCGAGCCGCCTCCGCTGCGCGGCGCATATTCTCGGAGCGGTCCCGGGCGGAAAAGCCGAGGTCACGGCTGATGCCCAAGCGGAAGCTCTGACCGTCGAACACGGTGGCAAGCTGGCCCTGATCGAAGAGACGACGCTCCACGGCGCGGGCGATGGCGGTCTTGCCGGCCTTGGCGAGCCCGGTGAACAGCACCGTCACGGGCCGCTGGCCAAGCCGCGTTTGTAGTTCGTTTGGGGTCACCCGGCTTGGCGAGGCGTGCAGGTCGCCGTGCGGCACCTCTTCCCAGGCATCGCCGCTGGTGGAGCCGCCGGGAGAGTGGATCATGGCCGCGCCGACGGTGGCGTTGCTGATGCGGTCGATGAGGATGAGGGCGCCCAAGTCGCGGTTGTTGGCGTAGGCGTCGAACACCAGCGGTTCGGCGAGGGTGAAAGCGCATCGGCCGATCTCGTTCAAGGCCAATGTGCTGGCGGGTTCGCGCGCCAAGGTGTTGATGTCGGTGTGATAGCGCACCGCGTCGATCTGCCCCGTCACCTTGCGGGCGCCGTGCTTGATGACGTAGGGCTTGCCGAGTGCCAACGGTTCCTCGGCCATCCAAACCACGGTGGCGTCGAGGCGATCGGCGGTGTGGGGCAACTGGCCGGCGCCGGCCACCACGTCGCCCCGAGAAACGTCCACGGCGTCCTTCAAGGTCAGCGTCACCGCCATCGGCGGGAACGCCTCTTCCACATCGCCATCTGCGGTGACGACGCGATCAATGGTGCTGGTGCGGCCGCTCGGCAATACCGTCACGACATCGCCGGGGCGTGCCACGCCGCCGACGATGCTGCCGCAATAGCCGCGGAAGTCCGCATCCGGGCGATTGACGTATTGCACCGGCAGCCGCAGGCGTTCGGTGTCGCGCACCGCCGCCACCGGAATGGTCTCGAGCAGGTGCATCAAGGTCGCGCCCTGATACCACGGCATGTTGGCGGACTGCTCCACCACGTTGTCGCCGAGCAGGGCGGAAAGGGGAATGAAGTCGAGGTCGTCCACCGGCAGCTTGGAGGCGAAGGCGAAGTACTCGTCGCGGATGGCATCGAACACCGGCTCCTCATAGCTCACGTCGTCCATCTTGTTGACGGCGACGATCAGGTGCCGGATGCCGAGGAGCTGGGCGATGTAGCTGTGCCGCCGGGTCTGCGGCAGCACGCCGTTGTTGGCGTCGATGAGGATGATGGCGACATCGCAGGTGGAGGCGCCGGTGACCATGTTGCGCGTGTACTGCTCGTGGCCGGGCGTGTCGGCAATGATGAACTTGCGCCGGGCGGTGGAGAAATAGCGGTAGGCGACATCGATGGTGATGCCCTGTTCGCGCTCCGCCTGCAGGCCATCCACCAAGAGTGCGAGGTCCACGCCGCCCCGCTGGGTGCCGATGGTGCGGCTGTCCTGGCGGATGGCTTCGAGCTGATCCTCGTAGATCATCCGCGAGTCGTGCAGCAAGCGGCCAATGAGGGTGCTCTTGCCGTCATCGACGCTGCCGCAGGTGAGAAAGCGGAGGATTTCCTTGCGCTCGTGCTGTTCGAGGTAGGCGAGGATGTCTGTCTCGATGAGGTCGGAGGCGTGGCTCACGGGCGCGCACCCATCAGAAATATCCCTCACGCTTCTTCTGCTCCATGGAGCCGGTGGCGTCGTAGTCGATCAGCCGCCCCTGCCGCTCCGAGTGGCGGGCGATGAGCATCTCCTGGATCACCTCCGGCAGGGTGCTGGCGTCGGACTCGATGGCGCCGGAGAGCGGATAGCAGCCGAGCGTGCGGAAGCGCACGGAGCGCAGTTGGGGCTCCTCGCCGGCTTCGAGTTCCATGCGCTCGTCGTCCACCATGATGAGCGTGCCGTCGCGTTCCACCACCGGGCGCTCGGCGGCGAAATACAGGGGCACGATCTCGATGCCTTCGAGATAGACGTATTGCCAAACGTCGAGTTCGGTCCAGTTCGAGAGCGGAAAGACCCGCACCTCCTCGCCCCGGTTGATGTTGCCGTTGTAGAGGCGCCAAAGCTCCGGGCGCTGGTTCTTCGGATCCCAGCGGTGGCCGCCGTCGCGCACCGAATACACCCGCTCCTTGGCGCGGGATTTTTCCTCGTCCCGCCTGGCGCCGCCGAAGGCGGCATCGAAGCCGTGCTCGTCAAGCGCCGCCAGGAGCGCCTGGGTCTTCATGATGTCGGTGTACTTCTTGCTGCCGTAGGTGAACGGCGTCACGTTGTCCACTACGCCCTGCTGGTTCGTGTGGACGATGAGATCGAGGTCCTGCTCCCGCGCGATGCGGTCGCGAAACTCGATCATGGCGCGGAACTTCCACGTCGTGTCCACGTGCAGCAGGGGGAACGGCAGCGGACCGGGGAAGAACGCCTTCTTCGCAAGGTGCAGCAGCACCGACGAATCCTTGCCGATGGAGTAGAGCATCACGGGCCGCTCGAACTCAGCGACCACCTCGCGAATGATGTGAATGCTCTCCGCCTCAAGCTGCTTGAGATGCGTGAGCGTGTATCCGGCAGCCAAGACGCCTTCCAGGCAAGGCCGTTGATCGGGGGCGCGCATTCTAGGCTTTTGCACGCCACTTCCCTAGTCGAAGTGGCTATATGGTTACGCCGGCAACGCGGTTCTTGCTGTGGACGAACCCGGAGGGAGGGCGTCCCGCCCTCCATCGCGCCGCAAGGCGCGCGCCACTGCAAGGATACAAAGTTCGGTTGGTAAATCAGCGGGTTGCTTCTTTGTTGCGATTCGACCTATCGGACACGCGCGCCCCTTTGGGCGCGGTGGAGGGCGGGACGCCCTCCCTCCGGCTACGGCAACCCTGGCACCGGAAATCCGGAGCAAAGCTCCTCAACCTCCCCCTTCACCTGCGCCAAGGTTCTCTCGTCGTCGTGGCTCTGAAGCGTGCGCAGGATCCACCCAGCGAGGCGTTCCATTTCCGTGAGGCCCATCCCCCGCGTGGTGGCTGCCGGGGTGCCCAGGCGAATGCCGCTCGGGCGCAATGGCGGGTTGGGGTCGTCCGGGACGACCTGCTTGTTGCAGGTGATGGACACTTCGTCGAGCGCTTCCTCCGCCACCCGGCCGTCGATGCCGAAGCTGGCGACGCAGTCAAGCACCATCATGTGGTTGTCGGTGCCACCGGTGACGAGCTTGGCGCCGCCCGCCATGAGCGCCGCTGCCAGTGCTCGAGCGTTTTCGAGCACAGCTTTCGCGTAGTCCTGGAACGAGGGTTCGAGCGCCTTGCCGAGCGTCACCGCCACGCCCGCCACCTGATTCATGTGCGGGCCGCCCTGCAAACCCGGGAACACGGAACTGTCGATCGCGCGCCGGAACTCCTTTTTCGTCAGGATCATCCCACCGCGCGGCCCGCGCAACGACTTGTGCGTGGTCGTGGTGACGAAATCGAAGTCGTAGTCGCAGGGGTTGGACATGACGCCGCCGGCGATGAGCCCGCCGATGTGCGACACGTCCGCCATCGTCATCGCCCCCACCTCGTCCGCAATGGCCTTGAACTCGGCGTAGTCGTAGTCGCGCGGATAGGAGGAGTAACCGCACACCACGAGCTTCGGACGGTGTTCGATGGCGGTCTCGCGCAAGGCGTCGAAGTCGATCCGACCGCCGGCGCTTGGATCGGACTTGTAGCGCACCCAGTTGTAGAGCTTGCCCATGTGCGAAACCGGCGCGCCATGCGTGAGGTGGCCGCCGTGCGACAGATCCATGCCGAGCACGGTGTCCCCCGGCTCCAGCATGGCGAGATACACCGCGGCGTTCATCGGTGCCCCTGAAAGCGGCTGCACATTCGCATGTTCCGCGCCGAAGAGCTTGCGCGCCCGGCTCCGAGCGGTGCGCTCGATCACGTCGGTGAACTCCTGGCCGCCGTAGTACCTGCGCCCCGGATAGCCTTCCGAGTACTTGTTCGTGAACACCGACCCGAGCACCGCCAAGACCTCGGGATAGGTGTAGTTCTCCGAGGGAATCAGCTCGATGCCGAGGCGCTGACGCCGCTCCTCGCCGGCGAGGGCAGCGTGAATCTCGGCATCGTTTGCGGCAAGCAGGTCGCGATTGCGAGTCGCGGCGTCTTCGGTGTTCATGCGGTGACTCCAAGGGAGTGGCTGGGCAAGAGTTGGGGGGCACGCCCCCGAAAAACGGCACGGGCTCGCGCGGCGGGGAAGCGTACGGCTTTCGCACCTTCCGTCCAAGGGCCGCGCGAACATTCCGTTGTCTATAGGATCCTGCGGCCAAGGGAAGGGGCCTCGCGCGGGGGCGAGTCATGTCGGGTGTGGGAGATGGGGGCCGGCGGTCTCGTGGCTGGCGTGCCCGCATTCAGCCCAAGATAGTCGCTTGCTGCTGTGCGTTGTTGACGGTTCCCATTGCCGGTGCCCCGGAGCATGAGCCCGAGGAGCCGGCGTTGGAGGAAGTCGTCGTGGTGGCAAAGCGGGAGGTGGCGTTCGCCAACGCCGAGTCCACCGCCGCGATGCAGCGCCAGCAATCTCCGCTGACGAGCGTTCTGGCAACAGCCGACAACCTGCCGGGGGTGTCCATCCAGGAAGGCGACGCCTTCGGTTTCGACGACTGGTCCACGACGATCTCGATGCGTGGCTTCCAAATCAGTCTCGACGAACAGCAGCTTGGCATGACCATCGACGGCATGCCGAACGGCAACTCCAACTACGGCGGCGGCGCCAAGGCGGGCCGCTATGTGGACTCGACGAATCTGGCAGCGGTCGCCGTGTCCCAGGGCACCGCCGACATCGCGTCCCGGTCCACCGAAGCGTTGGGGGGCACGCTCGACTTCCGCACGAGCGATCCGCTCGACACGCGCCAAGTCACGGCGGCGCTGACGCGCGCCAGCTTCGACGGCGCCAGATGGTCCGTCCGCTTCGATACGGGGCCCGTATTCGGCGGCGCATTGGCGTGGCTGTCGGCATCGCGGCAGACGGCAACCGACTGGGTGAACCAGAGCGCCGACAACGAGCGCACGCACGTAGCGGCGAAGCTGACAGCGACGGTGGGCATGGCCGACGTCACGGCTTACGTGTCTTGGGACGACGTTCACGAAGACAACTACCAGCGCCTGTTCGCCGCGGCAGACTATGCCGCCGACCCGCGCTGGGATCGCCTCACCGCCGACTGGACCGGCATGCCGCACCTCGACCAGCTCTACCGGCCCGGCTGGTCAACGCTGCGCGAGAACGCCTTCTCCTACGTCAAGCTGGAAAGGTCGTTCGGCGGGGTGGCGCTCTCCGGCGGCGTGTACTACCACCGCAACGACGGGCGTGGGGACTGGCTGCCGCCATATCTGGTGGATGTGGTGGACGACGGTGGTGGTCCTGAGTCGGAGCGGCTGGCGGGGCCGGTCGTTAACGGCGGCGCGTTTCTTGGCAGGACGTATTTCGTCGATGCTCGCGGCGTTCGGCTGGCGCCGTTCCGGGGTTGCGTGTCCAGCATCACGTTCCCCTACGGCGGCAGCGGCCCCGAGGCGGATGCCGCCTGCCACGACCCGGGCGCGTTGGCGGTGCAGTCGTATCGGCACACCCACTACCACAAGGAACGCGCCGGGTTCGCGGTTGACCTCGACTGGCGCGCGAATCTTGGGCCGGTCGAGAGCCGCTTGCGCGGCGGAGTCTGGCATGAAGGCTACGAGCGAGATGAATCGCGCGACTGGCATGCGATTCTGGACACGCGGATCGGCTTCGCCTTCGATCCAACGCCCTACTGGCGCCAGTACGCCCGCCGCTACCCGGCGCGGACCACAAAATGGTACTTGGAAGAGTCGGTGGCGGTCGGCCCGCTTCGTCTTGCTGCGGGCATCAAGCGGCTGCGCCAACGACTGGAGCGCAACGACGCGCAGGGCGACGTGCCGGATGCCGTCATCGACAGCAACTCTCCGGTTCTTCTCTCGGCGGGGCTGGTGCTGGACACGCCTGTGCCGGGCCTCGAGCTATTCGGCGGGGTTGCGGAAAATCACCGGGCGTACTCCGATCTCCTGCTCGAGCGTCCCCGCTCTGATCTCGCGGGGCTCGATCCCGAGTCGGCGCGAAACGTGGACGTGGGGCTGCGGTTTGGCCGCGAAGGGCTCGCGGTGGCGGCGACTTGGTACGACACCGCGTTCCGCAACCGAGTCGCGTTCGTGGACACTGAAGGCGTGGCCGGGCCGAACTTCCTCATCGGCACCGACGGCGCCTTTTTGAATGCGGGAGGTGTCGAATCCCGCGGCGTCGAGCTGTCCACGCGGCTTCGCCTGGCGGAGCTGGAGCTGTATCTGTCGTACACGCGCAATGATTCGCGCCAGCTAGGCACCGGCAGGGATCGACTCGACGCCGAGCTCGGGGTTGCGCCCGGCAACCGCGTCGTGGGGGTGCCGGCGAGCATGTTGGCGGTGGCCCTCGACTGGCGTCGAGGGCCGGTGCGGGCAGGCATCAGCCACAAGGTCACCGGCGCTCGCGTGGTGGACTTCGGCAACTCGTGGCGTCTTGGACGATACGGTACGGCCGACCTGCACGCAGGCGTTGATTGGCGGTTCTCCTCCGGGCGACTCGCCGGATTGCAGGTGCAGGGCGTCGTGAACAACCTTTTCGATGAGGAGCACCTTGGCGGGGTGGCCGGGCAGGGCGCCTGGATTGGCCCACCGCGGACGGCTTCGCTGACGGTCGTGGCCGAGTTCCGGGGGCGTTGAAGGGCCCTTGATACAGCGCGCCAACCGCGCACCGACGAAGGCAGAGCACCCGTCCTCGTAGGCGAAGACGGAGGATTTCGGCTCGAAGCGAGGCCCCTGGGGGCGAGGGCGTCCCGCCCTCGCACGTGCCGACAGGCGCGCTCCTCGCAGCACAAAGGCCAGCGGCGTATGCGCATCGGGACGCCTCGTGTGGGCGGCAACTCCGAGGCCCATTGACACCTGCCCGTTCGTGGCCAACGCTACGCGCACATGCAAATCCGAGGTTCGCCAATGAGTCGAGTGGTAGATGCCGATGGGCACATTCTGGAGCCAGCAGACACGTGGGAGCGCTACATCGATCCCGCCTTTCGCGACCGCGCCATCCGTATCGCCCCGGATGACGAGGGCTTCGAGCGCCTGTGGATCGACAACCAGCCCATGCGGCTTCTGCGCGGCAACCTCGGCACCCTCGGCGGCATCGACCTCGACTCGGGAATGCTGGGCAGCCTGACGGAGGACTACAGCTACGCCGCCGGGTCGCCGCCCGGTTCGTACGATCCTGCGGCAAGGCTCAAGGTGCTCGACGACGAGGGCATCGACGCCGCCATCCTCTACCCGACCATCGGCATCTGCTGGGAAGGCAACGTGGAGGACCCGGCCCTCGCCACCGCCTACACGCGCGCCTACAACCGCTGGATCGTCGACTTCGCCAATCACGACCCCTCGCGCCTGCATCCGGTGGCGCACATCTCGCTCATCGACCCTGAAGGCGCCGTGGCGGAGGCCGAACGTGCCCGCAAGGACGGTTGCGTCGGCATCTATCTCTCGCCGGACGCCCCGGCACGCAACGGCCGCCAGCTCGCCGACCCGGTGTACGACCGCTTCTGGGCCGCGGCCCAAGACCTCGATATGCCCGTCGGCTTCCACGTCGTGGTGCGCGAACGGAATGCCTATCACCACATGCCGGCACCCAACGTGGGCTCGGCGCTCTTCTTTTTCGCCTTCCTCGCCATCGACGTGATGGCCGCCTTCACGGCGATGCTGGCATCGGGCCTATTCGAGCGTTATCCAAACCTGAAATGCTCCGTGCTCGAAGCCGGCGGCAACTGGATCTCCGCCTGGCTCGACCGCCTCGATCACAAGGCCGAAGTGATGCACCGAGCCGCCCCGTTCAAGCTCAAGCCCAGCGACTACTTCTACCGCCAATGCCTGATCTCGATGGACCCCGACGAAGGCATGACCGCCGAAGTCGTCCGTCACATCGGCGCCGACTACGTCACCTGGGCCTCCGACTACCCCCACATCGACGCCTCCTACGGCGTGGTCGCAGAACTCAAGGAAGGCATCGCCAGCCTCGATGCCGAGTCGCAGGCGAAGATCCTTGGCGGCAACGTGGATCGGTTCTACAACTTGGGTGCCTGAGCGCCGCAAACGCCTGAGCAACAAGGTAGGAGACGCGGGCGTAGGGTGACGGAGGTTGTAGGCATCCCCTTCCCGGGCACACTGGCGATCACCATCATGGGCCTGATCGTCGTTTCGCTCCTTGGTTTGGGCGGCCTGCTGTGGCTTGGCGCGTTCGCGTCGGTTACAACGCGGGTGATCGGGGTTGGCCTGCTGGTCATGGCTGTGCTGTTCGCCCTTTACGCCTATCTCTTCACGAGGGCGTCACTGCGCATCGAAGTGGACGAAGTCGTGCTCGACGTGCCGCTCTACGGCCGCACGATTAGTCGGGCCGAAGTGCTGAGCGCAGGCGTCCGCGAACTGAACCTGCTAGACGATTCGGACCATGCGCCGGTGATACGCACGAATGGGATCGGCCTTCCGGGGTTCCTGGTTGGGTGGGTAAGGTTACGCGATGGCACCAAGGCTCTTACAGCGCTGACGGACAGGACAGCAGTCGTGTACTTGCCATTGTCGAACGGCACCGCCGCGCTCGTGAGCGTCGACGACCCCGCTCGGGTAGTTGCCGCATTGCGGCGCTAGGAGGCCGCGCCGTAGGAAACCGCGAAGCAAGCGAGCGGATGCGTTTGCCCTCTAGCGTCGCCGTCCTCTGGACGGAGGGCGTCTCGCCCTCCATCGCGCCCGCGAGGGCGCGCAGCCTTGTGGTGGAGCGAGTGTTCTGCGCCTTGCGGCGCGGTGGAGGGCGGGACGCCCTCCCTCCGAGAGCTCGCCAATGCCGGTAGGAGGGGCTTGAACGAAGGTGGCGGCTGTTGCTACGTTTTGTCGCCAAGGTCATTTGGCAGCGGCTGGGCCCACGAGCCCATGGACGTCTTTCTCAGCTACTCCCACACCGACGCGCTCTTGGCGGCGCAAGTCTCTCGGGGACTCGAAGCGGCGGGCCTCAGCACCTCCTCCCTCCGGCGGCAAGACACTGCGAGACCAGCTGGCTGCGGAAATCGCGTTAACAGTAGGCGTCCCTACCTGACGACGGTTTGCGTCGACTGTCAGGCGTCCAACCGGTAGCGGAGCATTACGCGGTCGCCGTCCGCGAGGCCGGTGCGGAAGCGGTTGCCCCAGGTGCCCCAGCCTTCCTCCACGTACTTTGGCCCCATCGCTTCGAGCACCGCGCCGTGCAAGTCGGCGTCCGTCACCAGCGAGGCCGTTGCCATGTGTTCGGGGGCGGTGCGGAAGGCGTCGTCGGAATCGGTCCAGATCCCGAACTCGCCCACCCACAGTCGGGCTCGCGTGAGGCCTTGGCGCACCGCTTGGGCTCGCCAGGCGTCGGCTTGAGTGACGACGTAGCAAGAGCCTTCGTGCCAGCCGAACCACACCTCCGCCTTGCAGCGGCTCTCCTCGCCATTGCTCTTGAGGGGCGTGATGTACACGAGCTTCGATGCGGTGAACGGCGCGGCGTCGGCAACCGCCGCGCGAGCGACAAGCGGCAGCAGCGGGGTGAGGGCGGCGCCGGCAAGGAGATTCCTTCGGGTGGTCATGCCGCTGGTCTCTGATCGCCGACGATGGAGACGCGTTCGCCGTAGCGGGAGTTGGGGAAGTAGTCCCACACCGCGTGGTGTTGGGTGCAGCGGTTGTCCCAGAACGTCAGGGTGTTTGGCTTCCAGTCAACCCGACACCAAAGCCGCGGCGTGGTGGCGACGTGCTGGTAGAGCATGTCGAGCACGGCGCGGCTCTCGGCGCGGCTGAGGCCCACGATGTGGCTGGTGAAGCCGGGGTTGACGTAGAGAATCTTCTCGCGGGTGACCGGGTGGCGGATGACCACCGGGTGCTCGTTCTTGGGATAGCCGCCGGGGGGCGGCGTGGACTTGTAGGCGCCGACGTAGGGGCCGGCACCGTCGTGAACTGCGGTCAGGTCGTCCAAGAACTCGCGAATTGACGGCGAGAGAAGCTGATAAGCGAGATACATGTCCGCAAACAGGGTGTCGCCGCCGCCTTTCTCGGGCGTTTCCGTGACATAGAGCATCGAGCCGAGCGGCGGAACCTCGTCGCAGGTCACGTCGGTGTGCCAGCCGTCTCCGGAGGTGTAGGCGGACTCGGCGGTGGTCTTCACGGTCAGGATTTCCGGGTCGCCACCGTACTTGTGCTGCATGGGATGCACGTGCAGGCGGCCGAAGCGACGACCGAACGCCTTGTGCTGGTCGCGGTCAATGTGCTGATCGCGAAACACCAGCACCTTCCAATCCATCCACGCATCGTGAATGTCCTGCGCCTGCTCGTTCGAGAGCGGCTCTGACAGGTCCACGCCTTCCACCTCCGCACCGATGTGCGGCGTGAGCGAATTCACCTCGAAGGTGCGGTATTCCGTGCGGATGTCGCCAGCTTCAAACTGGCCCTCGCGTGTGTTGAACATCTCCTGCTTCCCCTCGCTTCTTGCACCGCGCAACCATACAACAACGTGCGCCGTCGTTACCCGCGATGGGCATATGGGCCTCTCTTGCCTGCGGATAGGCCTCGCATTTTCTGTCCTGCAACTTCCATTTTGCGTCGCAAAGTGGAAGTTACGGTTCCGAAAATGGTTGGTGTTGGCGCCACGATGTTCAAACCATGCGGTAGCCGTCTGCGGTGCCTGACGTCGGCTCTCGCCGGAAGGACGGGCCCTCGGAGGAAGGTATCGGTGCCGCTATGCGAGCAATGCCCGGTTCGCTTTCCGAGTCTGGTCAAGTCGATGGTCGATCAGGTGCCGGGTGTCGGGGCGGATGCCGAGTTCGGAGGCGACCCTTGGCCAGTTTCCGAGGGCGTCCACGACGCGTTCGAGGGCTTCGCGGGCGTGGGACCAACTGGCGAAGCTGCCTTGGCCGGCCAAGTGCTGCATGGCCTTGCGTGGCGGCGCGCTGCCGTGGCCCAGGAAGGCGGTGGTGTGTTGGTCGTGGGGAGTGGGACAGAAGGTGACGTCGTAGAAGGGAGACGGTCGCCAATTGCCTGCGTCGTCCTGCAGAAACGACCAGTTGCGGGTGTGGTCGTCTTGGTTGACGGCGAAGAGGTTGAACGCGGCTCGGATGAACTGGGTCTGGCCGACGGATGGGCTCGCACACAGGGCTTGGCTGGCGCGGATCAAGTCCTCGTAGTCCATTGACGGCGCACGGAAGTCGGCGTCGAGCAGGCCGCAGAGACTGTGCATGTGGAGCCGACCATCTGGCGGCGTGCAGTCGAATCGCCTTTGGGCGAGCCACGCGGTGGCATTTGTCGGTGCTGCGGCGGGCACTTGCAGGAGCTGCCAATCCGGTGTGTCGATGCCAGCGTTCTGCGCGAGCCGGAGGTAGGCCGCTTCGCAGAGGCCCTCCTCATGCCCGAGCGGCAACGACGCCGAAGTGAACTTGACGATCCACGGCTCGAGCCCGGGTTCGGGAAGGATGCGTGTCCTGCTTGCCGCAGCGTCTGCCGGCAAGTACACGGATGCCTTGGGTCGAGCGCCGCCGGAGCTGCCCGCCTCGGCAAGGAAGGCCAACAGCTCCTCGCCCTCGCCGTCGAACAGCTTCTCGGCGTGGGTGCCAAGTTCCCAGATGCTGGGCTCGCCGGCAGGCGCGGGCGCTGGAGGAGAGGCGGGCGAGTAGCGCAGCGCGCCCACGCCGCGTTCGCCGATGAAGGAAAGGCGGTCCATCGCCGTCAATTGGCTCGCGGCGATACCTTGCCGTCGGAAAACGCGATCCACCAGGAGGCGCCCCCAGCCATCGGGCAGCGAGTCGGCAAACACGCCGTGCAGGCCCTCGTGGGGCTCCCGAGGGGCGCGGTGCACCGAGCCATCGAACGGCATTTGGAATGGCGAGAGGCTTGGATGCTCGCGCAGATAGCCTTCACCGTATTGGAAGAAAACGCCGTCTCGATTCTGCGCCAGTTCGCCCACGGGAACGATGGCGCCCGTGGAAAGGCAGCGCGACACGCGGAGGCGGCGGATGGGGGTGAAGTCCGTCATCGGGCGCCCCTGCCCGGCTCCTGCTCCAACACCTCGTCAATCGTCCGCGGCGGCGCGGCTCGGGGCTCCGCCAGCGACGCAAGTTGGTCAAGGTCTCCAACACACTGCCAGAGCAGCACGAACTGGCGCAGGGAAATCTGGCCTGTGGTCTCGAACCGCTTGATGGTCGCTGCCGGCACAGTGCTCCGCTCCGCGAGCGCCCGCCGCGAGAGCTTGCGACTCCGCCGCCGCTGTCGGACGCTGGCCGCAAGTTCGCGCTGCACGTCTGCGGCGGTGGTGAGAGAGAGAAGCGCCAATTGCCCTGCCTTTCGCCTTCGGGGACATCATTGTATCCAAAATTGGGGATTTACAGACTCTTTTGGACAATATAGTGTCCGAAGATGCCGTTTCCCGTGCAGGTGCTCTATCGGGTTGGTCGCCCGGTGGCAAGACCGCGGACCGCCGGAGCCGAGACCGCCGTTGAAGGGGGGTTGGGCGCAGGAGCCGCTACTCAATCCAATACGCTTTCACGCGCCCGTTCTCGACTTCGATGTGCATCGTCTTGATCTCCTCGTCCGACAGGTCGACGGCGAAGAGGAGAAAGACGGCGAGTTCGGTATCCCGTTCCTTGAGGGAGACGTATCGCAACACCTCGTTACCGGCGTCGTTCGCGTACGCGCTCGCCGGTGGCCCCAGGTTCTCCAGCACCCAGGCCTTGGTGGTCTTGCCGGGCTCGATGGCGTTGAGGATTTCGAAGTCGTGTAGCGGGCCGCTACGGTAGCGGGAGTCTGAAGAGGCCACGAACACGCACCCTGTCAAGCCGAGGCCGACGGCCAGGGCGGCAAGCGAGAGGCGGAGTTGTGAGCGAATGCGAGCACGAAGGCACGCGGTTCGCACAGGGGAGTCGGCGACGCGCCTGTTGGTGCGCGCCAGTTGCAGATGGAGATTGGGCATTTGTGGTTCCTCTGGTCAGGAGATCAAGCGGGGCTCAAGCGGCGTCCTCCGCGACGATTCGGCCGTCGAACAGGTGCAGGGTGCGCTCGGCGATGTCGGCGTAGCGGGGATCATGGGTGACCATGCAGATGGTTGCGCCGTCGCCGTGCAGTTCGCCCAAGAGGTCCATCACCGCGCTGCCGTTGTTGGAGTCGAGGTTGCCGGTGGGTTCGTCGGCCAGCAGGATCAGCGGCTCGCCGACGATGGCGCGGGCGACGGCGACGCGCTGCTGCTGACCGCCGGAGAGCTGCGATGGAAAGTGTCGCTCGCGGTGCGCGAGGCCCACCCGTTCGAGGCTTCTGAGCACGCGCTCCTTGCGCTCGGACGAGGCCATGTCGCGGTACACCAGCGGCAGTTCCACGTTCTCGAACACGGTCAGGTCGCCGATCAGGTTGAAGGCCTGAAAGATGAAGCCGATGGCGCGGTTGCGAATGGCGGCGCGTTCGGCCACGGAGAGGCCGTGCACCGCCTCGCCATCGAGCCGGTACTCGCCAGCCGTGGCCGTGTCGAGCAGGCCAATGATGGCGAGGAGCGTGGACTTGCCGCAGCCGGATGGCCCGGCGATGGAGACGAACTCGCCTTCGTGGATGTCGAGATGCACATCCGCCAAGGCATGGGTTTCCAGTTCTTCGGTGTAGAAGACCTTGCCGAGGCTGTTCAGATGGATGAGGGGCTGGGCCGATTCAGTCATCTCGCTTGTTCTCTCCTTGATGTCCTTGGGGTCCCGGCAACGACGGCCGTTGGGCGGGGAAGCACCCTGCCTTTCCCCAAGGGGTCTTCGCTCGGGTCCATAGTCGTCTTTGCCGCAGGTTTGGTTGGCTCACGTGCCATCGATCCGCACCCGATCGTGATCCTTGAGCGAGGTCATGTCCGACAGCACCACCGTGTCGCCGGGTTCGAGTCCCTCCAACACCTCGGCCCTCGTTGCTGAAACGAGGCCCAATCGCACGGGCACGCGCTCGGCCACGTCGCCTTGCAGGCGGTAGATGCCCACGGTGGTGTGCGGCTTTGCGTGCGGCGGGCGGGCGATGGTCATGGCGCTGTCGATGTGGTCGATGATCACCGTGCCGTCCACGCTCATGTCCGGTCGGGCTGCGGCCGGGAGCGACTCGGGCAAGGCGATGTCGATGGTGACGGTGCCGGATCGCACGGTGGGATCGACGCGGCTGACCGTGCCCTCGATGCGGTGGCCGCGCGTGTCCACAATCGCCTGCTGGCCGGGGGCGACCCCTTCCGCCTGCCCCTGTGGAATGCGAATCTCGGCCTTGAGACGACGCGGTTCGACTACGCGCCCGAGGATGTCTCCGGCCTGCACCGATTGCCCGGCTTGCAGCGGCAGTTCGGCAAGAACGCCGGCCACGCCAGCGGTGACGTTCAGCGATGCAATGCGCTGTTCGTGGAATCGGGAGATAGCGCGCAGACGTTCCAACTGTTCCTCCAGCGCGGCGATCTGCCGGTCGGTGGAATCGCCCAGCACGCCTAGGCGGCGGGCCTCGATTCTCATGCGATTGGCGAGTTCCTGGACCAACTGCTCGCCCCGCGCCAAGTCGAAATCCGCCACCAAGCCCGGCGCCTGCACGCGCAATTCACGGTTGATTTCGTCGCGGTGCTTTGCTTCCAGATACTGCGTGCGCACGCTGGCGATCAGCGCCACCTGCGCCAGCCGGTCGGACTCCGCTTCGAAGCGCAGCCGCACGAGGGAGGCTGCGGCATCGGCCAGTTGCTGGCGGGCATCGAGCAGCTGGATTTCGAGCTCTGGGTTGTCGAGGCGCAGCAGCGGAGTGTCGGGGGCGACCTCGATGCCGGGCAGGGCCAGGATTTCCTGCACCCGGCCCGGGCTTTCGGCACTGATCCAGCGAAGCTGCATCGGCGCGAGGGTGCCGGGGCCGCGCACGTCGCGGACAAACTCGCCCTGCTCCACCTGGCCGAGCCACACCGACTCTTTCGGCAGCGAGGGAATAGCGGGTTCGAGGTTGGCCGCCACCAAGATGGCCACCATGGCGACCGAGGCGACGATGGCGCCGACCAGCCAACGACGTTTCGCTTGCCACCACGGTCGATCGCCACGCGGAACGTCCATGCCTTCCGTGGTTTCGTCTACGCGTGGGGGCTTGTGCACCGCAGCCAGTCGCCGCGCCGGCGCAGTCGCAATTCTTGGGCCTACGTACGTCATTGCCAGCAATGAGCAAGGGTTGTGCCAAGGCGCATCTTGAGGCTCTAACGGGCGGAAGTGCATTGGGAGGAGCGATCCGGCGTTCGGTTTCAGGCATTCAGTGTGCGCCTGCGAACACCCCGGTGACATTTGCGAGCGCCTTCGCTGGTGCCCCAAGAACGCCGAGTCGCCGACGCACCTACCCGGTGGTCACGCTGGCCATGGCGTGCCGACGCTCTATTGGTCCTCCGATAGGAAGCCGGTGTCTTGCCAGAATGCTCTGATGTGGCCTGCGACTGCCTCCGATGCCTCCAGCATGGCACCCGTCCCGTGGCCATCGACGGTGCGCCAGACGATGTTCGGTAGCGCCGCGTACTGGGCGGCCGCCGCCGCGCGGGACTTCCTCTCTTTGCCCGCCGGGCCGGTAGGCCAGAGGGCCAGAACGGGCCCCTCGTTCGACTCGATCCGCTGTCGCAGCGTGTCGGCGCCGCTGCCCAGCCCCCGAATGAGTTCATAGCTCACCGTTACGGGATCGGACCTGCGAAGCGAATCGAGAATCTCCGATTGAACGGCTTTGTCCGCGAACTCCCGCCCGGTTCGTACATCAATCGCAGACCACATCGTCCACCAGCCCGGCGGAGTCACTCGCGCCTGGGCGGCGAACGCGGCCGCTGGCGTCATCGCATAACCCTTGAGCAACGGGTTCTGTAGCGACTGGGGACGCGGAACGACGTCGTAGAGGACAAAGTTGTGGACATGGTCGGCAGCGAGGTGCGTGGCGGCTTCCAAGACGACTTGCGCGCCAAAAACGTCGCCAACCAGGGAGACCGGCCCCGGGCCTTCTCGTACCAGATCGGCCACGAGCCGACCGGCCTGTTCGCGCACCGCGCCGCGCCACGTACAGGGGCGATTTCCGTCGCTCCCGGGCAGCGTTACCAAAGTGGACTGGTGGCCGCCGTCAGCGAGCCGCCGGGCGACGTGTCGCCACGCGCGCCCGCTTCGCCCGAGATCGGCAACGAAGATGGAGCGGCGATCGCCCGCACCGACTCTCCGAACCCGGAGCTGGCAATCCTTGTCGGGCCAGTTGGTGCCGACGAGAGGCAGCCACAGTCTTGTGCGGTTCCCTACGACAACCACCTCTTCGACTTCGTCACTCGTGCTTGCCTGCACCGCCGGAGACTCGCCGACGGTCTCGGATGGGTCGGTCCGTTCCCGGTCGTCGGCCCGCTTCGCCATCGCTACCGGCGGCGTGATGACTGCGATCATGGCGGGCGATGGCTCTCCGCTCCCGGTCGCGCACCCTGGGGCGATGCAAAGAGCCAGGCAGGCGATCGAAAGGGCGAATCCTGCAATGCTCCCTGACAGCGGGTGTACTGTTTCCCCACCTTGTATCCCAAGGACCTTGGTTTGAGACGTGCTCCGTGACATGTCGTTACCTCGGTCAGAGACCTGCAATCAGACCGGCAGTGGCGGCGAGGAGGCCTACTGTCCAACCCACCCATGCGAGTCGCCGTTCGCTGGCACGCGCCGCCCGCGCCGCTTGCGGATCTTCGGACAGCTCGAGTGCAAAACGCGAGGCGAGGATCCGGGGTAGCCAGACAAGGTAGAGCGTTCCGAAGCCGAGAATGAGCCCGCCGAGTGTGGCGACCTGAGACCAGACGCTGTCGGTCAGCAACCAAGAGGCGGGAGACGCGAACGCCGCAAGAACGAACAGGACCGCGCTGACCGCTTCGAATTGGCGAAGGCTTCGCAATTCATTTGCAGACCGTGCCCGCCGCTTAAGCTGGCGGGTCCCGAGCAGCAAACCGATCAGGGCGCCGGCCGCCGGCAACACGACAGCTTCCACGACGGTCAGCGCCTTGGTCAGCACGGACACGCCCCCAGCGGCGACCGAGGATCCAACTGCCACCCGTGCCGCCACCGACGTCTCACCGGGCGTCCCGATCGCTATCACGGCCATCACGGAACTCGTCAGTCCCGTACCCGGCGCGGCACGTCGAGCGGCTTCCCCGAACCGGGCAAGCAGGCTCGCGCGAAGTCTTCCGCGCGCTCGCGACAAGCGTTTGCGCACAGCCACCTCACCTATACCCAAGAGCGCCGCCACCTGCGCGGTCGACTGTCCCTCGCGATAGAACAGGGTTACGACCTCACGCGCGTCATCAGGCAGTTCGTCGAGTGCTGTCGTCAGGGCGGTCCGCTCTTCCTCTGCCATGAGGTGCGCATCTGCCGATGGCCGGCGGTCTACAGCAGATTCGATCAAGGAGTCGACGTCGCCATCCAGCAGATGGCGCGTTCGTCGTCGGGTTGCGCGCAGCACGTGATACGCCCGGTTTCGTGTCATTTGACGCAGCCACGGGAGGAAGCTGCCTGGGTCACGCAATTGGCTCAGGTCACGCCAAGCCGACAGAAACACGTCCTGCGAAATGTCGCGGCTGAGTTCGGCGTCGCGGACGATGGCCAGTGCAATGGACGACACGAGCCCTTGCGTGGCGTCCACGATTCGCGCAAACGCCTCGCGGTCTCCGCGTATAGCCGCCGGTATCTGTGTCTCAACCAATAGGGTCAGCGGTGTATCCACGATGAGATTGTCCTTCACCGCGCACGAGGCGGCGTCGGCGTCGGAGACCGAACGAATTTCCTCCCATACGAAGGAGCCGGAGTCGCGGAAGTGTGACTCTTAACCGAACTCGATCAGAGCGTCCCTAGCGGCAGGGTCAGGCGGGCGCGCACGCCTTGGTGGTCCGTGCGGTTGCGCAGCGTCAGCGAACCGCCGTGGTTCTCGGCGATGTGTTGGCTCAGCACGAGACCGATGCCGGAGCCGCCGGGCTTGGTGGTGTAGAAAGGCACGAATAGGCTATCGCTTTCGGCGATGCCGGCGCCTTCGTCGTCGACCATCACCGCTACGCGATCACCCTCGAGCCGCCAGTGGACTTCGACCCCACCGTCGGTTTCGAGCGATGCATCGACCGCATTGGCAATCAAGTTGATCAGGGCCTGGTCGAGCTGATCTCGATCGGCCCGAACTTCGACGCCTTCCACGCCCTGCACCGAGACCGACATCCGCGTCTCTAGCTCGGCAGCGTGTCGCACCCAGGCGGCAACATCCACCGGTGCCAGTGTCGGCGGCGGCAAACGCGCCAGCCGAGCATAGGCGGCAAGAAAGCGACGCAGGGACTCGGCCCGACTCGCAACGACCGCCAGGCCGCTGTCGGCATCTGCCGTCCAATCGCCCCGGCCAGCGTGCTCCCGCAGCAGCGCACGAACGCTCTCGGCAATGGACTTGATGGGTGCCAGCGAATTGTTGATCTCGTGTCCGAGCACACGCACGAGTCGCCGCCAGGCGGCCCGCTCCTCCTCGCGCAGGGTGCGTTCGAGGTCGGTCATCACCACCAGGGTTAACCGCTCGCCGCCTTGCCGGATCACGTTGCGACGAACCTGCCAGTGGCGTCGTGCGGATGCATCTTCCCGAACCACTGTGTGTGGCGCGTCACCGGCCAGGGCTTCGCCGAGGTGCAGTTCGTCGGCAGACTTGCCGACCAAGTCCGCCGCCGCGCCGCCGAGCAAGCGTTCCCCCGCCCGGTTGATGACGCGCAGCGCCGACCGCTCGTCGAAGGCCATCACCGCGGTGTCGATCTCCGCCAGTACCCGATGCAGCACATCGCTGGCTTCCACCGCACCTAGGCGTTGCTCGCGGAGCTGACGCTCCAAGCCGTTGATCTCGACATAGACGAGGGAGAGGGGGTCGTCACCGCCGGCATGGCGGGCGCGGATGGAGTAGTCGCCGGCGCGCAAGGCGCCGAGCAGGCTCGCCATGGTCCGCAGCGTGCGGTTGAGCGAGGTGCGCAACACCAGGGCCGCACCGAGCCATGCGCCAACCACCACTGCGGTCAGGGCCCACTGCAAAATGGCGGGATGTTCCTGCGTCCAGAGTAGGGCCAACGCCACCGCGCTGCCCGGCAAACCGGCCGCCAGAAGAACCGCGACGGAGAGCAGGCGGGCATCGCTGCCCCGCCTTGCGGAACGATCCTTCCGGGTCAAAGCCCGCAACGCTCAATCTTGCGATAGAGCGCCGCGCGACTGATGCCGAGGTCCCGCGCCGCGCGGGTGACGTTGTCGCCGTGGCGCTTCATCGCCCTTCCCACCAGCACGCACTCCGCTTGCGCCAGGGTCATGGCATCGAGGTTCGCTTCGCCTTCTGCCCTCGAAAGGCCAAGGTCAGCCTCGGCAACCACGCCGCCCGGGGCGACCAGTACGGCGCGCTCCACCGCATGGTGCAGTTCGCGCACGTTGCCGGGCCACCGGTGGCGCACGAGCGCTTGCATGGCGGCGTCGCTGAAGTTGTCGACAGATTTGCCGTAGTGCGCCGCCTCGCGGGCGAGGAAGCCCGCGGCAAGCTCGGCGATGTCTTCGGTTCGCTCGCGCAGGGGCGGCAGGTGGATTTGTACGGTGTTGAGCCGATAGAGAAGGTCTTCGCGGAACTCGCGTTTCGATACCGCGGCCGCGATGTCTGCGTTGGTCGCCGCAATCACCCGCACGTCCACCCGCCGCACCCTGCTCGAGCCAACCCGCTGGATTTCCCGGTTCTCCAAGGCTCGGAGCAGCTTGCCTTGCTGTGTCCAGGGCAGGTTGGCGATCTCGTCGAGAAACAGGGTGCCCTCGTGGGCGAGTTCAAAGCAGCCGGCGCGGTCGCTCTTGGCATCGGTGAAGGCACCGCGCACATGGCCGAAGAGCTCGCTCTCGAACACGCCGTCGCTGAAGCCACCGGCATTCACCGTCACCAGTGCCTGGCCCGCGCGCTTGGAGAGCGCGTGCAGCCGCCGCGCCACCACTTCCTTGCCCGTTCCGTGCTCGCCGGTGATGAGGACGTTGGCGTCGGAAGGGGCAACGTTGGCGATCATTTCCAGTACGGGCTGCATGACGGGGGAAGCCGCCACGAAGTCCGCGGTGGAGCCCAGTTCGCGCCGCCGCTCTGCGTCGGCGAGACGCTGGCCGAGCCGGCGGGCGCGGCCAAGCTGCACTTGGGTGCTGAGCGTCGCCACGAGGTGGTCGTTGTCCCAAGGCTTTTCGACGTAGTCGCCGGCGCCCCGACGCATCGCCTCCACGGCGCCTTCGACGCTGCCCCAAGCGGTCATGGTGACGATAGGAAGCGTGGCGTCGAGTTCTCTGAGCGAGCGCAGAAGGTCCATGCCTTCGCTGCCGGAGGTGGTGTCGCGCGTGTAGTTGAGGTCCACCAGCACGCCATCGAGATCGCGGGCGGCCGCCACCTTCAGCACTTCGTCCGGCGAATGCGCCGTCAGCACCGCCATGCCCGCACCCTTCAGCAGCAGACGCAGGGCCTCAAGGACGTCCGACTGATCATCCGCAACAAGAATCGTGGGCTGACTCGGCTGGGGCAATGGTTCCACCGTGAGGGAGTGTTGGCCCGGATTATTCATGAAGTGCGGGGAATCGACCGGCCTCCTTCCGCCGAGATAGCGCCCTCGCTTTCTGCCGCCTATTGCACACGCAACGCGTCGAGCGGCGTGATCCGCGTCGCCTGTCGCGTTGCCAGCCAGCTTGCCGCACCGCCGGCGAGCACCAACAGGAGCGCACTGCCGACATACACCGCCGGATTGGTTGGCGCGACCCCGAACAGAACGCCGCGCACCAAACCCGCAAGGCCCAGGCTCACGCCGGCGCCGATGACGACGCCGAACGCGACGGTCTTGAGCGAACCGAGCACCATCATGCGGCGGATGTCCCCCGGGCGGGCGCCCACCGCCATCCGCACGCCGATCTCCGGGGTGCGCTTCGTGGCCAGAAAGGCCACCACGCCGTAGAGGCCAATTACGGCCAGCAGCAGCGATGCGCTGGCCGCGGCAGCGAGCAGCAGCGCCATGAAACGGTCTTGGCTCGTGGATCGTTCCAGCACCGCTGCGAAGGGTTCGGCCGCCGCCATGACGATGTTCGGGTCCATTTCCGTGACGAGGCCACGCACGGTCGGCAAGATCGCCGTGGGGTCTCCCAGTTCGGTTCGCACCACGAGTTGCATGGGGCTTGGGCGCCAGCCGGCATCAGCCGGTATGCCCGAGAGGGGGTAGTACACATGCGCCGTGGGATCGTCGGCGACCGATATGGCGTAGGTGTCGCCCACCACGCCCACCACCGTGAACCACGGCCAGCCGTAGGGAGCGATGCGCTGGCCGATGGCGGGGCGATCCGGGAAGAACTTGGCGGTGAACGCCCGGCTGACGACGGCGCTCCGCCGCGCCGGGTCGTTGAAATCTCGCCAGTCCAGAGTTTGCCCGCGCAGGAGGGGCATGCCCACCGCCTCGAAGTATCCCGGAGTCACGAAGTCCTGCACACCGCAGGTTGTAAGTTCTGCGGCGTCCAGACGTTCTGCGATCCCCTCGTCCTCGAAGTACTGCGCCACGCAACCAATGTAGCCGCGGTCAAAGGGCAGGCTCTGGGACGCCCCCACGACGGCCACGCCGGGCAGCGCCGATACACGCTCGATGAGTTCCTGGAGGAAGCTGTGCCAACGGCCGGTCTGGCTGCTGTCCGGCCCCAATCGAACGTGAACCGTGCCGGTGGGGTCGATGCCCGGGTTCACCGCAGCCAGATTGCGAAAGCTCGACAGCAACAGACCCGCGCCCACCAGCAGCACGAACGCCACGGCCACCTGCGCGACCACCAAGGCGGTGCGGGCTCGCTGTCGGTCGCGGCTGGCCGTGGTGCCTCGGCCGGCTTCCACCAGTCGCCCGGAAGCGCGTCGCATTCGCCAGGCCGCGAGGCCCACGAACGAGACCACCACCAGCAGCGCCGCCGCAAGCGAGGCCAGCAGCACGCCGGCATCCACGGCGATTTTGTCCATGCGCGGAATGCCTAGGGGCAATGCGGCAAGAACCCCGCAGATCCACCAGGCAATCAAGATGCCGACGATCCAGGCACCGGCCACGAGCAGCGCGCTGGACGAGGCGAGCTGGCGCAGAACCGCCCCGCGACCGGCGCCGAACGCCTGCCGCACCGCCATCTCCGGGTGTCGCGTCTCGATCCACGCGAGAAAGAGATTCGCCACCGCAACCCATCCCACCAGCAGGAGCAGCGCCGTGCCGCCCTGGGCAATCCACAGCGGCGCCGCCGCGCCCCGGGTCAGGCTTTCCCGCAACGGCTGCCATCTGCTGCGAAAGCCGAAGTCCTCGATGAAAGTGGTGGGGTACACATCCGGGAACGCGGTGGTCAGTTCGCGCGTGAGTCGTTGCGCATCCGCTTGCGCCGCCGCCAGCGACACGTCCGGGCTTCGCAGCGCCAGCACGAGGTAGCTGTGCTGGTTGTAGTGGGGGCCTGCCGGGTTGAGGAACTTCGGCAGCCAGATGTCCGTTTCGTCAAGGGGCGTACCACCCGGTGTCGCTGCCACGCCGATCACTTCGATGGCGCCTTGCTCCCACGGGATGTCGAGACGAACCGTGTTGCCGACGATGTCCGGGTCCGCCCCGAAATGGGTGCGCCAGAAGCCCTCCCCCAGCACGGCCAGGGGTGGCGCGCCGGGATCGTCGTCCGGCTCCGCGAACAACCGCCCGTGCAGGGCGCGGGCGCCCATCAAGCGGTGGATGCCGGCGGTGATGACGCTAACCCGGGCCTGCGCTGCACCGCCCTCGTCATGTCCTGCCACGCCCACGGCGGACATGTCCACGAAGCCGATGTCAGCCAGTGACTGGGCGTGGTCGCGGAAGTGGAAGTATTGGGCGGTGGAGGCAGCCCACTCTTCATCCGTGCCAGAGCCGGGCACTTCGCTGCGCAGCACCATGAGGCGTTCGGAATCGGGATGCGGCAGCGGATCGATCACAACATGCTTGAGCGCAGCATAGATGGCGGTGGCAAAGCCAAGGCTTGCAGCCAGCGTCAACACCACCACTGCGGTGAAGCCGGGCGAGCGTGCCAGGCTCTGGGCCGCTTGGCGCAGATCCACGACGAAGGCGAAAGTCATCCGGGCAAGCCCTTGCGCTTTGACGGTTCCCGACGAGGATGCCAAACCCGTGCCATGCGCCGCATCAGGCCGAATCGCCCTCCTTTCGGCGGACGATGCTGGCGGTTCTCCCTTCCTCATGAAATGCATGGTTGCGCCAGTGTCCGATTGTGAACAGGGAGCGTTCGCGAATGGTCGCTCTGCCTTCGCTCCCGCCGAGAGAGGCGGCCAGCAGTTGCGAAGCAACTGCCGACGCTCGCAGAGCGCGCCAGGAGGCCGCGCCGTAGAAAACGACGCTTGCGCCGGAGTTGAGAACCCTCCCTTTGCGGGAAGGCCCCTCCGAAAAGCGAGGCGCTTTACGACTCCCCTTCCAGAGAAATGAAAGGAGGAGGGACGGGAGGGGCTTTGTTCGGGGATTGTGGTGTACGGGGTTTTGGGTCGGCGGCCCCCCTCCGAGAAAAGCGAGGACGCTTTTCTCGACTCCCCCGCGAGGGGGGAG
>JAPPDJ010000075.1 GCA_028824555.1 Gammaproteobacteria bacterium | reverse complement strand
CAGTCCCAGTGTGGCTGATCGTCCTCTCAGACCAGCTATGGATCGTCGCCTTGGTGGGCCATTACCCCACCAACTAGCTAATCCAACGTAGGCTCCTCCGATAGCGCGAGGCTCCGAAGAGTCCCCCGCTTTCATCCGAAGATCGTATGCGGTATTAGCTCGAGTTTCCTCGAGTTGTCCCCCACTACCGGGTAGATTCCTACGCCTTACTCACCCGTCCGCCACTTTACTCGACCCCGAAGGGCCTTTCTCGTTCGACTTGCATGTATGAGGCCTGCCGCCAACGTTCAATCTGAGCCATGATCAAACTCTTCAGTTCACAAAGTGCCGGCCGCGCTCCCCCGACCCGGCAAGGTCGGCGATGCGTGGCCAAAGTGTTTGCTCAAGGCTCGGTGTTAACGAGCGCCCACACGAATGGCTTGTTCTTACAACTGACAAACAACGGGGCTCGACGTTTCGCCGAGCCAAGGGCTACGCATCATACGCCCGACGATCTTTCTGTCAACGAGAAATTTCACTTTTTTTCGGGCCTCCTCCCGGGCTTCCGACCGTCTCCTCAACCTTGCTGCAAGACCATGAGATGCCAGCGTTTTTTGCCACGGCGCAGGAGGTGGTGGCGACCGTGGAGGGCGCCTTTCGCGGTCAGTCGCAGGGCTGCGTCCGCCACCGGCGAGCCGTTCAGGTGAACGGCGCCGGCGGCTATCATGCGTCGCGCCTCCCCGTTCGAGCGAGTGAGCCCAGCAGATGTGAGCGCATCGAGGAGCCCGGTGCCGTCCGGCACCGAGGTTCGCTCCATGCCATCGAGTTCGAGTTGCCCAAGGTCGTCTTCCGTCAGCGTTCGAACGTCGCCGCCGAACAATGCCTTGGCGATTCGATCGGCAGATTGGAGGGCCGCCTCCCCATGCACTAGGCGGGTGACCTCGGCGGCCAGCGCCCGCTGCCCTTGGCGGCGTTCCGGATGTGCCCGGACTTCGGCCGCCACCTCGTCGATCTCGCTCGTCGGCAGCACGGTGAAGTAGCCGAGGAACGGCACCACGTCCGCGTCCGCGCAGTTGAGCCAGAACTGATGGAAGGCATAGGGCGAGGTGTGTTCGGCATCGAGCCACACCGCGCCGCCCGCGCTCTTGCCAAACTTGACGCCGTCGGCGCGGGTGACGAGCGGTGAGGTCATGCCGAACAGGCGTCGCCCATGTAGGCGGCGCCCGAGATCGATGCCGCTTGCAATGTTGCCCCACTGGTCGTTGCCGGCCACCTGCAAGGTGCAGTCGTGACGCCGGGCGAGCTCGGCAAAGTCGAACGCCTGCAGCAGCATGTAGCTGAATTCCGTGAAGGAAATGCCGGCACCCTCGCGGTCGATGCGGGCCCGCACCGCATCCCGCGCAAGCATAGCGTTAACGGAGAAATGCTTGCCCACGTCGCGTAGAAAGCCGATGGCATCCTGCTCGCGCATCCAGTCGAGGTTGTTCACGACGAGGCCGGCGTCGCCATCGAGGTCGATGAAGCGCGACACCTGGCGGCGGATGTTTTCCGTCCACCCCGCCACCGTGTCGTCGTCGTTCAGCGAGCGTTCCTCATCGCGCCCGGAAGGATCGCCAATCAGCCCTGTGGCGCCGCCCACCAAGGCGATGGGCCGGTGCCCCGCAAGCTGGTAGCGCCTGAGCACCATCAAAGGCACCAGATTCCCCACCTGCAAACTCGGCGCACTCGGATCAAAGCCGCAATACAAGGTGCGCCTGCCGTCCGCCAGATGGCGGTCAAGCCCATCACGATCGGAAACCTGCGCAACCAGGCCCCGCGCCTCTAGCGCACCAATCAACGAGGTCATCGAGCAGCCATCGGCAAACAGAAGGGCGCGAATGGTACGCCTTTTCCCTTGAGGGCCCGAACAACGGGCCTACTCTTTGTAGGGGACGGGCTTGTCCCGTCCCGAGCTAGACGTCTCGACGAACTCGGCACGGGACGGGACAAGCCCCCTACGGGGCCCCGCCCCGCAACAGCGAAGGCGGGAGAAGCCTGTTTTCGGCGCGTCGGTGCCCGGCGTCCTCGGCGGGCTGGGCAACCCCGATGGCGAGCGTTGGGGGTCATGGAATCTGGTACAGTCAAGCGTTCGCGCAAGGGGTGGGGCACCTTTTGGCACTGGCGCTCGAGATCTTAGATCGGGACGGGAATCCGGAGTGGCGCATCATTGTGCCGGTCGTGCCCGTCGTGGTCGGGCTTGCCTTCGCGCTCGTCGTCGTTCTTGCGTTTGCTGGCTCCCCCGCTGTATCGATGACGAGTGAAGCGCCGCCGGCCGAGCTGGTTGCGATGGTCGAGCTCGCGGCGCCGGAAGCTGAGGTGGCCGTGGTCGTTGAGGCGGCGGCCCCCATTCCGCCACCCACCGGCCGGCGCATCGAGGCATCGTTACACTCTGGCGAGAGCCTCTCGCTCCTGTTCCAGCGCGAGCGGCTGAGCCCGGCCGATCTCGATGGCATCGTCAGGAGCGGGCCGATCGCCAGGCGCCTGCGCAGCATCAGGCCAGGCGAGGAAATCACGATCGACGTGAGCGACGACAACGACGTCACCCGGCTCGCTTGGCAGGTGGATGTTTGGGAGACGGTGGAGTTCGCCCGCGTCGGCGACGGTTACGAAGGCCGCGAGGTGACGCGGCCGCCCATTTCTAAGCGTGGCATCTACAACGCAACGATCACCAACAACCTCTTTGTTGCCGCCACCCGCGCGGGGCTAGAGGACGAGGTGGCGATGCGGCTCGCGGACGTGTTCCGCTGGGACGTGGACTTCATCACCCAAGTGCGTCCCGGCGATGCCTTCCGGGTGCTCATCGAAGAGCATTGGCTGGAGGGCGAGCTTCGGGAATTCGGCCCCATTCTCGCGGCGGAGTTCACCAATCGGGGCCTAACGCACGTTGCCGTGCGCTATGAGAACAGTCCAGGCGGCGGTATTTTCTTCAATCCGGACGGCCGCCCGCTGCGCAAGTCGTTCCTCAAGGCGCCGCTCGAATTCACCCGCGTCAGTTCCCCGTTCAACCCCAGCCGCGTGCATCCGCTGTGGGGCACGCGTCGCCCACACCGGGGCACGGACTATGCCGCCCCCACCGGCACTCCCGTTTTCGCGACGGGGGCTGGCCGGGTTACAAGGGCCGGTCACACCGCCCCGAACGGCAACTACGTCGTCATCCGCCACAGCGGCGGCATCGAGACCAAGTACCTCCACCTCAGCCGCATCGAGACGGGCATCAAGCGCGGCACGAGCGTGAAGCAAGGGGACATGATCGGGCGGGTGGGTTCCACCGGCTGGTCCACCGGCCCCCACCTGCATTACGAATTCGTGGTCGATGGCGTCCACCGCGACCCGGTGACCGTCGAACTGCCCAAGTCCGAACCCATTCCGGAAGTGGACAAGCACGACTTTCTGCTGGCTACCGCGCCGCTCTTGGCGCACCTTCGCAGCCCCGACGAATCCAACCCGCAACTGGCATCGGCCTTCGGCGAAGATTGACCCGATATGTAGGCGCCATTTCCGGCACCAGCGTAGACGGCCTGGACCTCGCGTTGGTGCAGGTCACGGGCGATTCGATCACGATCCCCGCCGGGACGGTGAAGGCGTTTCCCGAGGCTCTCGCCGGCGACCTGCGGGCGTTGGCGGCACCGGGGCCGAACGAGGTCTTCCGCGTTGGCGTGGCCGACGCGAGCCTGGGCGAGTTCGTCGGTCAGGCGGTGCTTGCGTTCCTCGCCGAGCTCGACATTGCGCCCGAGGCTGTGCGCGCCATCGGCTCTCACGGCCAGACCATCCGCCACCATCCCGAAGCCGAGCCGCCGTTCACGGTGCAGATCGGCGACGCCAGCCGCATTGCGGAAATCACGGGGATCGACACGGTCGCTGACTTCCGCCGCCGCGACATGGCGGCAGGAGGCGAAGGGGCGCCATTGACGCCCCTCTTTCATGGCACGCTGTTCCGCCATGAAGAACGCGACCGCGTGGCGCTCAATCTCGGTGGCATCGCCAACGTCACCGTGCTGCCGGCCGCATCCGAGGACATTCTCGGCTTCGACACCGGCCCCGCCAACGCCCTCATGGACACCTGGGTTCAGCACGCCTTCCGGGAACCCTTCGACCAAGGCGGCGCGCGGGCCGCCAGCGGCGCATGCATCCCGGCCCTGCTAGAAGCCTTGCTGGCGGACCCCTATCTCCACCGCGAACCGCCCAAGAGCACGGGCAAGGAGAATTACAACCTCGCCTATGTCGAGCGCATGTGCCGGACGGCAGGCGTCGAGGCCGATTGCGCCACAGTCGATGTGCTCACGACGCTGGCCGAGTTCACTGCCGCCAGCATCGCCCGTGCGCTCGGCAACTGGGGTCCGGCCAGCGGCGACCTGATCACCTCCGGCGGCGGCCGCCTCAACCACCACCTGATGTCTCGCATTGCCCATCACGCCGAGACCTTCCACGTCACGAAGTCCGACGACCACGGCATCCACGGCGACCACTTGGAAGCCGCCGCCTTCGCCTGGCTCGCCCACCGCACCCTGGCAGGGCTGCCCGGCAACGCGCCCGAAGTGACGGGCGCCAGCGCGCCACGCGTCCTGGGCGCAATCCATCCAGGCAACGGCTGATCGAGGTCGTGGCGCGCCTAACGGGCGCGCTGGCAGTTCGCTTGCGCGAACTGCTGAGCTTCGACGCATTCCTCGTGTCGAACTCAACACGGGCGGACAAGCCCTGCCCCTGCGAAGCAGTGGCGAGAGAGGAGTTTGCGCGGAACCGGTCAGATTGCGAAGGAGTTGCCGCAGCCGCAGGTGGAGGAGGCGTTGGGGTTGGTGACGACGAACTGTGCGCCTTGGAGGTCTTCGCGGTAGTCGATCTCGGCGCCGGCGAGATACTGGAAGCTCATCGGATCCACCACCGCCGTGACGCCGTCGCGCAGTACTACCGAGTCGTCGTCGGCAATGTCTTCGTCGAAGGTGAAGCCGTAGGAGAAGCCGCTGCAGCCGCCGCCGGTGATGAATACGCGCAGCTTAAGGGCGGGGTTGCCTTCGTCCTCGATCAGTTCGCGCACCTTGGTGGCGGCTCGGGAGGAAAAGCCGAGTTCCGCAAGGGCAGCGCCTTCGGCAGCATGGAAGGCGCCTTCAGCGGGGTGGGAGGTGTCGATCGATGTTTCCATTGGCACGCAGTATAAGCCCGCCTACGCCGTCGGGGACGGCGCGTACTTGGGTTTCAGGGCAGCAGCTTGGGCTTTACGGGACTCGACGGAGGCGCACGGAGCGCCCCCCTTTCCTCTCGTCTTCCTCCGCGTCGTCGGCTTCCGGCGTGCTCGCCGGGCGCTCGGCCTGGTTGCGCGCGCCGGTTTCGCCACGCACCAACTGGCCTTCGAGCACGGCGCCGAGGCGCATCTCGATGACCCGGTAGGTGACGTTGCCGGTGAGGTGTGCCCGCTCGGCAAGTTCGAGCTTGCCGAGGCAGCGCACGTCGCCTTCGACGCGACCGTTGACGACTACCGTGGAGGCCTCGATCTGCCCGACCACGGTTCCCGACTCGCTGATGGTCAGCGTGGCTTGGTCGCCCTCGCCGTACACATCGCCTTCCACCCGTCCGTCCACAACCAACCCGCCAGCGAAGCGAATGTTGCCCTGGACCGCCGTGTTCTCGGCGATCAGCGTGCCGGTGCCGGCCCTCTGCTCCCTTACGATGGTTTCCTTTCTGGCCATGTGCCCGACTATAGTGAATTTTTCCGCCCGCGCGAAGTGACCTTTTCTCCAGGCCAGTCCTCGACAACGACGGGATTTCCGGAGGGAAAGCATGCTGCGGCACAGGTACTATGCGCCCATGCCTTCCAAGCAGCAGCCCGCGTCCGGCAGCCAAGACCCGCCCGCCGGTCGCATCGCCCGGACCCTGAAGCGACCCCTCGAACCATTCCGGGCCCGGCTTGCCACAGCCAATGCCCTGCCGCAGCTTGCATTCCTTGCGATCATCGCCGGCGCCTTGACTGGCGTGGTCAGCGTCGCTTTCCGCATGGCCATCGAGGGCGGCGCCCTGGCCATGCTCGACAGCCACGCCGAGGCCTTCGAGGAACTGCACATCGCCGGTCGCATCATCGCGCCCATTGGCGCTGCTCTCTTGATCGGCCTCGCCCTCACCCGCCTTTCCACCACCGACCGCCGCGTCGGCGTGACCCATGTCATGGAACGCCTGTCTCGGCATCAGGGGCACATGCCGCTACGCAACGCCGCCATCCAGTTCTTCGGTGGCGTCGTCGCATTGAGCGCGGGCATATCCGGCGGTCGAGAGGGGCCGGCGGTGCATCTCGGCGCCGCCACCTCCAGCTTCCTCGGCGAGCTGTTCCGGCTGCCGAACAACAGCGTCCGCACGCTGGTCGCCTGCGGCACGGCCGGAGCTGTGGCCGCGTCCTTCAATACGCCCATGGCCGGGGTGATCTTCGCCATGGAAGTGGTGATGATGGAATACGCCATCGCCAGCTTCGTCCCCGTGATCCTCGCGGCGGTTACCGCCACGGTGATTTCGCGCTACGTCTTCGGCGATGCGCCGGCCTTCGCGGTCCCGGCCGTGGAACTCGGCTCCCTGCTCGAACTGCCCTACATCGCCTTGGCGGGTGTGCTGGTGGGCATCACGGCGGCGGCGTTCATCTTCCTCACAAGACGCTTCAATCGGCTGGAG
>JAPPDJ010000173.1 GCA_028824555.1 Gammaproteobacteria bacterium | reverse complement strand
GCGAACCAAGGCTGGCGTGATCGCCCGAACGCAGAGCGCGGATGGCAGGAGCTGGTCGCCCCTCGAGGCCACACCACTGCCCAACCCCAACTCCGGGATAGACGCCGCCAGTCTTCCTGACGGCCGCGCCGTGCTTGCCTACAACCCGGTTGCAACTCCAACCGGTCGCTGGGGTGGGGCGCGCACACCGCTGGCTCTCGCCGTGCGCGAGGCGGACGGCCCATGGCGGCAGACACATGTGCTGGAAGACACCGAAGGCGAGTTCTCCTATCCCGCCATCATCTGCATTGACGATCAAGTGCATGTGGCCTACACATGGCAACGCAGGAGCATCCGCCACGTCGCGTTGGACATTGCCGGCATTGCTCCGCTGCACTGATGGCGCGAAGGCCAGCAGTTCGCGCTAGCGCGCTCTGCGAGCGCGTCGGCAGTTGCTTCGCAACTGCTGGCCTACGGGTTCGCTTACGCTCACCCTCCGGCTAGGAGCCAGCGCCGTTTCTACGGCGCTGGCTCCTAGCGAACTGCCGACACGCCGTCAGCGCTGGGACCACGGCAAAAAGGGCCCGGCTACTTGAGGTTGCTCTCCATATAGAGCGTCAGTTCGAGCACACGGTCGAGGAGTTCGGGAGCCGCGGCGCCGCGGAAGTTGTGCAGCACCAGTTCCTTGATGAACAGCCTGGCGATGTAGCGCAGATGGGACGCTCGGGAGCCGGACGCAAACACGAAATCCCGATGCCCGCTGTTGATGACGATGAGTTCCCTGTCCACC
Organism: Gammaproteobacteria bacterium; assembly: GCA_028824555.1. GTDB lineage: Bacteria > Pseudomonadota > Gammaproteobacteria > Pseudomonadales > Azotimanducaceae > VXYL01. Next base: position 5,918 of record JAPPDJ010000173.1, on the reverse strand, counting down.
TCGTAGCGTGAACGCCAAAGCTGTCCCGGAGAGTTCTCGTAGGTGTAGCCAGGAAGTCCCTGCCGGGCTGCCGTTCCGTCGCGGCTCGGCAGCAGCGAGTCAGTGACCGTGACAAGCGCCTTCGCCTCGCAGACGACATCCCGTTGCGTCGCGACGAGGTTCAGAGTTGTCAGGCCAGGTTCATCAGGAGTGCGGAAGTCGATGACCTCCGCGTGCGGATCGGCGATGGATCCGCCGCCCTCGACGACAGTCCATGCGAACACCACGCCGTCGTCGACCTGTCTGCCTGATCGGTCCCGGCAGACGGCCCGCAAAGTGCGATTTGCGCCGATCTTGACCACCGAAGATGCAGGCGACACACGCACGCTATAGAGCGGACCCGCGGTCTCGAAGAACGCGGCTGGCGGTTGCGGCGTTTGGTTCGGTTCCGGGCCGTCGCGCACCTCCAAGTCGCGGCTCGACTCGGTTGGCGCCAATGCCGGCGCCGTGGATGACTCCGCCCGGCCAGACGGTGCGGTGCGATGCACCTCGAACCAGTCGTACTCCTCGGCCGGCAACGCAAGCAGTGCTTCACGAAAGGCGCGGCGGATCGACTTGAGCGTCCGCTCGCTGGCGCGCTGCTCTTCTGCGCGCTTGAGGTCGGCGATCAAGGCTTCGAGGGGGGCCCGCACGGACTCGATGCCCTCGCACATCGCCGCAAACGCCTCGTCGTGAATCACGCCTGTGCGGGTTCCCGGCGTGAGATTGAGGAAGGGCGCGTCAACCAAGCCGTCAATGTAGCCGCTGCTCCACGGGCCCCTCCTGAAGGCCACCGAAGGCTCGGAGTTCGTCAACGCGGGTGCCGTTCCTATATAGCGACACGACCCTGTCAGGCGAGGGATCGTCGAGGTAAAGCTCGAGCCCGACCTCGCCGAACCGGGTTGCCGGGTTGCCGATCTCGTGGATCAGTCGGCCGTCGAATTCTCGCGGCGTGACGGCGAAGGATTTGCGCGCCGTGCGGTCGTTGATGCGCACGCGCACACCGGTTTGGCGAATGCGGTCCCGCAGTTCCGCAGCCATGTACCAGTTCAGCTTTTCGCCGTTGAACTGACGCACGCCGGACAACAGCGGCCAAACTTCGAGGGTGGTGACTGCTTCGGCGACCAAGGTGTGGCGAACCTTGACTGCAAAGCCTTCGTCGCCGCGTCGCATCGACATCTCGTGCACGGTTCCGTCTGCGGCTGGCGAACTCAGCTTGAGGTTTTCGCCGAGGGTCCAGAAGCTCAAGAGGCCAATGCCAAACTCGCCCTGAATGCCCTGGGCGCCGTCTTTCTTGAGGCGCCTCTTGATCGAGTCGCAGATGTGGGTCGCCACATAGTGGAAGTCGGGTGCGCCGGTGGCGTCACGACGAATCCCTTCGCAATCGTCAATCACTTTCAGGAACGGCGCGTTCTGCTTCCGACCCCGAATGATCTGGATTTCTTTCGCGCCGGCATCGATGCTGTTCTCGACGAACTCCGCGACCGCCTTGAGCGGGTTGTCCTGCGACTGCGCGATGATGCTGATCGCCGACCAATGGTCGCCGATCCGTAGCTTCCCTCCAGCGCTCCGTCTTCGAACCATACAGACGCCATTCGCTGCCCGAACGGCCAAGCGTCGCCTTATCGCATGGCCAAAGTCAACGGCCGTTGGTCCACGGCTCGTTGGTGCGCGCGTTGCGCTCGTTCTGCGCCATCGGGGGGCATCCGGTTGTTGGTTGCACCGTGGTTGGCTGGGACGAGGCCTTTTTTCTTCCTGACCGGCGCTGGTTTCGCGGTTGGCACGCGTGTTGCTTAGCGTGGCGCATGGATTTGCCAAGCGGACAGAGCAGCGTTGCCGACCATCAGGTTGTCGTGGTCGGTAATGGGATGGTGGGGCATCGCTTCGTGGAGCTTGCGGCGGACATCCCCGGAGTTGGGGTGACCGTGTTCGGCGAGGAGCCTCGCGGCGCCTACGATCGCGTTCACCTCAGCGAGTATTTCGCGGGAACCAGCGCTGACGATCTGGCGCTCGGGACACCTCCGGAGGCCGCCACCGTTCACATCGGCGAAGGCGTGCAGGAGATAGACCGGGACGCCAAGACCGTCACCACGACCCAAGGCCGCATCGTCGAATACGACACGCTCGTTCTGGCCACCGGCTCGTACCCCTTCGTGCCGCCCATCGAGGGGCGCGACCGGCCGCACTGCCACCCCTATCGCACCATCGAAGACCTCGACGGCATCCAGGCTTCCGGCGTTGGCGGGGCCGTCGGCGTCGTCGTTGGCGGCGGCCTGCTCGGGCTCGAAGCCGCCAATGCGCTCAAGAACATGGGGCTCGCCACCCATGTCGTCGAGTTCGCGCCAGGACTCATGGGCACGCAGCTCGACGACGGCGGCGGGACGATGCTGCGAGGCATGGTCAAAAAGCTCGGCGTGGAGGTACACACCGGCAAGAACACCTTGCGCATAGTCGATGGGGAATCATCCCGCCACCGCATGGAGTTCGCCGACGACACCGCACTCGAAACCGATCTTGTAGTGTTCTCCGCCGGCATCCGCCCCCGCGACGAACTGGCACGCGACGCTGGGCTCGAAGTGGGCGAGCGCGGCGGCATCGTCATCGACGAAGGCTGCCGCACCTCGGACCCCAACATCCTCGCCATCGGCGAGTGCGCCCTCTACGACGGTCGCATCTTTGGCCTGGTCGCACCCGGCTACGAGATGGCCAAGGTGGCCGCCGCGGGGCTGGCCCAAGACGACTCCGTCGCCTTCCGCGGTGCCGACATGAGCACGAAGCTCAAGCTTCTCGGCGTCGATGTCGCCAGCATCGGCGATGCCCACGGTCGCAGCCGGGGCGCAAGCACGTACACCTACATCGACGAGCGCGAACGGGTCTACAAGCGCATCGTCGTCAACAAGACCGGCAAGAAGCTGCTCGGCGCCGTCTTGGTGGGCGACACCGCCGACTACGGCATGTTGCTGCAGACGATGCGTAGCGAGCTAACTCTGCCGAAGCACCCCGATGCCTTGATCCTGCCGCGGCGGGATGGCGGCGGGATGCCGGCTGGCGCCGTCGACTCGCTGCCGGACGAAGCCCAGATATGCTCCTGCCACGATGTCTCCAAGGGTGCCATCGTCGCCGCCGTCTGCGAGGGCGCGACCACGCTCGGCGCGGTCCGAAGCTGCACCAAGGCGGCCACAGGCTGCGGCGGCTGCGCCCCGCTCGTGACCCAAGTGCTGAACGCCGAACTCGAACGCCAAGGCGTCGAGATCAACACCGACCTCTGCGAGCACTTCCCGCATACCCGTCAGGAGCTCTATCACCTCGTGCGTGCACGTGGCATCACGACGTTTGCGGAGTTGATCGAGAAGCACGGCAGGGGCCGTGGCTGCGACATCTGCAAGCCCGCCGCCGCGTCCATCTTCGCCGCCTGCTGGAACGATCATGTACTGAGGCCCAAGCACGCACCGTTGCAGGACACCAACGACCACTTCCTCGCCAACATGCAGAAGAACGGCACCTATTCCATCGTGCCCCGCGTGGCTGGCGGCGAAATCACGCCGGACAAGCTCATTGCCCTCGGGCAGGTGGCCAAGAAGTACGACCTCTACACCAAGATTACCGGTGGCCAGCGCATTGATCTCTTCGGTGCCCAGGTACACGAACTGCCGCTGATTTGGCGCGAACTGATCGACGCTGGCTTCGAGACTGGCCACGCCTACGGCAAGGCGGTGCGCACGGTGAAGTCCTGCGTCGGCAGCACTTGGTGTCGCTACGGCGTCCTCGACAGCGTCGGCATGGCCATCCACATCGAGAATCGCTACAAGGGCTTGCGCGCCCCGCACAAGCTCAAGTTCGCGGTTTCCGGCTGCACCCGCGAGTGCGCCGAGGCGCAGAGCAAGGATGTGGGCGTCATTGCCACCGAGATCGGCTGGAACCTCTACGTTTGCGGCAACGGCGGCATGAGGCCCCGCCATGCGGACCTCTTCGCCACCGGTCTCGACGACGCCACGCTAATCCAACTCATCGACCGCTTCCTCATGTTCTACGTCCGCACTGCGGATCGCTTGCAGCGGACGTCCGTGTGGATGGAGAACCTCGAAGGTGGCCTTGACTATCTCAAGAGCGTTGTGATCGACGACAGCCTGGGCCTCGCCGCGGGCCTAGAGGCGGAGATGGCGCACGTCATCGACACCTACAAGTGCGAGTGGAAGGCGGCCATCGAGGACGAGGAGAAGCTTCAGCGGTTCCGCACCTTTGTCAACAGCAACCGTACCGACGACTCGCTCGTGTTCGTTCGCGAGCGCGGCCAGCGGCGCCCGGCCTTCGCGGACGAACTGGCGGTGGAAGTATGAACGCCAGTTCTTCCGCAAACGCGCCTTGCGGTCCGGAGGAGGGCGAGACGCCCTCCCTCCAGGGGCCAACGGCCGACATGATCGACTGGACGCCCGTTTGTTCGCTCGACGCCCTCATCCCGGACGTGGGCGTGCGCGCCTTGGTCGGCGAAGAGCAGGTGGCGCTGTTTCGCCTGTCCGGCTTGGGCGAGGTCTTCGCCATCGACGCCTTCGACCCCTTCAGCAAGGCACCGGTGCTTTCGCGAGGCATCGTCGGGGACTTGAACGGTCAGCTCGTCGTCGCTTCACCCATCTTCAAGCAGCACTTCAATCTCGAAACCGGCTCGTGCCTCGAAGACGCTGCCATGTCCGTGCGCACGTACCAGACGAGAGTCGTGGCTGGTCGGGTCGAAATCGCGAGTGGCCTTAGCAGGGGCAACGGGGAGGGGCGCTAGTGCTGTTCGGTCGACGCAAGAAGAACCCCATCCGCATCGCCGACAAGGGCGTGGCGGAGTGGAAATACGCGACCTGCGGATACTGCTCTGTCGGTTGCTCCATCGAGGTGGGTGTCGATGCCACCGGCACTCCCGTCACCACCCGCGGCGTGGGAGGGGCCGACGTCAATCGCGGCAAGCTCTGCATCAAGGGGCTGACGCAAGCGCAGATCTTCGCCGCGCCCGGACGCGGCAGCGCGCCGAAGGTGCGGGATCGCATCTACGGGGACTGGCAGCGGAGCGACTGGGACTCGGCGCTGGACCGCGTCGCCAGCGAGTTCCAGCGCATCCAGGCGGAACACGGCCGCGACTCGGTGGCGGTCATCTCCACCGGCCAGATCATGACCGAGGAGTTCTACACGTTGGGCAAGCTGGTGCGCGGCGTCATCGGCACCAACAACTACGACGGCAATACCACCCTCTGCATGGCCTCGGCAGTGGCCGGCTACAAGCGCTCCTTCGGTGCCGACGGCCCGCCCGGCTGCTACGGCGACTTCGACCACACCGAGTGCCTGCTTGCCTTCGGCTCGAACCTGCCGGAGCAGCATCCCATCATCTACTGGCGCCTCAAGGAGGCGTTGGAGAAGCGCAAGTTCCCTGTGATCGTGGTCGATCCCCGCGTAACCATGTTCGCCCAGTTCGCGGACATCCACCTACCCATCACGCCGGGCACGGACCTCGTGCTGCTGAACAGCCTGTGCCACGTCATCCTGGGCGAAGGCCTTGCGGATGAGGCCTACATTCGGGCCCACACCGAGGGCTTCGAGGACCTCGCCGCAACGGTGGAGCAATACGACCCTACCACCGCCGCGCGCATCTGCGGCATCGACGAGGACACCATCCGCACTGTTGCCCGGCTCTACGGCAAGGCTGGCGCGGCGATGGCCATCTGGACGATGGGCATCAACCAGTCCACCCACGGCACCGATGGTGTCTGCGCCATCAACAACCTGAACCTCATCACCGGCAACGTCGGCAAGCCCGGCGGCACCAGCCTCTCCATCACCGGCCAGTGCAATGCCATGGGCACGCGGGAATGGTCGTCCTGTTCCGGCCTGCCGGGCTATCGGCAGCTCGAGAACCCGGCCCA
>JAPPDJ010000088.1 GCA_028824555.1 Gammaproteobacteria bacterium | reverse complement strand
GGCCGGAGCGAATGCGTCCGCAGGACGCACGAGTACTGCACAGCCACAGCGAGTGTATCGTCGTCCGCAGTAGGGCATTCATGAATAATCCGGGCTACCAAGGAGCATCGCATGAGCGTGGGCTTTCTCTTTCCGGGTCAGGGGGCACAGACCGTGGGCATGGCGACGGACATTGCCGCATCCGAACCCGTGCTGGCGCACCGCTTCGAGGAGGCTTCGGAGGCGGTCGGGTTCGACCTTGCCAAAGTCATTCGCGAGGGACCGGCCGAGGAGCTCAACCGCACCGAGATCACCCAGCCGGCCATGCTGACGGTGAGTGTGGGCCTTTTCGACGTCTGGCGCGCACGCGGCGGTGCGGCGCCAGCGATTGCGGCCGGTCATAGCCTCGGCGAGTACTCGGCACTCACCGCCGCCGGGTGCATGGACTTCGCCGACGCGGTGCGTCTGGTTCACGAGCGCGGCAAGCTTATGCAGGCTGCGGTGCCCGAAGGCGAAGGCGCCATGGCCGCCATTCTTGGCCTCGACGACGATGTCATTGCGGCTTGCTGCGAGAAAGCCGGCGGCATTGTGGCGCCAGCCAACTACAACTCGCCCGGTCAGGTAGTGATCGCGGGCGCTCACGACGCGGTGCAGCGCGCCAGCGCAGCGTGTCAGGAAGCCGGCGCCCGACGCACCGTGCCGCTCGATGTGAGCGTCCCTTCCCATTGCCAGTTGATGGCGCCGGCGGGAGAAAGCCTGGGGCAACTGCTGACTGCGGTCGAGCTCGCGCCGGCCCAGATTCCAGTCGTGCAGAACGTCGATGCCACCGTTGCCGACGATCCTGCTGGCGTCCGCGAAAAGCTGCTCGCGCAACTGGTTTCGCCGGTGCGCTGGTCCGCCTCGGTGAAACACATGGCTAGACAAGGCGTGGAGCGCTTTGTCGAGTGCGGACCTGGCGCGGTGCTCGCTGGTCTGGCGCGACGCATCGACCGCAAGCTGGTGGTGCGCGGCATCGACACGCTCGATGCCCTGGAGGCGGCGCTGACGGAGTTCGCCGCATGACCGACGGCTCGCCGCGAATCGCACTGGTCACGGGCGCATCGCGCGGCATCGGTGCGGCCATCGCCGAGCGCCTCGTCGACGACGGCTTCCGCGTGGTCGGCAGCGCGACCACCGAGGAGGGCGCCCGGGGAATCGAGGACGCCCTTGGCGGCGCCGGCATTGGCGTCGTGCTGCGGCTCGAAAGCGAAGCCAGCGTCGCCGCCGCCATCGACGACGTGCAAAGTCGATGCGGGGCGCCGGCCGTGCTCGTCAACAACGCCGGGCTCACCCGCGACAACCTGCTCGTTCGCATGACGCCGGAGCAATGGGGCGACGTGCTCGCCGCCAACCTCACGGGTCTGTACCGGCTCACCCGCCCGCTGCTGCGCGGCATGATGCGGGCGCGCTGGGGACGCATCGTCAACCTGAGTTCCGTAGTGGCACGCATGGGCAATGCGGGACAATCGAACTACGCCGCCGCCAAGGCCGGCATTGAGGGGTTCACGCGCGCCCTCGCCCAGGAAGTGGGGGCACGGGGCATCACCGTGAATGCGGTGGCACCGGGCTTCATCGACACCGACATGACCCGAGCCCTCGCCGAAAACGCCCGCGCCGCCTTGGTCGAGCGCATTGCACTCGGCCGCATGGGAGCGGCGGCGGACGTGGCGGCGGCGGTGTCCTTCCTTGCGAGCGATGGCGCCGGCTACATCACCGGCGAGACGGTGCACGTCAACGGCGGGCTTTACTCGGCGTGATTGCCTGAAGCGCCCCGAGCGCCACAAGAACCGTCGCCTTCGGACAACGCTTCTTGCCCCAGCCCAAGCCGTCCTGTCACCCTGCCGGACTCGAAAGCGGCGCCAAGGCCGGCTGTATAATGCGCGCCCTGATTTCGCACCCCGGCACACGCCGAAGCGAAACTCTTGCGATGCCGATGCTTCGGCGAAATCCAAATCCTTGTGAGGGAGTGACGGGAAACCATGAGCAGTGTGGAAGAACGGGTGAAGAAGCTCATCTGCGAGCAACTCGGCGTGAAGGAAGACGAGGTGAAGGACGATGCCTCCTTCGTCGACGATCTCGGCGCCGACTCGCTCGATACCGTGGAACTCGTGATGGCGCTCGAGGAGGAGTTCGAGACGGAGATTCCGGACGAGGAAGCCGAGAACATCACCACGGTGAAAGAGGCCATCGACTACATACAAGCGCACACCTGATCCGTCGCGCAAGGCGACCACATCGGGACTCCCTTCAAGACATTTCGGACTTCTGCATGACCAAGCGGCGAGTAGTGGTGACCGGCCTCGGCGTGCTCTGCCCCATCGGCAATACTGCCGACGAGGCATGGGCCAGCGCCCTGGCCGGACGCAGCGGTGCAGCGACCATCGACGCCTTCGACACCGTAGGCCAGTCGGTGACCATCGCCGCCTGCGTCAAGGACTTCGATGTCGAGCCCTATATGGCGCGGCGCGAGGCGCGGCGCCTCGACACCTTCATCCAGTACGGCATGGCCGCGGGCATTCAGGCTGTGCGCGACGCCGGGCTCGAGGACGCGGCGGACGACGGCGAACGAATCGGCGTCGCCATAGGCTCCGGCATTGGCGGCATCAACACCATCGAGGCGACCCACTCGACCTACCTCAACCGAGGCGCCTCACGCGTCTCGCCGTTCTTCGTGCCCTCCAGCGTCATCAACATGATCGCTGGCAACCTTTCCATCAAGTATGGTTTCCGAGGCCCCAACCTCGCCCTCGTGACCGCCTGCACCACCGGCACGCACAACATCGGTCTCGGCGCTCGCCTGATCCAGTACGGCGAAGCGGACGTGATGGTGGTTGGCGGCTCCGAGCAAGCCACCTCCCCGGTCACGGTGGCTGGCTTCGCCTCCATGCGCGCCCTCTCCACCCGCAACGACGATCCGGAACGCGCCAGCCGGCCGTGGGACCGAGACCGGGACGGCTTTGTGCTCGGGGACGGCGCGGCGGTGCTGGTGCTCGAGGAATACGAACGCGCCCGCGCGCGCGGCGCCAACATCTACTGCGAGGTCGCCGGATTCGGCATGAGCGGCGACGCACACCACATTACGAGCCCGCCCGATGACGGCCGCGGTGCGGTGGGTTCCATGCAGAACGCGCTCAGCGACGCGGGGCTCAACCCAGACGACGTGCAGTACATCAACGCCCACGGCACCTCCACTCCCCAGGGCGACATCGCCGAGACCCTTTCCATCAAGGCGGTCTTCGGCGACGACACCAAGGTGGCGGTGAGTTCGTCGAAGTCGATGATCGGCCACCTGCTCGGCGCGGCCGGTGCAGTGGAGGCCGTCTTCACCATCCTCGCGATCCACAACCAGACGGTGCATCCGACGATCAATCTCGACAACCCCGACGACGCCTGCGATCTCGATTACGTCCCCCACCAATCCCGCGAGATGCCGATCCGCGCAGCGCTATCGAACTCCTTCGGCTTCGGCGGTACCAACGGCACACTGATCTTCAGCGCGGTGTAGAGTGGACTAGTGTCGTGTCACGCGTCTTTTGGCGCATCAGCGTTCGCCCCTTGGTTCGTGGCAAGGCGCGTCCCGCAGGCAATGGCTGGTCCCATTGGCAAGGGGCGCAACGCCGTCACGGGGCAAGGGGCGAGCGCCCTTCGGGAGCTCCGGCAGCGCGCCCGCGCTTCGTTGCAGCCCTTGGCAATGCGGCAGGGCATTCCCTGCGGGACTGCGCCTCGCGCCGACGCGCTGCCGGAGCTCTGATGCGCGAAGAGACGCGTGACACGACACTAGGGAAGCTCGCGCCGGCGCGCGAACCTCGGCAGGGATGCCTCGCATGGTCAGTTCTCGTGACACGTTGGGGCGCTCTTTCGAGGAGGCCGGCGCTTCGCTAGGGACATGAGGCACGCGTGACCAGGCAAGCTTGGATGTCCGGACGCACAGCGCGGGCGCTTGCGCTCCCGGCGACCTTGTTTGCCCTCGGCCTTGCCGCGTTCCTGGTCCTCGATGCATGGATTGAGAGGTGGGCACAGACGCCTGTGGACCTGCCCGACGCCGTCCTGCTCGACATTCCGAACGGTGCGACGTTCGCCGAAGTTGCCGACACGATGCGCGAGCTCAGCATCACGGACGCCACGACCCGACTCGCGCTCCGAGCCCGCCAGCGCGGCCTCATCGAGGCGATACGACGGGGGGAGTACCGCATCGCACCCGGAATCACGCCCGACGGCCTCTTGGACCTGATCTCCCAGGGCCAGGTGGTGCAGCACCACGTTCGGATCGAGGAGGGCGAGACGGTGGCGACCCTGCTCTGCCGGCTTCAAGCGGATGAACGCCTCGACTTTGATCTCGCGAACTCCGCTCCTCAATCGCTTGCGGACAACCTTGGCATCGCCAGTCCACGCAATCCGGCGCTCGAAGGGAGGTTCTTTCCCGACACCTACCAGTTCGACCGCGGCCATCGGGTGTCCGAGTTGCTCGGCCGAGCACTCCGGCAAATGGACACGGTGCTGGACGAGGCATGGGCCGGGCGCGCCAAGGAGTTGCCTTACGAAACCCCTGAGGACGCCCTCGTGCTGGCGTCGCTGGTGGAGAAGGAAACGGGCCGCGCCAGCGAGCGGGCGCGCATCGCCGGCGTCTTCGTGCGTCGGCTCGAGCGCCGGATGCGGCTGCAATCCGACCCCACCGTGATTTACGGTCTTGGCGATGCGTTCGACGGCAACCTGACCCGCGTGCATCTCGACGCCGACGGCCCCTACAACACTTACCGTCGCTACGGCCTGCCGCCGACGCCCATCGCGCTGCCAAGCCGCGACTCCATCCACGCGGCGCTCAATCCAGAGATCGGCAACGCGCTCTACTTCGTGGCCCGCGGCGATGGTTCGAGCGAGTTCTCCGCCACCCTCGAGCAACACAACCGCGCCGTGCGGAGGTTTCAGCTTGGAGGAAGCTAGGCAAGTGGACGCCACGCGCCGCGGCCGCTTCATCACGCTGGAGGGCCCCGACGGCGCCGGCAAGACCACGCAAGCCCACCTCGTGGCAGCCATCCTGCGCGCACACGGCAAGGAGGTCGTAACGACGCGGGAGCCCGGCGGCACGGCGGTGGGCAATCGCTTGCGGCAGGTGCTGCTGGACCCGGAAACTCCCGTGCAGCCCACCACCGAGACGCTGCTGATGTTTGCCGCCCGGGCAGAGCATGTGGCCCGTGTCATCGAGCCGGCGCTGGCGGCGGGCCGCTGGGTGGTCTGCGACCGCTTCACCGACTCCACCTTCGCCTATCAGGGCGATGGGCGCGGCATCGCCAAGGGCGACATCGAAGCGCTCGCGGCCTTCACGCACGCGGGCTGCTGGCCGGATCTCACGCTCTGCCTCGATGTGCCTCCGGCGACATCCGCCGAGCGCATGCACGAACGCACACTCGACGGCTTCGAGCGTGAGGACGGCGACTTTCATCGTCGCGTGCGAGAGGGATTCGCCAAGCGTGCGGCAAAGGAGGCGCGCATTGTCGTGATCGACGGGAGTCGTGCGCTCGACATGGTGTCCCGAGCGGTGCGGAACACGGTCGAAGCGTTCATCCGCCGATCGGAAGCGACCAGGTGACCCTGCCGCCCTGGCTAGAACCCGCTCGCGCAACGATTGACGCGATGGCGGACCGCTTGCCCCACGGGTTGCTGATTCAGGGGCCGGGCGGATGTGGAGAGCCCTTGCTGGCGGAATACCTCGTGCGACAGATCCTGTCGCTTGAGGATGATCGTCCGGCGCGAGGAATCGCGCATCCGGACTTGCGCTGGGTAGCCACCGAAGACGCGGCGTTTATCGTCGTGGATCAGATCCGTGCGGTGTCGGACTTCCTCGTCCAGCGCCCGCAGCGAGGGCCACGCAAGCTCGTGGTGATCGACGAGGCGGAACGCATGAACCCCAATGCCGCCAACGCCTTGCTGAAGTCGCTGGAGGAGCCGCCGCAGGACAGCTTCGTCGTGCTGGTGACTTCGGCCAGCGAACGCCTGCTGCCCACCGTGCGCAGCCGCTGTCAGGGCGTCGTCGTGCAGGCCCCGGATACCGAACAAGCAACGCGGTGGCTTGTGGCGCAAGGCATCGACCATACGGTCGCCGAGCACTTCACGCTCGAATACGGCGGCGCGCCATACCATGTGCTGGAGGCCGTACAGCGCGATCAGGAACCCCTTTGGCCAGCCCTCATGCAGGCCCGTTCCTCCGCCGACCTCGCCGCCCTTTCCGAACGCCTGCGCAACGAGAACCTGGCCTCCCTGCTGGCGCGCTGGCTGCGAGTCGTGCACAGCCTCATTCGCCAAACCGGCGGCGCGAGCCCACCGGACGTCAAAATGCTCGCCTTCGCCGACACGGCCTTCGAAATCTACCGCGCCGCGCAAGTCAACAGCGGGCTCAACCGCCAGATGCAGGTCGAACGCCTCCTCCTGCACTGGCTGGAACTGGACATTCCCCGCACTCCGTAACCGACTAGCGCGCTCTACGAGCGCGCGCCTACGGGTTCGCTTGCGCGAGCACGCGCGCCCGTCAGGGCGCGCTAGCGCGGACTAGTGCCTCTGCACAGCCCGCAGGCGGCCCCCCCTCCGAGAAACGGCGAGGATCGCCGTTTCTCGACTCCCCCGCTAGGGGGGAGTGACAGGAAGGCCCTCGCACCCCTAACAACGGTCGTGGCGTGCACTTTCCTGTCACTCCCCCCTCGAGGGGGAGTCGAGAAAAGCGTCCCCGCTTTTCTCGGAGGGGGGGCCGCCGACCCAACGCCCGCGTACCCCA
>JAPPDJ010000152.1 GCA_028824555.1 Gammaproteobacteria bacterium | reverse complement strand
GTGCGCACGTCCCTGATCGACGAGTGGCAGGCACAGATTCCGGTGAACACGCCCAACCACTTCGTGCTCAACGTCACCCCGGAAGAAAAGGACGACGTGGATGCGCTGCTGCGGGCCAACGCAGACTACGAGGGGCCGCTCTTCCCGATGATGCGAGGGCGCATCGTCGCGGTGAACGGGGTCGATGCCGCCGAGTTCCGGCGCCAGCGTTGGGCGGCCGGCTTTCGCGACGACGATGACGATGACGACGACGAAGGGCCGTCGCCGGACGACATCGCGCCGCAGCAGGCCGAGGGCGAGGAAGAAGAGGACGGGGAACGCCGAGGGCGCGGCGGACGCGGCTTCGGTTCGCGCAACCTCACCTTCGCCACCGAGCTGCCGGAGAACAACGTCGTCGTGGGCGGCGAATGGTGGGATGCCGATTCGCCCGAGCGCTTCGTCTCGCTGGAAGACGACTACGCCGAACGCCGCGGCTTCGCCGTCGGCGACGAACTCTCCTTCGACATCGGCGGTCTACCCATGGTCGCCACCGTGTCGAACCTGCGCCGGGTGGAATGGGACAGCCTGCAACCGAACTTCTTCGTCATCCTCTCGCCGGGCGCGCTCGAGGGTTTCCCCGCCACCTACATGACGAGCTTCCACTTGCCGGTGGAGGACAAGCGTTTCCTGAACGAACTGATCGCCGCCCACCCCACCATCACGGTAATCGAGATCGACGCAATCATCCGCCAGGTGCAGAGCATCGTCGATCGGGTGACCGGTGCCGTGGAGCTGGTGCTGTATCTCGTGCTCGCCTCCGGCGCGCTGGTGCTCACGGCGTCCATCCAGGCGAGCCGCGACCAGCGCATGAAGGAGCACGCGCTGCTGCGGGCGCTTGGCGGCACGCGGCGCCTGATCGGCGGCGCGCTGGCGGCTGAGTTCGCCGTGCTCGGCGCCTTCGCCGGGATCGTGGCCGTGATTGGCGCCGAGGTGAGCGTATTCTCGCTAGAGACGCAGGTGTTTGACTTGGGCTACACCAGCCGGCCTTGGTTCTGGCTGGTGGGGCCGCTGTTCGGCGCGACGCTGATCGCCACGGTGGGAGTTCTCGCCACCCGAAGACTGGTCAACACGCCGCCGGCGACGGTGTTGCGGGAACTGTGAACGAAGCGGCGAAGAGCTCCATGCAAGCGGCGTCGAGCCAAGTCGAGGCCACGCTTCCTGCGCCGGCGCGGCAGCGCCTCGAGCGCAACAAGCTGGCCAAGCGTCTGCGGCGGCTGACGGGCAAGGCGGTCGCCGACTACGACATGATCGGCGAGGGCGATCGCGTGATGGCCTGCCTTTCCGGCGGCAAGGACTCCTACGCCATGCTCGACATGCTGCTGTCGCTGAAGCGCAACGCGCCGGTGTCGTTCGAGGTGGTGGCGGTGAATCTCGACCAGAAGCAGCCGGACTTTCCGGAGGACGTGCTTCCCGACTATCTGGACAGCCTGGGCATTGAGTATCACGTCATCGAGGAGGACACCTACTCCATCGTCCAGGCGTTGACGCCGGAGGGGAAGACATTCTGCCCCGTGTGCTCCCGACTCCGACGCGGCATTCTCTACCGTGTGGCGGACCGCATCGGCGCCACCCGCATCGCCTTGGGGCACCATGCGGACGATGCCGTCGAGACGCTGTTCCTCAACCTCTTCCACGGCGGCCGCATGAAGGCCATGCCGCCGAAACTGCTTTCCGATGACGGCGCCCATGTCGTCATCCGTCCGCTGTACTACTGCCGCGAAAGGGACTTGCTGCGATGGGCCGAAATGCGGCGCTTTCCCATCATCCCGTGCAATCTGTGCGGCTCGCAGGACAACCTGCAGCGGCAGGCCATCAAAGGCATGTTGGCCGAATGGGAACGCGTCCAGCCGGGGCGGGTGGACAACATCGCCCGAGGGTTGCGCCACGTGGTGCCAAGCCATCTGGCGGACGATGCGCTGATGGACTTCGGGGCGCTCGAACGCACCATGCGGCGGATGCCGGCGGTGGACTTGGGCGCGGACGATGCCGCCTCGGCGGCGTCGCGCCCTGTCGCCGCCAACCAGGCTCAGGAATTCCCTGCACAACCCCAGTGATGGAAGTTCTCCGGCCCGCCCAGGACACCCGGTCGCCCGTCTCGCGGGAGGAGGCTGGTTGCAGCTTCCGGCCCTTGGTTGCTTCGCCTTCGGCGCGAGGAGCGTGATGGGCCTCTCTAGCGAGGGGAAGCCCCTCGCGCTCCCCCAAGCTGAAGGCTCCTGCTTCGAGGAGCTTCACACTGCGCCATCCGGCCCGCACGTTGGTGTGGACTCGGCTCCGAGATGAGCCCGTGCATCAACCTGTTGGACAGTTTGTTCCCTGCAAGGAGGTCTCGCCGTCCACCACCATGAGGCGGGTTGTTGATGCTGGGCCTGGGAGCATGAGGTGAGCGAGGTATTGCTGCGGGCCTCGGACGTTGGCTATGAGGTGGACGACTTGCCTCTCTTCCACGAGCTTGATCTCGTCGTTCGCAGCAGCGAGATGGTTGAGGTGCGCGGAGCCAATGCCAGTGGCAAGAGCACGCTGCTCCGGTGTCTCGCCGGGCTGATCCGGCCCGCGTCGGGGGCGGTGGAGGCACACGACCAATTCGCCTATCTCGGGCATCGCTCGGGCTTGAGCGATACGTTGACGGTGCGGGAGAACCTGCGTTGGCTGCTGGCGCTCTGCGCTGGGCAGCGCCGGGCCAACGAGGTGGAGTCTGGCATTGAGGAGGCGCTCGTCCGCCTTGAAGTCGGGCACGTTCTCGGTCGCAGCGTTGCGTCGCTTTCCGCTGGCCAGCGTCGTCGGGTTGCACTCGCCGGCGTGCTGGCGAGTCGCGCCCGGCTTTGGCTGCTCGACGAGCCATTGACGGCGCTCGATGACGCCGGCGTTGCGCTCCTAGCGGGCGAGTTGCGCCGCCATCTCGACTGCGGCGGCGGCGTGGTGGCGGCAACGCATCGTGCGCTCGGCCCCCCTCCAGCCAGGACCGTGCAACTGGGCGAAAGTTGAACGCCTTCGCCACCGAGTTCCGCCGCGACCTCGCCATCTGGGCGCGACACGGCGCGGAAACCATGAATCCCATCGCCTTCTTCGCCTTGGCCGCGTTCTTGCTGGGTCTCGGCCTCGGCCAATCCACATCGCGCCTGGACGATGCCGCTGGGGGTGCCCTTTGGGTGCTGGCGCTGTTCGCAAACGTCCTTGCGGTGGAGGGGCTTTTCAGTCGAGACCGAGAAGACGGTTCGCTCGAACAGTTGCTGCTCCACGGCAAACCCCTGTTCGCCGCATTGCTCGGCAAGGTGGCAGCGCATTGGATCGTGTCGGGGCTGCCCATCGCGGCGCTGAGTCCGCTCGTGGCACTGCTCGTGGACCTGCCGCCTTCCGGCATGTACGTGCTTGCTCTCACGCTGCTGCTCGGCACGCCGACCCTCGCGTTGGTCGGTGCCATCGGCGCCGCTCTCGTTGCCGGCACCGGTCGAGGTGGCCTCTTGGTGGCGCTTCTCGTGATGCCGCTGTACGTCCCGACCCTGCTGTTCGGTTCCGGTGCCGCGATGACGGCACTTGGCGGCGGCGATCCAAGCGCCGAACTGCTCTGGCTTGCGGCGCTCTTGGCTCTGTCCATTACACTTGCCCCGTTCGGCATTGGCGCTGCGTTGCGCGTCGGACAGGAGTACTGAAAACGACATGGGCAAAGCCACGGAATGGTTCCGCCGGACATTCCATCGGATGGGTTCGCCGCGCTGGTTTTTCGCCGGCTCGCGGGGCTGGATGCTGGGCCTGTATCTGGTCGGCGGTACCCTCATCGCTATCGGCTCCGCGTGGGGGCTCGGTTTCGCGCCGACGGATCGGCTCCAGGGCGACAGCTACCGCATCCTCTACGTCCACGTCCCTGCAGCACATCTCGCCGAGGCGGTCTATGTCGCCATCGCCATCGCCGGCGCGGTGCATCTGGTCTGGCGCATGAAGATGGCGGACCTCGCCATCGCGGCCGCCGCCCCCGTCGGCATGACGCTCACGGCAGCGGCCCTCGCCACCGGCTACATCTGGGGCATACCCACCTGGGGCACTGGCTGGGTCTGGGATGCGCGCACCACCTCCATGCTCGTGCTGCTCTTTCTCTATTTCGGCCTGATCGCGCTGCGGCAGGCGGTGCCGCGTGCGGACCGCGCCGCGCTAGCCGTGTCGGTGCTCGCCATCGTCGGCGTCGTCAACATTCCCATCATCAAATACTCGGTGGACTGGTTTACCACGCTGCACCAGCCGGCCAGCATCCGCATCGGCGAGAGGCCCTCCATAGACCCTTCGATGCTCTGGCCACTGGCGGTGAACGCACTCGGCTACTACCTCTTCCTCGTAGGCGTCGTGATCGCCGCGCTGCGGGCCAAGATCATCGAGCGCGAAGCCAAGGCCGACTGGGTCCGGACATGGGTGCAAACCCGATGATGGAGTGGCTGGCGATGGGCGGGCACGGCGTGTACGTTTGGAGTGCCTACGCATTAAGCGCCGCGGCGCTGGTGGGCATGGGCGTGTGGCCTTGGCTTGCCTTGCGCCGCGCCCGGCGACGGATCGCCGCTGCCTTGGCTCCGAACCAGTCCGTCGCATCCGGCGACAGAAAGCGGCCCGAACCCGGCCAGGGAGGTGTGGCGTGACCCCGCTCCGCAGGCAGCGGGCGGCCACCGTGCTCTTCGTCCTCGCCGGCGCCGGAGTGACGCTGGCGGTTGCCATGCTGGCGCTCGAGCAGGACATCAATCTGTTCTACCCGCCCGAACAAGTGGTGGCAGGGGAGGCACCGATCGGCAAGCGGATTCGCGCCGGCGGCATGGTGGCAGCAGGCAGCGTAGCGCACGACGACACGGGCCTTGGCGTTTCCTTCGTCGTCACGGATTACCAGGGAAGCGAGTTCCGGGTGGACTACGAGGGCTTGCTTCCTGGCCTCTTCGGCGAGGGCGAAGGCGTGCTTGTGGCCGGGCAGTTGCGCGCCGACGGCGTGTTCGAGGCCGAGGAAGTGCTCGCCAAGCACGACGAGAACTACATGCCGCCGGAAGTCGCGGACATGATGGCGGCAACAGGCGAGCAGCCGTGACCGTCGGCGACGCGTGACGAACGATGCGGGCTAGACCGTGATCCCCGAAATCGGCCACTTTGCCGTGGTGGCGGCCTTGGTGATGGCGATGTCGCTCGCGGGTGCGGGGCTCGCCGGCGCCGCTACCGGCCGCAGCACATGGGTGGATGCTTGCCGTGGCTTCGCAGCGGCGCAAGCGGGCCTGATTCTGCTCGGCTTCGTCTTGCTCACGGTTTCCTTTCTGCGCGACGACTTCTCCGTGGAGCTGGCCGCCGCCCATTCCAACACGCTGCTGCCGTGGCAGTACAAATTCAGCGCCGTGTGGGGCAATCACGAGGGCTCCTTCCTCTTGTGGACGCTGGTCATGGCCGGCTGGACGCTCGCCGTGGCGCTGGCGGGAGGACGCCTCGAACAAGCCTTCTTTGGCCGGGTGATGGGCGTGCTGGGGCTGCTCAACGTCGGCTTCCTGCTGTTTCTGCTGCTCGCCTCCAACCCCTTCGCCCGCCTCGCACCGTTCGTGCCACAGGAAGGCAACGACCTCAATCCGCTGTTGCAGGACTTTGGCCAGATCGTGCATCCACCGATGCTGTACATCGGTTACGTGGGCTTTTCCGTGGCCTTCGCCTTCGCCGTGGCAGCGCTCCTGTCGGGGCGCTTGGACGCAGCTTGGGCGCGCTGGTCGAGGCCGTGGACCAACGTCGCCTGGGCGTTCCAAACCGTCGGCATCGCGCTCGGAAGCTGGTGGGCCTACTACGAACTCGGCTGGGGCGGCTGGTGGTTCTGGGATCCCGTGGAGAACGCCTCGTTCATGCCGTGGCTGGCCGGAACTGCGCTCGTGCATTCGCTGGCGGTTACCGAGAAGCGCGGGGCATTCAAGAGCTGGACCGTGCTGCTCGCGCTCGCCACGTTCTCGTTTTGCCTGGTGGGCGCGTTCATCGTGCGCTCCGGGGTGCTCACCTCCGTTCACGCATTCGCGGTGGATCCCGAACGTGGGCTTTTCCTGCTGATCCTGCTCGGCGTCGCCATCGGCGGGGCGCTCACGCTCTACGCCATGCGGGCGCCGGCCATCCGCAGCCGGCTGCAGTACGGTGGTCTTTCCCGCGAACTGCTGCTGCTGGTGAACAACCTGCTTCTGGTGGTGGCGGTGGCGGTGATCTTCATCTACACGCTGTACCCCTTGGCCTACGAGGCGGCCACCGGCGGCGACCGCATCTCCATCGGGCCGCCGTACTTCAACCGTGTCTTCGTGCCGCTGATGTTCGTGCTCGCCGGGTTTCTTGCGCTCGCGCCGGCGGCTCGGTGGAAGCGAACGCCGCTTACGGTGCTGCGCCGCATCGGCGTCCTGTTCGGCATCGGCGCCGCGCTTGGCGTGCTCGTTTCGTTGCTGCTTGGGGGAGTGTTGAAGCCCGCAGCCACACTGGCGGTGGCACTCGCGATCTGGATCGTCGCTACCCATGTGGACGACTTCGGCAAACGCCGCGGCGTTCGGCCGCTTGGCTATCTCGGCATGGTGACAGCGCATGTGGGCTTCGCCGTCTGCATGGTGGGCGTGGCCGTCACGAGCGAGTATTCGGAGGGGATCGATGCGCGCATGGCGGTCGGCGAGAGCGTCGAGGTGGGCCGCGTCAGCTACACGCTCACGGCTCTCGACCGCGTGCGCGGGCCCAACTACATGGCTGATCGGGCCGTGTTCAAGACCGATGACGGCGTCCGTCT
>JAPPDJ010000149.1 GCA_028824555.1 Gammaproteobacteria bacterium | reverse complement strand
GCCCCCCCTCCGAGAAAGGCCGTGGACGGCCTTTCTCGACTCCCCCGCGAGGGGGGAGTGACATAGGAGGAGCGTCGCGTCCGATTCCCCTTCACGCGCACAGCGCGGGCCCCTCCCTGTCACCCGCGCAGAGCGGTTTGCGGGCCCTCCCTGTCACTCCCCCCTTGCGGGGGAGTCGAGAAACGGCGTCCTCGCCTTTTCTCGGAGGGGGGGCTGGTCGAATCTTCCGCGTTCCCCGCCCGTCCTGAACTGCCCGTAGAATGCCGCGGCGACGGACGAGGAGGTGATCGTTGAGCCAATCGAACGAAAGCGAGAACTGGCAAGGGGATGTTGCGAGCGAGTATCGCAGCGTGGCGCGCAACTTCTCCGCCGAGAGCGAAAACCGCATCCACGACCTGGATGTGGCGCAGAAGTTCGGCTTCGAGGGCGGGCTGGTGCCGGGCGCGGCGGTGTTCGGCCACATGACGCATCCCCTCATCGAGACGATGGGGGATGGCTGGGCAAAGGGGCATCGCGGCGAAGTGCGTTTCCTGAAACCGGCCTACGACGGCGACGAACTCGTCATCCGGCACATGGTCTCTGGCGACGACCACCTCGTGCGCTGCTTCGCCCGAGGCGAGACGCTGCTGGCGGAACTCAGAACCGGCCCGTGGCACGAACCGCCCGAAGCGGCACCGGACGCCGGCGAAGGCGAAGGCTCAGAACGACCGGAGATTCGCTGGGACAACATCCACGTGGGCGAGCCCTTCGGCGCCTTCGAGTGGCAGCCGAGCGTCGTCGAGAACGCGGAGTTCGCGGCGCAAGTGGCCGACGATCTCGACATCTACGCCGTAGGGCAAAGTGCATCCGTCGCGGAAGGTGCTCGGACCGGTCAGGGTAGCGACGACCGGTTGCAGTTTTCGCGGAGCGAAAAGCTGCCAAAGCGCCGCGAAGCGGCGCTCGTTCACCCGCATGGCTGGCTCAACATCGCCAACCGCGCCCTCACCCGCCGCTACCTGCTTCCGGCATGGATGCACGTCGGCTCGGACTTCCGCCTGCACCAACCCATCCGCGTCGGCGACAGCGTGGATGTGCGTGCCGTTCCCACCAACAAGTGGCGTCGCAAGGGCCACGAGTTCCTCGACCTAACCTTGGCATTCGTCGTCGCCGGCGCCGTGGCCATGGAGATCCGCCACACCGCCATCTTCAAGATCGCTGCCAGAGACTAACCCCCAAAGCCGACGCGCGGAGTGGGCGCTCCCCGAGCGGGAGCCCTCAGCGTGGGGGAGCCGCGAGGGGCATTCCCTCGCTAGAGGAGAGCAAGTGCGGCGTCAGGCGGCGCTGGACTGTTCGTTGCCGATGGCACCTCGGTCGCGCAGGGAGCTGATTTCCTCCGCCGTGAGGCCCAGGTCCTCTTCCAGGACGTTGTCCGTGTGCTGCCCCAGAAGCGGCGCCGGTGCGATTTCCACGCTGCTTGCCGACATGCGCGCGGGCCAGCCGAGCAGGCGGATGTCGCCGTGCTCGGGGTGGGCGAGGTCGTGGATGAAGTCGCGCTCGACGAGGTGTGGGTCGTCGAACAGGTCGCTGGTTTCGTAGATCTGGCTTGCGCACACCCCCGCTTCCGCGAGTTCGGTCATGGCCTCCTTCTTGGTTTTGGTGCGGGTCCAGGCGGCGATCTCAGCCGTCAGTTCGGCACCGTTCTGCTGCCTCGCCGCGGCACTCGCGAAGCGATCGTCTTCGAGCAGGTCCGGCTTGCCGATGGTGCGGCAGACCGCGGCCCACATGCGCGGGTTCACCGCCATGACGAACACAAAGTCGTTTGCCCCACCCGGCGCGCAGGGATAGAGCGAGACGAACGGGTTGCTGCCGTTGCCCATGCGCGGCGTGGGGCGCTTGCCATAGCCGGTGTGCGAGATGGCGGTGCGCACGTAATAGGTCATCGCCTCCTGCATGGAGAGTTCGATGAACTGGCCCTGGCCGGTGCGCTGCTTCTGCGCCCAGGCGGCGGTGACCGCGAGGGCGGCCTGCATCCCGGTGCCGGCATCGCCCATGGTGGGGCCGGGGCGCATGGGCGGGCCGTCGGGATTGCCGGTGATGGAGAAGGCGCCGGCCGCGGCCTGCGCCACCATGTCCATGCATTTGTAGTGCGAGTACGGGCCGCTCGTGCCAAAGCCCTTGATGCGCAAATAGATGATCTCCGGGTTGCGCTCGCGCATCACGTCGTAGCCGATGTCGAGCTTCTCGACGACGCCGGGGCCGTAGTTCTCGATGAAGACGTCGTATTTCGGCGCCATCGACAGCAGCAGCTCCCGACCTTCGGGCGTGCCGAGATTGAGCGTGACGCTGCGCTTGTTCGAGTTCCAGACGATGAAGTACTCCCGGTCGATGTTGTTGCCGGCGGCGCGGCCACGCCCCGGATCGCCGATGCCGGGCTGCTCCACCTTCACCACGTCCGCGCCGAGCCACGCGAGGCTCTGCGTGCAGGATGTGCCCGCCTCGTATTGCGTCATGTCAAGAATCCGCATTCCGTCGAGCGCCGCCATCGATCCCCGCCTTCAAGGTTGATGCGCGAACGCTACCACGGAAGCGCAACGCTCCCGTAGCCCGCAATTCTCACCAGCCCTCGTAGCGAGTGCATCGTCGTCCGCAAACGAGTGCTGGTGAGAATTGCGGCTAGCACCTAAGGGTGAAAGCGTGCCCCGATCCGCTCGCACTCTTCCTCAGCAATCCCGGCCTGCTCGGCGAATTCGGGCCAACGTTCGACGGCGGCGCGCACCTCGCTCGCGCAGGATTGAGAGACGGCCTTGGGGAGGGAGAAAATCCTGCCAACCCTGGCCATTTCGGACGGTTGTGGTGGCCATGGCTGATGGCCGAAGCTGGCCGCGTGGTATTCGCCAAAAGCTAGGTTCGGCACCAGATCGTATGCTGGCGCAAGGCGATAGCCGTCGCCGTCGTGGATGAGGCTGAAGTTGCGGGCGTGGTCGTCAGTGTTGTTGATGGCGCGATTGAACAGCGCCAGCCGCGCGAGCTGTGCCAAATCCGCTTGCACCGACACCGAATGGCTCCGCAGGACGTCAGCGACATCGTCGTAGCGAAATCTGAGGCCCGAGTCGCGCTCGGTGGTCGGCTCCTTGAGCAGCGCATTGAGAGTCACCAAGTGTCGGCGGTGACGATGTGCATCGATGTCGAAGCGCCTTAGCAGCAGGGCCTCGCGTCCGTTCACGCCGGCCACGACCTTCCCGTCGGTGACTTCGAGCCCCGCCGCGCGCGCCATGTTCAGGCAAGCGAGCTCCACGCGGGCGTTGTTGTAGCCATCGCCAGAAAGGCGGTTGAACTTGGCGAGGTAGTGGTTGCTGCCGTCGGTGATCAGCGCTTTCGGTCGGGCGCCGCCGATGCTGCTACCGTCGTGCGCGAGCTTGGCGAGACCAATGCTGTCGGTGCCTTGGGACCAATCCACCGCATCGATGCGCGTTGCGGCCCGCTCCGCCACCGCCAGTTGGTCGATGGAAGCGCCGACGTTGGCGAAGCCCGGAGGCGGTGAGGGAGATCCTTGGTCCAGTGGGACGAACGAGAGCGCACCGATGCTGCTCGTGCCGCCAAGGAGCGTCAAAAGGTCGATTGCGCTGTTTCGGTTCAAACGAACGCCATCGCGGTGCAAGGCCAGCGCCGTCAACACCTTGGTCCCCCACGAGTCGGGCAAGTGGTCGTCGATGAAGCCAGGCATGCCCCCTTGGCAGTTGAAGCGGGTTTCACCCAGGCCGAGCGGCAGCCTTTGCGGTTCTAGGGCAAAGCCGTGCGGATGTAGGGCAAATTCGGGCAGGTAGCGGAAGTCCACCCTGCGCACGAAACCGCCCTCTTCGAGCACCACGCATTCGGCAGCGTTGATCGTGCCGGTGTGGCGGCTGTCGACATGAATGTCAAAGTGGCAGACGCGGGTCGTCAAACAGGCTGTCCTCAAGGTGGAGCAGATCGGAGAATGTGTCGGAGAGGCGGAGCACCTGTGCCGCGCGGTAGTATTTCCCGATTCCGACGGAAAGGTCGCCCTTTTCCATTTTCTGCAGCGTCGAGCGGCTGACGCCGACGCGCAGCGCAAAGGCGGCGAGATCGTCTTTCGGAAACCGGAGCTTGCGAGCGTGGCGCAGGTTTTCGCCGAGTGGTGGTAGATGGTGGACCATTGCGTTACCGAAATGCTGGTACTTTGCGCCGAAAAAGATCAAATGTACCAGAATAATGGTCGCAGAATGCGGCTGATTGGATCGGAGTGTTTGTCTCCAGCTTGAGCTGCGTCGCTCTTGCATCGAGCCTGCCGCATCCGACAGACTTCCGCCTTTGGTTTGGCGCGAACGAGGGAGCGGCGTGATGTTCTACGAACTCAGGCGATACAAAGTGCTCGAAGGCAAGATGGATGAGTGGGTGGCGTACATGGAGGACGTCATCATCCCCTTCCAAGTCGGGAAGGGAATGGTCATCACCGGCAGCTTTCGTGGCGAAGAAGACGACACCACCTATGTCTGGATGCGCCGCTTCGCCTCGGAGGCAGAGCGCGAGGAGCTGTACGAGAAGGTGTACCAGAGCGAGACCTGGGAGAAGGACATCGCCCCTCGGGTGGGCGAGCTCTTGGATCGCTCCGGCATTGACGTGACCCGCATCGTGCCGACGCCGCGCTCCGTGGCGCATTAGCGCGGCGACACGTTTCCGTAGGGGCGACGCATGCGTCGCCTTTTTCGGGCAGCCTTCCCGTCAGGCTAAAGCCCACTAAGTGCCGGTGTAAATGGGCTTGCGCCGCTCGCGGAAGGCGGCGATGGACTCCTTGCGGTCGTTCACCGCCTTGTTGCCGAAGGTGAGGCTGGTGTACTCGAAGCGCAAGGCGTCTTCGAGGTCGCATTCGATGTTGTGCTGCAGCACGCGCTTCGACATGCGCAGTGCCAGCGGCGGCCAGGCGGCCATCTGCTCGGCCACCGCCACGGCGGTTTCGAGCAACGCATCGGCGTCCACGAAGCGATCGAGCAATCCGATCCGATACGCCTCCTCGGCACCCACCATGCGGCTCGTGTAGATGAGATCGGCGGCGCGAGAGTAGCCGACGATGCGCGGCAGGAAGAAGCTCATGCCGGAGTCGGGCGACAGGTTGCGCTCGATGAAGACGGTCTTGAAGCGGCTGAGTTCGCTGCCGACGCGCACGTCGCAAGCGAGCGCCAAGCTCATGCCAGCGCCGGCCGCGACGCCGTTCACCGCCGCGATCACGGGTTTGCTGAGGCGATAGACGGAAATCGCCTGCCGCCCCACCCAGCCGAGATCGTCGAGATGGGCGTCTTGCGTCGGAGGCGGCGGCTTGGGCGCCGGCGTCGTCAGATCGGCGCCGGAGCAAAACCCCCGCCCGGCACCAGTAACAACCACGGCGCGAACGGCATCGTCGGACTGGACGCTGGCGAAGGTTTCGAGCATTGCGTCACGCAAATCGGCCGAGAGGGCATTCAGCTTCTCTGGCCGGCAGAGCGTCACGATGGCTGTGCTGCCGGTCTTTTCGAGTTCGATCACGGATTGCGTCATGTGGGTTCCCCTCAAACTGGCCGCGTAGGTCGGGATGCAATGGACGGCAAAGGGTATGCTGTTGGCGCGCGTCGAAACAAGCGCGAAGGAGGAAGCCGCGTGAAGATCGTGCCGATGCAAGGAGGCTGTGGCGCCGAGGTACAGGGTGCCGACCTCAACACGCTCACGGAAGCCGACGTGGCGGCCATCCGCGCCGCGCAAGGCGAACACGGCGTGGTCTTCTTCCACGACCAGGACATGACCCCGGCGCAGCAGCTCAAGGTGGCGCGGCGCTTTGGCGACGTGAACGTCAATCGCTTCTTCACGCCGGTGCCGGAGCAGCCGGAGGTAGCGCTGGTGTTGAAGGAGCCTCGCCACGAAACCAACATCGGCGGCGGCTGGCACACCGATCACTCCTACGACGCCATCCCGGCCTTGGGCTCCATGCTGCACGCCAAGGAAGTGCCCGCGAATGGCGGCGACACCCTTTTCGCCAGCATGTATCTCGCCGCCGAGGCACTCTCGGACGGCCTACGCGAAACCCTCATGGGCATGTCAGCGGTGCATTCGAGCCGCCATGTGTTCGGCTCCGAGGGTTTCTATTCGCGCATGGAGGACGACCGCTACCACAACCCGGAACTCGCAACGCAGGACGCCGTGCATCCGGTGATCGTGCGCCATCCGGTATCGGGTCGGGCCGCGCTCTACGTCAATCCGGGCTTCACGATCCGCTTCGATGGCTGGACGGTGGAGGAATCGCGCCCACTGCTCGCGTATCTGTACGAACTGGGCGCACGCGAGGAACACACCTGTCGCTTCCATTGGCGCGAGGGCAGCGTCGCCTTCTGGGACAACCGCGCCACCTGGCACCACGCCCTCAACGACTACCCGGGCGAGCGCCGCCTGATGCACCGGGTGACGATTGAAGGCGAACCGCTGCCGGCGTACGCCGCCTGACAGTCAGGCTGCGCTGCCGGCCAGTTCGTGCACCACCATCCAGTTGATGCCGAAGCGGTCGCTGCACATACCGAAGTAGGCGCCCCAGAAGGTCACGTCCATGGGCATGGTCACGGTGCCGCCCGCGGACAGCCGTGCCAGCAACTGGTCCGCATGGTCGCGGCTCTCGGCATCGACGGAAAGGGAGAAGTTGTTGCCCGCGGCCAGGGGTGGCCCTTCCGGCGTGTTGTCGCTGCCCATGAGCACGCTCTTGCCGATGGGCAGTGAGACGTGCATCACTGCATCCTTGAGTTCCTCCGGCACGCCCATGTCCTCCGGGCTCTCGCCGAACGTGGAGAGCATCTCGAACTCGCCGCCGAAAACGTCGCGGTAGAACTCAAACGCTTCCCGGCAGTTGCCGTCAAAGGTGAGATAGGTGCTGACGGTCATGGTCGTTCC
>JAPPDJ010000002.1 GCA_028824555.1 Gammaproteobacteria bacterium | reverse complement strand
CCCTCCGAAAAGCGAGGCGCTTTTCGACTCCCCCGCAAGGGGGGAGTGACAGGAAGGCCCTCGCATCCCCAACAACGGTGGTGGCGCGCACTTTCCTGTCATCCCTCGCATCCCCAACGACGGCGGTGGCGCGCACTTTCCTGTCACTCCCCCCTTGCGGGGGAGTCGAGAAACGGCGTTCCTCGCCGTTTCTCGGAGGGGGGGATGTCGGGCGGTGTGCAGAGGCGCCAATCCGGGGCTAGCAATCCGACAGCTTGCACACGAACCCTCTCGAGGGGAAGGCAACGCTCCTATCGGCAGGTTGGGAAGGCAGAATGCCCTCCCTACAAAGGCCCGTCGTTCCTCGAAGGAGTCCCGAATGCCCAAGCGCCCCCACATCGTCATCTTCAACCCCGACCAGTGGCGTGGCGATGCCCTTGGCCACCTGGGCCACCCGGCGGTCTCGACACCGGTGCTCGACGGGCTCGTGGCGACGGAGGCCGTCTCCTTTCGCAACGCCTTCGTGCAGGCGACGGTTTGCACGCCAAGCCGATGCTCGTTCATGACCGGCTGGTATCCGCACGTGCGCGGCCACCGCACCATGCACCACATGCTGAACCCCGACCTCGGCGAGACCAACCTCCTCAAGGTGCTGAAGGACAGCGGCTATTTCGTCTGGTGGGGCGGCAAGAACGACCTCGTGCCGGGGCAGCTCGGCTGCGAGCAACACTGCGACGTGCATTTTCGACCGACAGCCGCCGACTACGTGCGCTGGGGCGTCACACGCCGGGAGGGAAACCACGGTGGCGACCTCGCCTGGCGCGGGCCACCGGACGGCGACAACCACTTCAGCTTCTTCAAGGGCCGCCTCGATGCCGCTGGCGAGCGCGTGTACTGCGATGGCGACTGGTCGATGGTGTATGGCGCCATCGACTTCCTGCGCGAGTGCGAGGATTCCGACCAGCCGCTCTGCCTGTTCCTGCCGCTCGGCTATCCGCATCCGCCCTATTGCGTGGAGGAGCCGTGGTTTTCCCTCACGGACCGTTCATCGGTGCCGCCCCGCCACGTGTACGAAACATGGGACGACAAACCCGCCTTGCTGGCCGGCATTCGCGACGGCCAGGGATTGACAGGCTGGACGGAGGAGCGCTGGCGGGAACTTCGCGCCACCTACTACGGCATGTGCGCCCGGGTGGATCACCAGCTAGGGCTCCTCGTGGATGCGCTGCGGGAGACGGGCCTCTATGACGCCACGGCCCTGTTCGTGTTCTCCGACCACGGCGATTTCACCGGCGACTACGGCCTCGTCGAGAAGACCCAAAACACCTTCCAAGATGCTCTGAGCCGCGTGCCCTTTGTGGTGAAGCCTCCGAGCGGCGCGTCAACACCGGGCATACGCGAGCAGATGGTGGAACTGGTGGACTTCCCCGCCACCGTGTACGACATGGCGGACATCGACTGCGGTTACTGGCACTTCGGCCGCTCGCTCGCGAACGTGCTGGCGGACCCGAGCGCGGACCACCGCGACGCCGTCTTCTGCGAAGGCGGTCGGCTCGAAGACGAGGCACAAGCCAGCGAACGCGAAAGCGTCTCGACCGCCTCGTCTCTCGGCCTCTACTCCCCGAGGGTCAACCTGCAGGTACGTGAAGACCGCCCCCTCCTTCACACCAAGGCCACGATGTGCCGCGACACCCGTTTCAAGTACGTCCGCCGAGCCTACGAGACCGACGAGCTATACGACCTCGCGAACGACCCCGGCGAGACCCAGAACCTCATCCACGCAGCGGAATACGCCCCAGAACTCGCGCGCCTGCGCGACCGAATGCTCACGTGGTACATGGAAACTACCGACGTGGTGCCGCTCACCCCGGATCAACGCAATTTTGCTCGCTAACGCATTTGCAAGGCGGGTCTTCGGAGGGAAGGCATTCTGCCTTCCCTGCGCACCGTCAGGTGCGCGAGCGCGAGGTTGCGAAGGCAGGGCGCCTGACGGCGCCAGGGAAGGCAGAATGCCTTCCCTCCGAGAACCGTCCCATCGCCAAGTCCGACCGACTGCTAGCCCACTGTCCACTCGTCCGTTGCGCGGAGCTTCTCGATGAACTCCTCGGAATAGGCGCTTTCCGGGTCGGAGCGCACCATGTTGTCGAGCACGTGGGCGTCGTCACCTACCAAGATGCGCCAGCGTTCTTCGCGCACGCCGTCCAAGATGATCGAGGCGGCCATTTCTGCCGTCGTGCGGGCGTTGTCGCGGAAGTTGCGGCCCATCTGTTCCATCATGGCCAGCACTTGCTCGTCGGAGGCGTCGTCTTCGAGCATGCCTAGGGAAGACCAGCGCTCGCGCGCCACTTCGAGCTGCGCGGGGGTCATCTGCCTCTCTTCGCGGCCGGTGATGATGCGGTTGGAGTTGAGGGCTATGGACGTGCCGATGTGGCCGGGCATCACCACGGACACCTTCACGTGCGGCGCGTTGGTGCCGAAGTCGTTGATGAGCGCCTCGGTGAAGCCCTTCACGGCGAACTTGGCGGCGCTGTAGGAGCTGTGCGCGCTGGTGGGGCCGAGCGTGGCCCAGAAGCCGTTGACGCTTGAGGTGTTCACCATGTGCGCGTCCTTGCTCGCGAGCAGCATCGGCATGAAGGCGCGGGCGCAGAAATAGACGCCGAACCAGCAGATGTTGAAGGTGCGCTCCCAGGTGTCGCGGTCGCCGTCCACGAAGCTCGCGCCGGCACCGACGCCGGCGTTGTTGAAGAGCAGGTCAATGTGGTCGGTGTCGTGCTCGCGCTTTACGGCGTCGCGGAAGTCGTTCACGGCCTCTTCGTCGGAAACGTCGCAGATGAAGGTGCTGATAACCCGCCCCTGGCTTGCCTCAGTTTCGCACAGGCGCCGGGTTTCGACGAGGTTGTCCTCGAGGATGTCGCACATGGCCACGTCGCAACCCTCGGCCACGAGTTGCCGGGCTAGCGCCCGCCCCATGCCAGTGCCGCCGCCGGTAATGACGGCGAGCTTGCCGCTGAAGTCCTTCATGGATGATCCCCTCTTGAGATTGTGGTGTCGCTCGTAGGGGCGAGGCTTGTCCTCGCCCGCGTTGGGTCAACAAATGGCCTCGGCGCAAACGGGCGCGGGCGACCACAACGGTCCGCCCCTGCGTCGTTCAGCCGAAATACATGCCCCCGTCCGTGTTCCGCAGCTTATCGCGAGCGATGACCATGCGGTGGACTTCGGAAGGCCCCTCGCCGATGCGCTTCACCCGCAATTCACGATACCACCGCTCGAGCGGCATCTCCTTGGCCATGCCCATGCCGCCGAACATCTGCATGGCGCGGTCCACCACCCGGCCGGCGGTTTCCGTGCCGTAGAGCTTGCACACCGAAGCGTCCACCTTGCCCGGCAGGCCTTCGTCCACCTTGGTGGCGGCGTCATAGACGAGCAGGCGCGCGGCGCGAAGCTCCACTTCTGAGTCGGCGATCATCCATTGAATGGCCTGCTTGTCGGCCAGGAAGCCGCCGCGGGCGGCGCGTTGCTTGACCCAGCCGCAAGCCATGTCCAGCGCCTCCTGCGCCATGCCGATGCAGCCGGCGGCGTAGGGAATGCGAGCGTCCACCAGCCAGCGCTGGGCAACGCCGAAACCCTGGCCCACGGGCCCGAGCACGTTCTCGGCCGGCACCTCGCAGTTGTCGAGCACGATCTCGTAGGGCGAGAGGGCCCGGATGACCTTGATTTCGTTGAAGGAGATGCCCGGAAACGTGGGCTCGACGATGAACGCGGTGATCTCCGGCGGCGCGCTCTCCGTGCCGTCCTTGGAACGGGCGAAGATGATGCCGTAGTCGGCGCCCTGCGCCGCAGTGATCCACATCTTGCGGCCGTTCAGGACCCACGTGTCGCCCCGCTTCACGGCACGGGTGCTGATGTTGTTGCGCGGGTCAGAGCCGCCGGTCGGCTCGGTGATGGCGACGAACGCTCGCTTCTTCCCTTCGACGCAGGGGATGCCGTATTGCTCGATCTGCGCCGGCGTGCCACCCCAGATGATGTTCGGCGCCCCGCCGCCGAACGCGCCCAAGGCGGGGGCGTAACCACCGAGCCGGCACTTGGCGGACTCTTCGGCGATGATGACCCGGGCGAGGGCGGAGACGGGATTGCCGCCGTATTCCTCTGGCACCGTGAGCCGGGTGAGCCCCATGCCTTCGGCGATGTCGCGAAGATGCTGCCGGTCCTCGGCGCTGCACCCGGTGGCATCGTGCGGCAGCTTGTCCTCGATAGGCTTCACTTCCTCCCGCATGAACCGCCGCACCTGATCGCGCAGCAGCACCAGCTCATCGGGCAGGCTGAACCCGTAATGGTTCGTCTCGCTCATACGCATCCCCTCCTCTTGATCCGCTTACGTTAACCCGTACCGCAAGCGCCCGCACGGAAGACAGGCAGGATGCCTTTCTCTACGAGGGGGCCACGCGTGGCGAACCGTGGTAGTTTCGAGCGGCCATGAGCCAGGAACCTCCGTATCGGATCACGTCACGCATCCTTGGCTTGGTCGAGGAGATTGGTGAGGCCGTTGGCCGCGCGGAGTCCGAGGCGCTGTGGCAGGACTTGCGACTGCGGCGTCGCAATCGCATCCGCACCCTTCACGGTTCGCTGGCCATCGAAGGGAATGCTCTCAGCGAAGAGCAGATCACGACGATTCTTGACGGCAAGCCCGTGGCGGGTCCGTTGCGCGACATCCAGGAAGCGCGCAACGCGATCAAGGCATACGACGAGTTCGAACGATGGGACCCGGGCGACGAATCGCATCTGCTTCGGGCGCATGAGTTGCTGATGACTGCGCTCCTCGACCAGCCGGGGCAATACCGTGCGGGACAGGTCGCCGTTGTCGGGGGCGGCGAGGTGCAGCATGTTGGGCCGCCAGCCGCTCGCGTGCCGCAGCTGATGAAGGACCTTCTGCTCTGGGTTGCGGCCACGGACACCCATCCGCTCGTCGCCAGTTCGGTCTTTCACTACGAGTTCGAGTTCATCCACCCGTTCGAGGACGGCAACGGTCGCCTGGGGCGCCTCTGGCAGACATTGATCCTCACGCGCTGGAACCCGCTCTTCGCCCACATCCCCGTTGAGAGCTTGGTCCACGCCCGACAGAACGAGTACTACCGGGCGATACGCGAAAGCACGGCGGAAGGCGCGAGTTCCAAGTTCATCGAGTACATGCTCGAAGTCATCCTTGCGGCGTTGGCCACCCCCCAAGCCACCCCCCAAGAAAGCCCCCAAGTAATGCGGTTGCTCCGCGTGTTGACCGAAGCCATGCCGACCCGGCAGATTCTGCTCGCCTTGGAGCTCAGCGACCGCAGGTCGTTCCGGGCTCGGTACCTTGCGCCGGCGATCGCGGGAGGCTACGTGGAACCGACGCGACCGGATGCGCCGAGAGCACCGAACCAGAGGTATCGACTGACACCCCGAGGTCGCGCTTTGCGGGATGCAACGTGAGCTGGACTCCGACCGATGGCTTGCCCGTGCCGGGGTTAGACTCGCCGTCGTAGGACAAGGGGACGAGCCTTGGCGAAAGTTCGGGAGCTGTTTCGGGATCGGAGCGTGGTTTCGTGGGCGCTCTACGACTGGGCCAACTCGGTCTTCGCAACCACCGTGATCGCGGGGTTCTTTCCCGTGTTCTTCAAGGAGTATTGGAGCGCGGGGTCCGATGCCGTCACGAGCACAGCGCAGCTTGGGTTCGCAAACTCCATCGGCAGTGCGTTCATTCTGGTTGCGGCGCCGATCTTGGGGGCGATTGCGGACGGTGGCGGGGCGCGCAAGCGGTTTCTCGGTGTCTTCACCGGCCTCGGCATTGCCATGTCGGCGGGGCTGTTCTTCGTTGGGGAGGGCCAGTGGAGCACGGCGGCCCTGGTGTATGTGCTCGCCAGCATTGGGTTTTCTGGCGCGATCGTGTTCTATGACGCGCTTCTGGTGGGCGTGACCACGCCGGATCGCTACGACGAGGTCTCGGCGCTTGGCTTTTCGCTCGGCTATATCGGTGGCGGGCTCCTGTTTGCGCTCAACGTGGCCATGACGCTCTCGCCAGAGACGTTTGGCCTTGCCGGCGCGGCGGAAGCGGTGCGGCTTTCCTTCCTCACGGTGGCGCTGTGGTGGCTCGTGTTCTGCATTCCGCTGTTTCGGAACGTCGCCGAGCCGCCTCGAGTGGAGGCGGCGGTGGGTGCGGTTGCCGCCGGATTCCAAGCGCTTGCGAAGACGTTCCGCGAATACCGGGCACACCGCATGGTGGCGCTGTTTCTGCTGGCGTACTTCTTCTACATCGACGGCGTCCACACCATCATCCGCATGGCCGTGGACTACGGGCTGTCGCTGGGCTTTCCTTCCGAAAGCCTCATCGTGGCGCTCCTCATCACCCAGTTCGTGGGCTTTCCGGCGGCACTGGCCTTCGGCATCGCGGCAAGGAGGTTCGGGCCCAAGCCGACCCTCTACTTTGGCGTGGCGATCTATGTGGCCGTCACGATCTATGCGTATTTCATGACCTCGGTGACGGAGTTCTACGTGCTCGCGGCGACGGTGGGGCTGGTGCAAGGTGGTGTGCAGGCGGTGTCGCGCTCCCTCTTCGCCCGCTTCGTGCCGCCAGCCCAGAGCGGCGAGTTCTTCGGCTTCTTCAACATGCTGGGCCGCTTCGCCGCCATCATCGGACCAGCGCTGGTGGCGATCACGGGCGTCCTCACCGGCAGCTCACGGCTCGGAATGCTGTCGGTGGTGGTCGTGCTGATAATCGGCCTCGTTCTGCTCGGGTTCGTGCGCGAGGAGAAGACCGCCGGCTAGCGCGCCCTAACGGGCGCGTTGGCAGTTCGCTGCGCGAACTGCTGGCCTTCGTGCTCGCATTCGCTCGCAGCTACGGCTACGAGCCAGCGCCGTTTCCTACGGCGCAGCCTCCTAGCGCCACGCCGCTTTCTGTGCGGCTAGCCCGGATTATTCATGAATGCGCGTAGCGAGGGCGACGAGACGCCGCTGTG